>JAFVTO010000082.1 GCA_017503165.1 Clostridia bacterium | reverse complement strand
TGAGTGATATTCTTTGCTACGCAAAGAGTGATATTGCCTTTCGGGCAGTGATATTGTTCGGCTTTGCCTCACAGTGATATTCTATTCGCCTTAAAACTTGCGAAGCAAATATCACTCGGCGCAAGCCGAATATCACTGCGTAGCAATACAACTCGCCAAAGGCGAATAAAACTGGCGTGATACTCCGATAAGAGTATCACGCCAAAGTGGGCTGGTGTTTTTAATCCTTTTCAGTCACGACTTCGTGGTAGACGAATGTCGATTGGCACACTCGCCTGACTTGAGCGAAGCTGAACGTCGATGGGGAGGAAGAACAGATCAACCTCCATAATAATACCATATCCAAAAGTTTTTGCGAAGTTGGCTTTGCCAACTCATGCTTTTCTTCAAAAAGCGGGTGTCTCCCAAGTGTGTTCATGACATTTTCAGAATATCGTGGCAGAGCAAATTTGCTTCGGAGTCATCGTGAGTAACGGCAATGACGGTGCAACCGGTACGTTCGCAAAGAGAAACGATATATTGGCGCACATTGACAGCAGACCGAGCATCAAGCTCGCGCACAGCTTCATCGAGGAGCAAGACGGGGCGTTTCCCCTCGCAAAACAGTCGGTCGCAGTAAGCGAGAGCTCTGGCAATAGCGACTCTTCTCTGCATTCCGCCGGAAAGCTCAGAGGGGCGCTTTGACAGATCAGCGAGCTCGAAGCCGAGATCAACAAGTATTTTCACGGCAAAGCCGTCCTTTTTATCTTTCCGTACGCATGAGACGTTCTGCTCTGCGGACATAGCTTCAAAAAGCCTCGCCTCCTGAAAGACCATAGCGAAATCACCCGGGGACAGGCCTTGGATTTCTCCGCTATCCGCTTTTTCGAGTCCGCTGATAATGCGTAAAAGGGTGGTTTTTCCGCACCCCGACGGTCCCATAATTGCAGTCCGTTTCCCCTCCGGAAACACGGCGCTGAACTCAGACAGCACAGATTCGTTTCCGTAGCTTTTGGAAACTGCACGAACGATTATATCAGCCATTTACTCCAACCTTTCAATACTGCCAAATTAGCGAATTAGCGAAATAGCGAAATTAAATACCTTACACCGACGTTCTCCCGCTCATGTCACAATGCGCCCGGCGGGGAACAGACCGTCGGTATCAGGCGTTTCCCGCGCGTTCAGATGAGAGAGCTTTTTTGTTTCCGCTTTTTTTTGCTATCAGCTTTACTATCCATTCGAACAGAAAGCTCAGCATTACCGCGACAGCGGTCCAAGCGAAGAGGTCCGCGTGCTCAAAGTATTGCTTCGAGTCGTATAGCCCCATACCTATAGATTTTTCGGTAACCACCAGCATTTCTGCCGCAACCCCCGCTTTCCAGGAAAGTCCAAGCGCGGTAAGGCAGCCGGCGGAAAAATAGGGAATTACCGCAGGCAAAAATAGATTTTTCAGACATTCTGTCGGAGAAAAGCCGTATACGTATGCTACCTCCCGAAGCTGAGGAGAATGGTTCTCCAGTCCCGCGCAAACGTTTCCGAACACCACGGGAATGACCATGAGAGAGGAGATCAGCACCGGTACGCCGAGAGGTGACAGCCAAAGCCAGGCAAGAAGGGCGAATGACACCACGGGCGTGGCGCGGACTACTGACATGAAAGGTCGAAGAAACGCTCCGAGAATCGGAACGAAATAAGCGATGGCACCCAACAGAGCTCCCGCCAGACAACCGATAACGTAGCCGCTTATGATGCGCCCGAGGGTATACAGCACAGCCACATAAAAGCTTTTTTGCGGAAGCATGGCAACAAGAGCCTTAAGGCAGGAAAGCGGTGAGGGCAGAATAGCCTCCATCCCCACCGCAATAGATAATACCCACCATATCAACATCCAGACCGCAAAAACAGCAAAGGAGTAAACCGCTTGTTTTAGTCCTTTTTTCGCTGTCGGCACGGCAGCTCTTGGGGATATTCTTCGATTATTTAGCCTCATTTGATGCCACGTAGCAGATATTCGAGCTGGGAAGTGCGCCGCCTATAGATGCGGGATTGGAGCCGTACAGCACCTCAAGCATACTGAAAACGCTTTCCTTCATTCTCGTACCTGTAATGCAGACCACGTTGCAGTTTGGAATGGACTTTTCCGCAACTGCCTCATTGTTTACAATACCGTATTCAACCATAAGCTTTGCAGCCTCGGAATGATTGCCGTTTACAAATCCCACAGATTCGGAATAGTCATCAAGGAAGGTTGCGACCACGTCGGGATGATCGCGGAGAAATTCGTTGCGAACTACCACAACACCCTGGATAAGCTTGGTGGTGCTGACCTTGTCCCATTCGTCGGTCATATCAAAGATAAGCTTAAGCTCGGGCGACTTGGTGAGATTCACAGTAAGGGCAGGCTCGGGAATCATAGCTACGCTGACCTTGCCCTGATTATGGTATGCAGTCGCGGCGGCAACAGCGTCCGCAGGAGTGGAATAGAACAGTATCTCCACATCCTTCTGCGGGTCAAGACCGTTCTTTTCAAGAACGTATCTCAGAATATATTCGGGAGTAGCTCCCTTGTTCACAGTATGAATGGTAACTCCCTTAAGCTGCTTAATATCCGTCATTTCATCGTAACCGACCATAGAAAGCACACCCAATGCGTTTGCCGCAATGATGCTGACACCGCCGTTGGTCTTGTTATAAAGAATACCTGCGGTATTGATCGGAACCGCGGCAATATCAACAGAGCCGTTAAGCACGTTGGTTACCAGCGCGTTTGCGTTGGCGGTCTCATACATAAAGATATCGTATTTACCTATACTGTCTACAAGAGAATTCTTCTCATAAAGCTTGACGGCCCCGACTCCGGTAGGACCCTTAAGAACGCCAACCTGCGCCTTTGGCTCTGCCTTCGGCTCCTGCTCCTTGTTGCACGATACCAAAGACAGCATCATGAACGCAATTAAAAGTAAGCTGAGAATTCTGATCTTCGTTTTCATAATCTCGTCTCTCCTGAAAATAATTATTTTTGTCTTTATATATCTGAAGGGAATACCGATAAAGCCTTCCCTGATAGATACCGTGAACGATTTGCGTCTATTGCCCATTCAACCAATGGCGCAATGCGGCTCTGTCCTTTATGGTTATATGCCGTTCGCTATGAGTGATAAACCCCTTTTGCTCAAGTGATCCAAGTGCCCTGTAGAGCGAAGCGCGCCCTATGCTAAGCATATCCGCCAGCCTTGAAATGCTGCTTTCCAGAAGTATCTCCGCGCCGCCGTCGCAGTCCTCCGCGCCGCCGTCGAGATTGATCAGATACCAAGCTAGCTTAAGCTCTGCGCTTCCTGCGGTAAACGCCTCTATCCTGCCACCGAGAAATCTTATCTTGCCTCCAAGAAGCCGTATATACCTCTCGGCAAAATCACCGTCTCTGTGTATGAGCTCCGATATCGCGTTCTGAGGGATCAGCAGAGCCTCCGTTTCGGACTCTGCGCGAACCGTGGATATAGCTGTCCCGTCTCCGTCATTGAACAAATACGACACTCCGAAAACGGATCCCGCCCCCAGCAATCTCAGCATTACGCCGCTTCGATCCGGGCTTTTGCCGTACGCCGCAGCTTTGCCCGAGAGTATTACCGGCAGACATGGCGTATCTCCCTCTATCAGCTCACCCGGCAAATATACCCGATAATCCGAGCTCTGTATAAGTTGGAAGAGGCTTCGACGGTCAATGGCTCTGAAAAGAGGTATGTCGTTCATTATATCGGCGATCTTCGCCAATTTCTTTTCATCAGTCATCGTACTTGATCTCCGTAATTCACTTTTCAAATTAATGCCGGTCATCATGTCTTTTTTTTACTAATAAACAGAAAACTGTCTCATTTGATACAATTATAACACCGCATTGACGGTTTGTCAATAGCTATTGATAACATTTGTCAAGTGCTCCAAAAAATAATAAAAAATATTGACAATAGCAAAACAAAGTGCTATAATCAGGATAGTTAAAACCGATGTCGGCGCAGAGCCTTCTCTCCGTCGCGGTAAATATACATTCAGGATAACACAGATATACAGATGTAAAAATGAAAGGAGCACACAGCTATGGATTGCCTTTTTTGCGCAATAATCCGAGGAGAGATTCCATCGACCAAGGTATATGAGGACGAGAGTGTTTTCGCGTTCAGAGATATAAATCCGCAGGCGCCTACCCATGTTCTTGTTATCCCCAAAAGCCATATTCCTTCCGTTGACGGAATAAACGGTGAAAACGCGGTTGAGGTGGCGAATATTTTCCGCGTCATTCCCAAAATAGCCGCCGCCGAAGGACTGTCAAACGGATACAGAGTTATATCCAACTGCGGCGCTGATGCCTGCCAGAGTGTAAAGCATCTGCACTTCCACGTGCTTGGCGGAGCCCAGCTCAGCGACAAAATGGCGTGATTAATTGTGTTTTTTTAATTGTTTATTAAATATTGAAAGGACGGCAAGAAAATGAATTGTATAAAAGAACTGCTTGCAGCGCGCAAGCTCCCGGAGCTGCTTGAATTCGCAGACGGAACTAAGGTCACAGCTGACAGATGGGAGGAGCGACGCCTCGAAATGCTGGACATACTCAGACGCGAGGAGTACGGTTATGCTCCGCCTGCTCCGGCATATGTAAGGTCGGAGGTCATCCAGGCTCCCAAGGCAGACTATGCCAATAAGGCAACGGTCAGCTATTTGAATCTCACTGTCCCTACCGATAAGGGAGAATTTACCTTCCCCATAGCCCAGGTGGTTCCTACAAAGCGCCCCGAGAGCGGAAAGGTTCCAACCTTTGTCCTCATAAACTTCCGCCCCGAGTTGCCCGATAAATATTTCCCTGTTGAGGATATTGTTGACGCAGGATGCGCCGTTATCAGAATATACTATAACGACGTGGCGTTTGACGGTCAGGATAATTTTGCGGGTGGTATAGCATCCCATTTCGACCGTTCTAAGTATACCTGGGGAAAGATCGGAATGTGGGCTTGGGCAGCAAGCCGTGCGTTCGACTATCTGGAGAGCGTTGATTGGGCGGATCTCAGCCGTGTCGCGGTCATAGGTCATTCCAGATTGGGCAAGACTGCGCTGTGGTGTGCCGCAAACGATACTCGTTTTGCTATGGCATGCGTTAATAACAGCGGTTGCTCCGGAGACGCCATCACCCGCGATAAAAAGGGAGAGCGCGTAGCTCAGATAACCAAAAATTTCCCCTTCTGGTTCTGCGATAACTACAGAAAATACTGCAATAATGAATACGGTATGCCCTTTGAGCAGCATTTCCTGGTCGCCTGCGTATGTCCCAGAAAGGTAGCTATCGGATGCGCTTTGGATGACGAGTGGGCAGATCCCGAGTCCCAGTATCTCTCTGCCTGCGCCGCATCCCCCGCCTGGGAGCTGGTAGGAAAGACCGGTATTATTCATCCTGACAGACTTCCCGTTCCCGGTGATTTCTTCCATTCCGGAGATGTGGCGTATCACCTCCGCGCAGGTGCACACTTCTTATCAACCGAGGACTGGAGACATTATCTCACCCTGATCTGATTCGAAAAATTGAAAGGAAAGATAGCGTGAAAGATGTTGCGCGGCAAAAAGCTGAGTAGCAGATACTTTCACGTCGCTCTTTGCGCCCCTCGGTGCGCAGAGCCGAACAAAGAAACGGAGATTAATATGAGTGAAAGAAAGCTGAATGTCGCGGTAATTGGCGCAAGCTCAATGGCAATACTCCACATGAAGGGAGTTATAGCCAAGGATAAAGCCAATCTTTATGCTATCTGCGATACTGCCCCTGAACAGCTCGAAAGAGCTAAAAACGCCATCGGGATGCCCGATATCAAGTGCGTTTCAGACTACCGGGAGCTGGTAAACGATCCTGCGCTTGATGCTGCTGTAATAGTTACACCCGATCAGCTCCATCTTGAAATGACTGCCGCTTTCCTCCGCGCAGGAAAGGATGTTATGTGCGAAAAGCCTATGGCTCTGAATATGGTCGAATGCGAGGAAATGATGCGCATCGAACGCCAGACCGGAAGAAAGCTGATGATCGGTCAGATCTGTCGCTGTACTCCGGGCTTTATCGCGGCAAAGGAGCTCGTTGACAGCGGTAGGATCGGAGAGCTCGTTTTCGTTGAAAGCGAATACGCCCACAATTACAACTCCGCACGCGGATACAACAATTGGCGAATGGTTCCCGAAAGACACGGCTTTATCGGCGGTGGCTGCCATGCGGTCGACCTTCTCCGCTGGATCGCCGGTGATCCCACTGAGGTCTATGCCCACTCCAATCATAAGATACTGACCGATTGGCCGGTAGACGATACAGTTATTGCTATATATAAATTCCCCAATAACGTTTCAGGTAAAGTCTTCGTTTCTATCGGCTGTAAACGTAATTATACAATGCGCTCCGTGTTCTACGGTACTAAAGGAACTATTATCTGCGATAATACCTCTCCTTCAATTACCCTCTTTGAACAGGATGAAAATGGCGAAGGCTTTACTACACCGAAAACTATACCCGTCGATATAAAAAATCATAACGCTACCGCTGAGATCGACGCCTTCGTCGAAGCTCTTCTTTCCGACGGCCCCGTACCCGTTTCTTCTATGGAGGGCGCAAGTACCGTCGCTGTCTGCTGCGCTACCGTCCAATCCTACCAGTCCGGTAAAGTTATAAATATAAAATACCCCCAAGTATAATTCCACCGAATTGTTGGGGGAACGGTCGCTTTTGGAAAAGCTTTGCAAAACTTTTGGAGATGATGTTATTTGGGAGTTTGATCTGTTCTCCCTCCCTCGTCGCGCCGCGTCCTCTCTGCCGCCTTTCCCCGAATTTCTCTCGAAACTCGCGGCGGCAGAGCTGGTTTACGCAATAGAAAAAGTCCGTCACCCGACGGGCTTTTTTATTGCTCTTGGCGAAGTAAAACCGCCGTCAAACTCCGACGGCGGTTTCCCTCGCCTCGCGGCGCTGTTCTTTTTTATTGTTTGGCTTCGCCTCTCTCACTGTATCTAAAGGAATGTTTTATCTTC
>JAFVTO010000081.1 GCA_017503165.1 Clostridia bacterium | reverse complement strand
TGCCTTCACCGTGCTCAACGTAACCGAAATAGCCGCTCTCCTCATCCCATGCGTGGGTGTTGATCGCGTTTGAGAAGAATGCTATATCACTTTGATAAAGGCTGTCATCCTCGCCGATAGAGTTCGCGATCAGAGAAAGTATCCGTGCGCAGAGCACTGTAAATGCCGTATTTACCACGGGACAAACACTATCTTCCTTTTTTTCTCTGTGTAACTGCATTTGCGTGGGATAATCGTCCCAACCTCCGGAGTTGTAGAAAAGATGCCAAAGGCTGAACATTCCGCTTTCCCTTTGGTGCTTTTGTTCGGAAAAATATTCGTATTGAGCTTTTATATAGGGGTAATACTTTTTGGCAAGCTCCCTGTCGCAGGTTTTGCTTACAAGCTCTCCGTAAAGCAGGATCTGCGTGGGAAGAGGAGTTCCGTGCAAAACGAACGGAGAGTCGCTGTTTCCCGTGGGCATCATGTATGCGTTAAGACAATCCTCTGCGCGTTTTCGGTCGGCTGTCAAAAGTCCCAGCCCAATAAATCCGGAATCCCAGGTATAAAGGGAATCCCAATTGCGCCCGGGGGTGTTATGGCGAATGTATTTGCCGCGACAGTATACCGGGTATACCACGTTTGTAAGCGCGGTGGCTCTCATTATGCTCTGGGACAGAATATATTTTTTACCCTCCGGATTGCATTCCGGGACAGAAAACGCATGTACAGGTTGGGAGTCGGTGTTACCGCTCGGCGCAGTAACTGTAACAGTTAAGCTTTTTTGTGAATTCGGGCCCACAAAGATCGGGCGAACGAATAGGTCTATGTGCTCTTTTCTGCCTTTTCCTCTTATCAGATCGGAAACATGGTTGTGTATAGCACCTGTAAGCAGCTGTCCGACATCATCGGCAACCAGGCGTCTGCAGAAGAGCTGCGCACCGTCGACATTTATCCTATATATAAGACCGCCGAAATCAAGAATACCTCCTGACTCGGTTTCCGTAAAGCCGGGAACAAATCCGTCAAACGATGGAATAAACCTTGCTTCTTCTGCTTTATTTCCGACAACGAAGCCGTCAATATCCGCACTTCCGCTCATTCGGAGCACGGAAAATCCGTAGATTTCTGTTTGTGGGAATTGAGCGGTATAGGTAGCTATACCGTTGCTTTTGGGAAGATTCAGGGGATATTCCTTGCCGTCAAGCCTTAATGATAACTGACATTCACCGCTGTATCTGATCAGTATTTTATCACTCCTTACCTTTGACACTTTATAAATGATCTCGGTATCTTGCGGCAGACTTCTTATCCTTATAGCTCTGCCCCTGACAAATTCTCCGGCAATAGCTTCGCCTCTGCGAAGTCCGTCCCGGGGGAAAACGTATTTCCCGACAATGCTGTTATATTCAACCGCATCAACCCAAACAGCTTCATCGGGAAGGGAAACGGCATACTCCTCGATCTCATTATGGTACAGTGATGCGGCACACATGCTTGCCACGGCGTTCAGCGTAAGACTCTCCGGCATATCGGTATTATTTACAAAATTACATTTTACGGTAAGAGTATTACCAACGGAAGAGAAATCGGCATCAAGATATACACGGTCCTTCCATTCAAGCTCGTATCTGTAGATAAAATGCGACAGATCGTTTGATGCCGCTAAAATCTTCGCTCCGCAATCGGCTATATCCCGCGGACACATAACGCTCCTTCTGTAATATCCGGGGAACAGATTCAGATCAAATCGCAGACCCCTTGCCTGATCCGAGACGTGTGCTGCTCCAAGATAGCCCTTGTTGTACGGTCCCCAAGCCGGAAGGCTCAAATCGTGATTTTCCATATTGTACCTCCAAATATTGCTTTTTCGACAGTACACATTATAACATACGGTATTAAGGATGTCAATGTTTTTCCGCTTTTTCATTGAATGCATTGGAGCCTGTGAGTCCGAAATACCGCGTGTGTGAAAAAGATATTTTGCCCGACTGTAAATATGGGGATTGATTTTTGTGAGAGTGTGTGGTATAATAGCGGTAACAAGGATGTAACAGGAGAGGGCTCATGGTTTACAGTTTTGACAAGGTTACCGAGGGAATATATTATCTCAGGACTCCCTATGCGGATCAGGCGGTGGGGGTAACTCTCGTTAAAGGCGAAAGAAGAGAGAATACGGTGCTTATTGATGCGGGAGCAAGAGCCGACACGGTGACGGAGTGCATCATCCCTGCCTTAAAGGAATTGAATATGTCGCTTCGGGACGTGGGAACGGTGACCTTTACTCATTTCCATACGGATAATATCCGCGGTCTTTTCGCCTTGGTAAACGAAGCACCCGGAATATGCGTTGCTGTTCCTCGCGGAACCCGTGAGCGTATCCAGAACCCCATGTACTATATAATTAAGGACCGCGAAGTGTTTCCTATGCACAATCCCGGCTTTGAGGAGCTGAGCGGAGTGCTGGTGGATCGGGAGATAACCGATGAAGGTATGCTTGCGGGAATGAAGCTGATAAGTGCACCGGGGCACGACGACGATTGCTTTTGCTGGTTTCACTTAAAGAGCGGAACGCTGATAAGCGGAGACGCGCTTCAGGGCAACGGAAACGCGCATCAGGGAGTGCCCTCCTACAAGAGCATTTCCGATTATCTTGCTACCCTCGAAAAGCTGAGGAGATTACCTGTAAAGCATCTTGTAGCCTCTCGCAGCATGGACGGTCTGCGAGACGTTGAGCACGGAGAAGAGGGCTTTCCCGTAAGGATAGCCCGTTGCGAGGAATGCGTAAAAGACGTGGGGGCTATGATAGGCGAATTGATGAGAAACGGTCTTACGGATACGGCTGAGATAGCAAAGGCGCTCTCGGTAGGCTACTTCAAAGCAGAGCCTTCGGCGCTTTGTTATGCGATGCAGACTGTGTCTGCTCATATAAGAGAAGGGGTGCTGGGTAACTGCGACGAGTGATGACTTCTCCGTTGATGGGCGGAATTATTGTGGTAACAGAACAGCATAAGAGGTAGGGCAGTTCAATGTGCCCCGCCTCTTTTTTGTAGGATAGGGGGAGAAGCAACAGAGGATCTGTCGGTTTCTGCGAAAGTGTAATCAGTAGATTTCGTATCGTTCCGGCATTTACAGAATGTTCACAAAATGTTATAATAAAAATCTTTAAGTCAGGGAAGGTTAATGGTAAAATATCCACGTTAGCACTTGGGGCACGAGAGTGCTAAAATGATTCTTTGAGCGTTTCAGCATTCAACCAAGGTCAATAATAAATGAGGGGAAGTGAGGGAATGAACGGATACGATGAGCTGGGCGATCGCCAGCGGATGATACTCAAGGCGATCATCGAGGAGCACGTTGATTCCGGTGAGCCGGTGGGCTCGAAGCTTCTGGTTGAGCGTCTTCCCGTATCGCTTTCCTCTGCTACTGTCAGAAATGTTATGGCTGAGCTGGAGAACAAGGGCTTCCTTGAAAAGCCTCATACCTCAGCCGGACGGGTACCCTCAGCAAAGGGGTACCGATACCATGTGAATTTTCTAATGAGCAATTATCAGCTTACCCCGAATGAGCGGGACCAGCTTGAGGGCGCGGCTGTCGGCAACAGCCTGGTTGGTATTGACGAGCTTCTGAAAAGCGCGTCCCGCACCGTTTCTGAGCTGACGAATTATACTGCTCTGGCGATCAAGCCGAAAAACAAGCGTGTGACAGCCGTCAATTTCAAACTTCTTCCTATGAATGATTACGGCGTGCTTATGGTGATGCAGACCAGCGTTGGAATAGTTAAATCCCGATTTGTGGAGACCGGCTTCAAGATCAGCGAGGAGCTTTCGGCAAAGCTTGAAGAGACACTTAACGCTCATCTTGACGGTATTGCGATCCCGGATATTGATGCGCAGCGGGTAAAAAACATGGAGCTTCAGCTCGGTAATGCCGCTCCGCTTCTTATTCCGCTGATGCGAGCATTTATGGAGGAGATAGGAACTCTTAACGGCGGAGAGCTTCGCATTGAGGGTGTTGACAGATTGCTGCAGTACCCGGAGTATTCCAGCCTGGAGCAGGTTCGGGGAATACTGGGGCTGCTGGAAAAGAAGGACTATATATTAAACGTGGTTTCCGGAGCGCAGCAGGATGCGGTAAACGTATTTATTTCTCCCGAGAGCGAGGATAACCGCATGAGCGGAAGCTCGATCATTTTCAAAACCATAACAGAAAAGGACAGATCTGTTGCCGCTATCGGAGTACTTGGTCCCTGCCGAATGGATTACCCCAAGGTCATCAGAGCGGTGGAATACCTTACCGAGAAGGTGGAGGAGGCTATCAGCACCGGAGCACTTAGCGGAGCGATAGACGAGGAGACGGACGGATAGACGGAAGGCAACGCTGATATTGCGATGTTGCTTTTGACGGTAATGTGACATTGCCATAACGAAAACTCAACGAAAGGAAAAGACAAATGTCAGAGGAAAATAAGAAGTTGAACACCGAGGCTGAGGAAACGGAAGCCGAGGTCAAGGAGGAAGCGGAGAACGCCGGATGCGGCTGTGAGAGCAAGGAGGAAGCGGAGAACGCGGAGAACGCCGGATGCGGCTGTGAGAGCAAGGAGGAGGGCGAAAAGTGCTGCTCCGATAAAGGAAGTAAGGGAGATGGCTGCGGCAAGAAGAAGTGCGGGGGCAAAAAGCACAGCGAGGAGCTTGAAAAGCTTCAGGCAGAGCTGTCGGAGCTTAAAAAGCAGAGGGATGATCTGCAGGATAAGTATCTGAGAGTCGCCGCGGAATACGATAATTTCAGAAAGCGCACCTCAAAGGAAAAGGAGGGGATCTACTCTGATGCGTATGCCGATGCCTTGAAGCAGATATTCCCGATCATCGACAATCTGGAAAGAGCTGCCGAATGTGAGGATGGAGCAGGTGTTGCGGAGGGTGTAAAGATGACACTCAGTCAGTGCAAGGCATCCCTTGAAAAGCTGGGTGTTGAGCCTATAGCCTGCGAGGTCGGAGCTCCATTTGATCCCGAGCTGCACAACGCGGTCATGCATACAGAAGACCCGGAGCTTGGAGAAAGCGTTATTGCCGCAATATTCCAGCGCGGCTACAAAAGAGGTGATAAGGTGCTGAGATTTTCAATGGTATCTGTAGCAAACTGATCGCTCTGAAATGAAACAGAAAATGATTAACTTAATCTTATTTGAGAAAAACAATTATCTTTATTTAAGAAAAGAGAGGAAATATTATCATGGGAAAGATTATCGGAATTGACCTTGGAACAACAAACTCCTGCGTGGCGGTATACGAGGGCGGAGAGCCTATCGTTATTCCCAACCCCGAGGGAGCAAGAACCACCCCCTCCGTCGTTGCGTTCAGCAAGAGCGGAGAAAGACTGGTCGGACAGGTAGCTAAAAGACAGGCTATAACCAACCCCGACAGAACCATAAGCTCCATCAAGAGAGAGATGGGTACCGCATACAAGGTATCCGTTGACAATAAGAGCTATACTCCTCAGGAGATCTCCGCTATGGTACTGCAGAAGCTCAAGGCGGATGCCGAGGCATATCTCGGAACCTCCGTTACCGAGGCTGTTATCACCGTTCCCGCCTACTTCTCCGATGCACAGCGTCAGGCAACCAAGGATGCGGGTAAGATCGCGGGACTTGACGTAAAGAGAATAATCAACGAGCCTACCGCGGCGGCGCTTGCTTACGGTATGGATAAGGAGACCGAGCAGAAGATCATGGTGTTCGACCTTGGCGGCGGAACCTTCGACGTATCTCTTCTTGAGATCAGCGACGGAGTATTCGAGGTTCTTGCTACCGCCGGTAACAACCGACTCGGAGGAGACGACTTCGATAAGAGAGTTATCGACTGGATTGCGGATAAGTTTGCTCGCGAGAACGGCGGTATAGATCTTCGCAAGGATAAGATGGCTCTCCAGAGACTTAAGGAAGCGGCAGAGAAGGCAAAGATCGAGCTTTCCGGTATGACTACCGCCAATATCAACCTGCCCTTCATTACCGCTGACGCCACCGGCCCCAAGCACTTTGAGGCTGACCTGAGCCGCGCTGAGTTCAACCGCATTACCGCTGACCTGGTGGATGCAACCATGAAGCCTACCAGACAGGTGCTTTCCGACTCCGGACTCAGTGTTTCCGAGATCGACAAGGTGCTGCTCATGGGAGGCTCCAGCCGTATTCCCGCAGTTCAGGATGCGGTAAAGGCTTTCATCGGTAAGGAGCCCTTCAAGGGTATCAACCCCGACGAGTGCGTTGCTATCGGAGCTGCAGTTCAGGCGGGTGTTCTTGGCGGAGATGTTAAGGACCTTCTGCTCCTGGACGTTACTCCCCTTTCTCTCGGTATTGAGACTCTGGGCGGAGTATTCAACAAGATCATTGAGAGAAACACCACTATTCCCGTAAAGAAGAGCCAGGTTTATTCCACTGCCGCTGACAACCAGACCTCAGTTGAGATCCACGTCCTTCAGGGCGAGCGAGAAATGGCTCAGTACAACACCACTCTCGGTCGCTTTAACCTTGACGGTATCGCTCCCGCCCGTCGCGGAGTTCCTCAGATCGAGGTCACCTTCGATATAGATGCTAACGGTATAGTTAACGTTTATGCTAAGGATAAGGGAACCGGTAAGGAGCAGCACATCACCATTACCTCCTCCACCAATATGAGCCAGGAGGATATTGACCGCGCTGTAAGAGATGCTGAGAAGTTTGCGGAAGAGGATAAGAAGGCAAAGGAAGCGGTGGATACCAAGAATCATGCAGATCAACTGGTGTTCCAGTCTGAAAAGACCCTTGAGGAGATAGGAGATAAGCTTCCCGAGGAGGACAAAACAGATGTCAGAACCGCTATCGAAAAGCTGAAGGGCACTTTGAAGACCGATAATACCGAGGCTATCAAGGCTGATACCGAGGCACTTGAGCAGGCATTCTACAAGCTCAGCGAGAAGCTGTACTCCCAGGGCGGCGGACAGGGTGATCCCAATGCCGGCGGTAACCCCGGAGGTGGCGATCAGGGCGGTGATGGCAACACCTACTACAATCCCGATTTCGAGGATAAGACCTGATAACGAAAAATATAGCATATAGCGTATAGCGTAGAGCTTCGCCGTAGCTTAATATGACAAAGGATCCCCGTCGGGCGGCTCAGATACCCTGACGGGGATTTGTTTTTGTTAAAAAATTGGTACAGGGAAAAAGTTAATAAAAATTCCATTTACTTTTTGTATAAAATGCGGTAAACTACTATATTAGGATATTGTATATAAATGTAAGAAGAAAACATGACAGTATATACGGAGCGAATATAAAATGGCGGACAAAAGAGATTATTACGAAGTGCTCGGGATAGATAAGGGCGCAGATGCGGAGACTATAAAAAAAGCATACCGCAAGATGGCAAAGCAATATCACCCGGATCTTCATCCCGGAGATGCCGATGCGGAAGCCATGTTCAAGGAAGTGAACGAGGCTTACGCGGTTCTTTCGGATGATGAGAAAAAGCAGATCTACGATCAGTACGGTCACGAGGGTCTGGATCCCTCCTCCGGAATGGGCGGCGGAGGCTTCGGTGGAGGCTTCGGCGGCTTTGATTTCGGTGATTTGGGAGATATATTCGGTAGCTTCTTCGGCGGCGGTGGAGGCGGAAGCCGCAGAAATGCGCCTCAGCGCGGCGAGGATCTGAGTCTCAGACTCACTCTTACCTTTGAGGAGGCTGCGTTTGGGTGCAAGAAGGAGATAAACTATTCCAGAATAGAGGCTTGCGGGGAATGCGCGGGAAGCGGCGCCGCAAAGGGCACCTCGCCCGAGACCTGTTCAAGGTGTCGCGGTACGGGTAGTGTTACGGTAACTCAGCGGACTATGTTCGGCATGATGCAGTCCCAAAAGCAGTGCGAGGCTTGTCGCGGAAGAGGCAAGACGGTAAAGACTCCCTGTAAGAATTGCAATGGCAAGGGTTACGTCAAGCTCAGTAAGCGCTTGGACGTTTCCATACCCGCAGGTATAGATAACGGCGGTCGCATCTGTCTGCGAGGTCAGGGTAACGCAGGCGCAAACGGCGGAAGCTACGGAGATCTTTATATTATTGTGGCTATCCGTCCTCACGACATATTTGAGCGCGAGAACTATAACATTAAATGTGAGATCCCGGTATCCTATTCAGAGCTGGTGCTGGGTGGAGAGATCGAGGTCCCGTCGCTGGAGGGAATGCTCAAATACAGTATCCCAGAGGGAACGCAGAGCGGAACGAGGTTCGTTATCCGAGGAAAGGGCATAACAAAGGTGAACTCCAGAGAGCACGGAGATCTGTATTTTACCGTAATATTGGAGACTCCGAAGAATCTTTCCCAGGAGGCAAAGGAGGCTCTCAGACATTTCGCCGAGCTTTGCGAAAACACCAACTATACCAAGAGGCAGAGGTTTATGGATAAGTTGGCAAATCTCTTCAAGAAGAATAAATAAAAGGGAGCTCGCGGTTGGAGAAGAAAAACCCGAACTGACAGAAAGGCTTGGATTTTAGCGTGAAAGTTTTTGCACGGCTGAAATCTAAGCAGTAGACACTTTCACGTCGCTCTTTGCGCCCTTCGGCGCGCAGAGCCGAACTAAGGAATGGTGATTATTATGGAAAATGCTGCAGAACCCGTATGGACACAGATAAAGATTGATTGCTCGGTGGCTGATCTCGATACGGTGTGCGCCATTGCCGGTATGGTGGATAACGGATTGATGATCGAGGACTACAGCGATGTGCGCGAGGGAGTGAACGCCATATACGGCGAGCTTCTGGGAGAGGAGATATTGGAGAAGGACCCCGAAAGGGCGGCGGTCTCCGTGTTTATTCCCGAGTCGAGAAGCGTGCCTGAGGCGGTTGCCTTTCTAAGGGACAGGCTGAGAGTCGCGGAGATAAGCGCTCAGGTCGAGACGGTGGGTGTAAAGGAAAGCGATTGGGCGGATAGCTGGAAAAAGTACTATAAGCCGGTCCATATAGGCGAGAGGATAGTTATTGTTCCCGCTTGGGAGGAATATACCCCGCAGGAAGGCGAGATCTTTGTGAGTATGGACCCCGGAATGGCGTTCGGCACCGGAACTCACGAGACTACCCGTCTCTGCGCTACCTTTATAGAGAAATATCTTAAGCCCGGAAAGCGGGTGCTGGACGTGGGAACCGGAAGCGGTATCCTCGCCATTATCGCGGCGAAGCTTGGGGCAAGCCAAGTGGATGCGTTGGATATAGATGCAAACGCCGTGATCGCGGCTCAGAGAAACTGCAATGATAACGGCGTTCCGTTTATACGCTGCGGCGTTTCCGACCTTATAGCTGCGGCAGACGGTGAGTACGACTTCGTTTGTGCTAACATCGTAGCGGACATAATTATCCGCATGGCACCGGATGTGGGAGCTCATATGAAGCACGGAGCGCTTCTTGTTGTCTCCGGTATTATTCAGAGGCAGGCAGAGGATGCCAAGGCGGCACTGAGAAAAGGCGGGCTGGAATTGCTGGATTCTCTTGAGGAAAATGACTGGAATTCCTTCGTTTTTATCAAGCCTTAAGCCGTTGTGGTCAATATTAACTAAAAATATTTAAAAATTTTATTTAATTTTTCAAAAAAGTATTGCAAACTGACAAAAAATCGTGTAAAATAATAGATATAATATACAAATGTGTCCACCTCGGACGAAAGGAGCCGCATTTATGTCAAACAGATTGTTTCAGGGAATCATACACCAGATGAAGGACGCCATCGATCGCGTTATAGGTGTGATAGACGAAAACGGTGTCATAATATCCTGCAGTGAGCTTGGAAAGATAGGCGAGACCAAGCAGGAGATCTGCGAGGAGA
The DNA here is from genome assembly GCA_017503165.1 of Clostridia bacterium. Lineage (GTDB taxonomy): Bacteria > Bacillota > Clostridia > Oscillospirales > CAG-272 > SIG673. The sequence continues at coordinate 3,157 of JAFVTO010000081.1, read as the reverse complement.
TCGCGTATGCAACGGATTCGGTGGTAAAAGGAGGATATACCTATCGCCCTATCGGAAACTGGGCAAAGGCAGAGTATATCGTGTTTATTGAGGGCGAGGATAAGATCGCGGACAAGATGTCCATGATGCTCGCTATTTCTCTGAATAATATAAAGAATCTGTATGATGAGAAGTATGATAAGGCTTCCTTCATAAAGAACGTTATTCTGGATAATATTCTCCCCAGCGACATATACATAAAGTCGAAGGAGCTTCATTTTGTATCTGATGTGGAGCGCGTGGCGTTACTTATCAAGTTCCAGGGAAAGACGGATCTGATCCCGTTTGATCTGGTTCAGAATATGTATCCGGACAAGAATAAGGATTACGTTATCGGCGTGGGCGAAAACGATATAGTGCTCATCAAGGAAATGAAGCCGGACTCGGATGCTCACGATGCAGAGAAGATCGCCAAGAACGTTGCGGATACTCTCAGCACGGAGTTCTTTGTTACCGTTTCTGTGGGAATAGGAACTATCGTTGATAATCTTAAGGATCTTGCCCGCTCATATAAGGAAGCTCAGGTGGCCCTGGAGGTCGGAAAGGTTTTTGATACCGATAAGAGCATCATCAGCTACGACAATCTGGGTATCGGAAGACTTATCTACCAGCTCCCGGACACTCTTTGCGAGATGTTCCTGCAGGAGGTATTCAAGAGAGGTCCGATGGATACCCTGGACCGTGAGGCGCTTGTGACAATTCAGGCGTTCTTTGAAAATAATCTGAACGTTTCCGAAACGTCCAGAAAGCTTTTTGTGCATAGAAACACACTCGTTTACCGTCTTGAAAAGATTCGCAAGATGACAGGGCTGGATCTCCGTCAGTTTGAGGATGCTATAACCTTCAAGGTTGCTCTGATGGTCAGAAAATATCTCACCTCAAAGCCGGTAAAATTCTGATAAAAAAACAAGGGATAACGGCGTAGCACGCGATGCCCTGCGGGGCATCTCGGGGCGCGGGTTATCCATGCGCTATTGGGAGATTTTAATGGAAAACAGACCGGATGATATTGAGCGCAACCCTCAGCCCCAGGAAGTAGAGAGCGGAGCGCGGACAAATGAGAGCACTGAGGCGGGAGCCTGTATTGGCGAAGCGCAAAACGGAGAGTCCGGCAGACAGAACTCTGCATACGGCTTTAACGTGCCCCCGTACCAGCCAATGCCTCATAAGGAGAAAAAGGGAGTTTCCATTTCTTCGCTTATTGCAATTATAGTTCTGACCGTGGTGGTGACTTACCAGATAACGTCACTTGGGTATACGATGTACTACGGTGGTTCAAAAGCGGACGATATACCCGATTACTATTCGTCTGCACTGACCATTTCCGATTATCTGAACACTTATTATATAGGTGAGCTTGATGAGGATCTGCTCAAGGATGCGTTGGCGGCGGCACTGTTGCACGCGTCGGGAGACCTGTACGCTTATTACTATACTGCCGAGGAGTATGCCGAGGAAACCCTTTCCTACGCCGGAAACGCCGTTGGAATAGGGATACGGGTTGTTTATCTTGAAGATCCCGGCGGACTTGAAATACTTAGGGTGATGAAGGATACCCCTGCCGAGAAGGCGGGATTGCTTGTCGGAGACGTGATCGTCGGAGTTGACGGCGAGGATGTGACAGAGTGGGAGTACAGCGAGATTCTTATGGCAGTGCAGGGTGAGCCCGGAAGCACTGTGAGAATAGAGGTTATCCGCGAGGGCGCAAGAAGAAGCTTTGAGGTTGTGCGCTCGGAATACGTTCAGCAGACTGTTGAATACCATATGTATAAGGACGGAGCGACCGCGAAGAAAATCGGTGTGGTGAGGGTATTTACCTTTAACGATTCCACTCCGGGGCAGTTCAAGACGGCGGTTGAGGCGCTGAGCGCCGCGGGAGCCCAGGGACTGGTATTCGATATGCGCGAGAATCCCGGCGGATCCCTTGACAGCGTTGTGGAGATGCTGGATTATCTGCTTCCAAAGGGAACGATAGTCCGTATCACGGATAAGGACGGCAATGAGGTCCAGCAGTATACCTCTGATGAAAGCTGTGTGGAGCTTCCCATGGCGGTGCTTACCAACGGAAATACCGCCAGCGCGGCTGAGCTGTTTACAAGCGCGCTGAAGGACTACCAAAAAGCAATATCGGTTGGAACAAAGACCTACGGGAAAGGCACAATGCAGTGCATAATTCCCTTGCCGGACGGAGCAGCATTTAAGTTCTCCTACCGCTACTATTCGCCTCCGTTCTCGGAGAATTACCACGGGATCGGTATTTCCCCTGAGATAGAGGTCACGGTTCCTGAGGGAACGGTGGTTTACAGATTGACGGATGAAGACGATGCTCAGCTTGCGGCGGCTGTCGGATATCTGGTAAGCGGCGAGGTTGGCTCTCCGTAATGGCGGGAAAATGGCTATTTGAGAATAAAACAAAACAAACTTAAACCGAAAGGAAATATATCATGGCAAAGCAGATCACAGTTACCAAAGAGGGACTTAAAAAGCTCCAGGATGAATTAACGGAAAGAAAAAGCACCAGACGTGATGAGATAAAGGAAGCTATCCGTATAGCAAGAGGCTTCGGAGACCTTTCCGAAAACAGTGAGTACGATGAGGCACTCGATTCCCAGGCGCAGAATGAGCACCGTATCAATGAGCTTGAGGAAATGCTCAAGCACATTATATTGGTGGATTCCGGTCAACAGATCAAGGTGCTGAATATGAATAACGGTAAGGAGATCGTTTATACCATCGTCGGCTCCACCGAGACCAACCCATTTGAGAACAAAATATCCGACCAGAGCCCTGTGGGTATTGCCCTGATCGGAAAGAACGTAGGAGAGCAGGCAGTAGCGGAAACTCCCGGCGGAAAGGTTACCTATAAGATACTTGACATAATCTGATAAAGCCGAGCGGAGCGCTTTCCGGCGCAGAGCCCAAGAAAGGAATTAAATTAAAATGGCAGAAGAGATTTTAACTGCTCAGGATAGTGAGGAAGAAGCTCTCTCTGAGCAGATGAGGATAAGAAGAGAAAAGCTGAAGGAGCTGCAGGATAACGGTAAGAACCCTTATGCTATTACAAGATTTGATGTTACATCGGACAGTGTTACCGTGAAGGAGGGGCTTCCCAAGCTGG
>JAFVTO010000080.1 GCA_017503165.1 Clostridia bacterium | reverse complement strand
TTTTCATACAAAATCTTCCCCTTCATTTTATGATGGTATTATAGCACGCCTATTGATATTTACATTTGAGACAGCTCCTTTTTGTTGGTGCAGTTAATAAAGATAAATCCGACCCCCACCGTCGTGTGATAAGGTTCGGATTTTTGCTATCGACACCCGATGCTTGGGTGCCGACACTGTCGGCTGGTGCGGGCGACAGGACTTGAACCTGCATGAATTGCTTCACAAGATCCTAAATCTTGCGCGTATGCCAATTTCGCCACGCCCGCATATTTAAAATATAGTTTATCTCCACGCGTGGCGAAATTTTTTTCGCACACGCCCGCATATTTAAAATATAGTTTATCTCCACGCGTGGCGAAATTTTTTTCGCACACGCCCGCGTATATAAATCCATCATAACACGTGGCAAGTTAAGTGGTATTATAGCATATTCATCGGGCAAAGTCAACAGTTTTTCAGAAAAAAATCAAACTTTCCGCTTCTCTATTGCTTTTTTCATTTTTATCATGTATAATAAAGAGAGAGCAGGCTTAAAACAATGAACAATAAAAGGAGAGTCAATTCATGCTTGATGTAAAAAACGACTTGTTTGCTTTCGAACTGAATGAGCAAAAAGAAGAATCTGTCGAACCCAACGACACATCATTTCCCCCAATCGCCGCAAGATATATTGTGCGTGAGCTCCCAAAGGAAGTATCCGAAAAACAGGATGTGATATTGTCTGAGCCTGATCAAAAAATCGAAAGCTCCAAAATCCCGTTTTGGATGAATCTGACGATGACTATCTGCGCCTCCCTTGCCGCAATGATTTTTTTGATTACATTGCGCGCGCTGAGTGACAAGCTTACTCTCAGCCAGATGTACAGCAATGCCGGATATTTCCTTTGGCCTATCATGCTGTTTCTTGGTGCCGTTGCGCTGGTAATATTTCTGAAAAAACGTTCGCTCTCTCTCAGCGTTACCGAAAGCCCCGATTTCAAGGATATTGTAGCCTCCACCGAGCGAATAATAAACGAAAGCAAGAGGCTGCTGTCCGTACCGGAATCCGCAGACGAGGTCGATATTCTCATGTATGCCTACACGGTTAACAAGAACGGCAAAATAAAGGCTTCAAACCCCTTATTCTCACATTTCACAATGAGCTTCAACGTTTTCAGGGAAAACGACTGTATTTGTCTTGCAAACACGGAAAGTGTTTTAGCATTCCCTTTAAGTGAAATAACCTCTATCCTAAAGATAGACCAAAAAGTATCCCTATCGTTGGATTCATGGACCAAGAACGAGTCTCCGATCTCCAAAAAGTACAAGCCCTTCAAGCTGACCGTTTACAACGGGATCATTTATTCCAAATACTACTACGCAGTTACGTTATCACATGACGGAGAGCAGCTGTATTTTACGGTTCCTTGCTACGATATCGAGCCTTTCACCGGAATTACCGGAATACAGCCTACAGAAATAACAAAATAATGCTCCTTTTTACACAAAAAGTGGAAACTTAACCCCAAAGGACTGCTACAATACAATGGAAAAATGCATACACACAAAAAACGGCATACCAATATATAGCTACGAAAATAAAATGATCGCCAGCTTCTCTCTTTCTCTTTTCCTTCGCGCAGGATCAATGTACGAGTCCGAGGAGGAAAACGGCTCTGCCCATTTGTTTGAGCACATGGTTTTCAGGCACCTTAACCGACTTTACAGCGGTCAGCTATACAAAAAGCTGGATTCTCTCGGACTCAGCTTCGACGGCTCCACATACTGCAACTACGTTGAATTCAATCTGACCGGAGCCGCAGAGCATTTTGCAGATGCAACCGAAATACTTGCCGACATTTTTCTCCCCTTCCAACTTACAGGAAATGATCTGAAACCCGAAAAGGACCGAATCAAGGCAGAGATCTACGAAGCCGGAGATTCCTCCTCCCTTTCCGCCTTCACCGACAAAATATTGTGGAGCGGCACCTCTCTTGCAGGGCGTGTTCCCGGAACTCCCTCCACAGTAAACAGAATAGGTATAACGCGTCTGAAGGAGATTCAGAAAAAGCTGCTTGCCTGCGAGAATATTTTCGTTTATGCGGCAGGAAGCTTCGATACAAGCAAGCTGACGGACTTAGCGGTTTTACTGGAAAAACGTGGGATTTACCATGCCCCCCGCAGGGGAAGATGCGCCCCGGTTCCTGCAGACTTCGGAAAACGCCCTCGCACCGTGCACCTTAAGGGCTCGGACTACACCTATGTCCGCATTTGCTTTGACTGTCCCGCCGGCGCGAGAGATCTTCCGGCAATATTCCTTTTGGGTGATATTCTATTCGGCGGAAATTCCTCAGTTATCCACGATGCGCTTTCCGAGCAGTCAGGTCTGATCTACAGCTTTTACAGCTACGTTGACATATACGAAAATATCTCAGAGCTGTATCTGTCCTACGAGGTCAGAAGTGACCGTCTGTACCGAAGCATCCAAGAAGCCTTCACCACCTTCAGACAGGTAGGAGACTGCGCAGAGGAATATATAAAATACGCGCTTCCCGAATACGTTGACAACGCCCGTATTCTGGAGGACTCTCCCTCCGACTTAACCTCAAAATTTGCATACGAAACCCACATCGTTGGACAGAACTACAAAAGCGCAGAAGAGCGTAAAGCGGCGTTTCTCGCGGTAACTCCCCAAAAAATACGCGAGCTTGCGTACAGCATATTCCGTCCGGAAAACCTTACTCTCGCCGTAAAGGCATCCAAAAAGAAAACCGATACCGACAGTCTCCGTTCTCTGATAGATATACTTGAGACCTCAACGGAACAGGACCGTAGTGTGAAAGATAATGCTCGGTGAAAAACGAACTGCAGATACTTTCACGTCGCTCTTTGCGCCTTTCGGCACGCAGAGCCAAAGAAAGGCATGGTAATTTAAATGAAAACAAGTCCCCCACCGCTACAATCCAACCCGAAAGGAATAACCCGATATGTCTGATGCAAGAACCGCTGCGTATTTTTCTCTCGTTGCCTGCGAGGAAAGCGCCGGTTATACCAATATTCAATTAAATCACACCATTAAGCGCGATGATTTCGATCCGCGCGAGCGCGCCCTTTATACCGTACTTGTGTACGGAGTTACCGAGCGCAAAATATCGCTGGACTACCAGATATACAAGCTTTCCGGAAAGGATATCAGCAAATTCCAGACATCTGTTTTGTACCTTATCAGAATGGGGCTTTACCAGCTGATATATATGGACAGCATTCCTGATCATGCCGCAGTTTCCACAGTAATGGAGCTTGCGAAAAAGCAGGTAAATCCAGGCGCCCGCGGACTTATAAACGCGATCCTTCGCGAGGCTCAGCGAAAGTTAAAAAAAGAGGATGGCTCGTACAGACTTATAGCTCCAGACCGCTCACGGGATCTGTGCGGTTATCTCTCCATAACGTATTCCGTGCCCCGCTACCTTTGTAAGGCATGGATAAAAGCATACGGCGAAGAAAAGACGGAGTCTATCCTGAAAGCATTCGACAAGCCCGCGCCGATAACATTGAGAGTAAACCTCCTGAAAACAGACCGCGCCGCGCTACTTTCAGAGCTGGCAGATGCAGGTATCACCGCTTTGCCATCCAAGCATACCAAAGATGGGATAATCCTTCCCGACGGTGGGGCAATATCTGATATTGATGCGCTGAAATCCGGTAAATGCTTTGTCCAGGACGATGCATCCCGTCTTTGTGTCGAGGCGCTTGGACCGCGTGAGGGTGAAACGGTATTCGATCTGTGCGCCTGTCCCGGTGGAAAAAGCTTTGCCGCCGCTATTGCCATGAAAAACTGCGGCTCTGTCCGCTCCTTTGACCTGCACGAAAGCAAGCTCTCCCTTATAACAGACGGAGCGGAAAGGCTGGGCATAAGCATCATTTCCGCCCGTGCAGCAGACTCCACTCAACCTATTCCGGAGCTTTTCGAAGCAGCTGACCGTGTACTCTGCGACGTTCCATGCTCCGGGTTCGGTACGCTTGCCAAAAAGCCTGACCTGCGAAACAAGCCGGCTGACAGCATCAGAGACCTGCCGTCACTCCAACTGAAAATTCTGGAGAACGGCTCAAAATATGTAAAAAAAGGCGGAATACTTGTGTATTCCACCTGTACGCTGATGCCGACAGAAAACGAGCTGAACGTTACCGCGTTTCTTACGTTGCATCCCGAATTCTCGCTTATTACCGCGTCTACCCTGTTTCCGGACAACGGGACAGACGGATTCTTTTTCGCCAAAATGCAACGGTTATGATTTAACCAAAGCCCTTGCTTTCGTTTATAGCATCTTTTCTGCTTTTTCAACGCATTTTTACCGCTTTTACGGAACCTCTTCCCTTACTGGCTCTTTTCAGCAACCTTGCGATCAAGATGCTTGTTTCTGAAATATAGCAAAAGATCTGCAAACACCATGGTAAAATTCAATATGTAGAACACAAGCACATACCATTTTCTCGAAAACTCCGCCATGTAAGCAGTATTCATAAACTTTGAGGCAATTCCTGCCACGTATCCGAAAAGAATAAGACACAGAAAGGTAAGGCTTTTGCCCTTTGCGCTTCTGCTTCTCCAGGATTTCATAACGTTTGCAGGCCACGAAAGCCCGAAGCTGACTATCATTATAATTTCAAGTATTTCCGCCATTTTTTACTCCGTATTTTTTTCAATGATTATATCACCTTTAAGAAACTTTGTCAAGCAGTTTTTACGTATATCCGTATGAGTCTGCACAGTACAAACAAATTTTACACACACGCAATAATTTGTTGCATTATGTAATGGTGAATTATTGTATAATTTAAAGGAGAGATTAGTTCGTCTTCCAGATGAAAGGATAGATATATGTTACCGGATCCGATTATAGAAATAGGTATTTTCAAAGTTTACATGTACGGACTGATGATTTCCGTAGGCGTCGCCGCCGCCCTCATCGTCCTATACTACTACGGAAGTAAGAAAAGGGTATCCCCTTCCTTTCTTGATTTCTTTTTCTACAATACACTTGCGGCAATAATGCTTGGATTTGGCTCTGCCGCTCTGTTCCAGGCATTCTACGATTACATCGAAAACCCATCAGCGGGATTCAAACTCGACGGCGGTATAACATTTATCGGTGGACTTATCGGCGGCGTTATAGTGTTCCTCAGTGGATATTTCATATTCAGACCCAAGCTCAAAGGGAGACTTATCCAGATGATCTCCATTGCTCCCTGCGCTATTCTCGTAGGACATGCCTTCGGACGTGTAGGATGCTTTTTCGCCGGCTGCTGTCACGGAAAGGTGACCGACGGTCCGTTTGGAATAATATTCCCCGGCAGAACCCTTGTACCGGTGCATCCCACTCAGCTTTATGAAGCCCTTTTTCTCTTCATTCTTTTTGGAATCTGTACGTATTTGGTGATGAAAAAGGATTTCAGATACAATCTTTGCGTATATCTTGCCGCCTACGGATGCTTTAGGTTTTTCCTTGAATTTCTCCGCGGAGATTCAAGAGGCGAATTTATCACGGGGATCTCCCCCTCCCAGTTCTGGTCGATTATAATGGTGCTTTCCTCTGTCGGAGTATATTTTCTGCTCCGCCATGCCTTCAGCGGAGTCTCTCTTGATGCGCTTACCGAAATGTACGCGCAGGACAACGTCGTGGATGCCGATGATACTGTGGGTAAAGATGCAGAGTGTGACGACGGGGAGATAATCGAGATCTTTTCTTCCGATAACGACACTACCGAAGATAACGTTGATGACGACGATAATAAATAACCAGACAGTGGAATAATCCTGAAAGGAATTTGAAATAATGAATCACATCTGTTTTAACTGTCAGACCTTTGTTCCGCCCTTCAATTACTGTCCGTACTGTGGCTCCCCTACCGATGATCTGAATCCAAAGTGCCCCTCCTGCAAAAAGCCGATTCCCGTGGTAAAATTCTGCATGAACTGCGGAAACGATTTAGCCGCACAGGGGGATTCTCCCACCGCTTTCGCTATCCGCAATGCAACTAACGGCGCAAACTTTTCCGCATTTGACTATGAGGATCACGGTGACGGAACCGTCACAATCAATTCGTTCAAGAACAAGCACGCCGTTAAGGTCACAATACCCGAAAATACCGTTGCGATCGGAAAAGAGGCTTTCAAGGGCTGCTCATTGCTGGAAGCTACCCTACCGGACGGTCTTATGATAATAGACGACAGCGCTTTCGAGGGCTGCGCGAGACTTATGAAGATCAATTTTCCCGACACTCTCGCCATAATCGGAAACCGCTCATTTTACGGATGCGCACTGTTAAGAAATCTGAAATTCCCCACCGGACTTGCTTCAGTTGGAGACCATGCCTTTTCCGGCTGTCGCAGTCTGTCGGACGTTAAATTGCCAAAGGACACGACTGTTGGAACCGATGCTTTCCAAAATACTGCTGCAGCAAAGCCGGCAGAGAAATCGGAAGCTCCGGCAAGGGCAGCCGCTCCCAAGGCTGCAACGCCTGAGGCCGCAAGACCTTTTGCGCCCAGCCCGTCCGACGAACGCGCAATGAATGATACCTTTAAGACCACCAAGAACGCGGACGGCACCTTTACAGTGACCGGACTCAAAAACCATTTAGTGACCGACATAGTGATCCCAAACTGCGTATCTGCCATCGGAGACAGAGCCTTTGAGTTTAACTCCTCCATGAAATCCATAGTCATTCCTTCATCGGTCAAATCCATTGGGAGTCATGCTTTTTCCGGATGCTCCGCTCTGTATAAGTTGGATTTCTCAGAAGGACTGGAGTTTATCGGTGACTGGGCATTCAGAGGATGCAAGGCTCTGAAAATCGTCCATTTTCCCTCAACACTCAAGACAATAAGCGAGCGGTGCTTTGTCGCAAGCAATGCTATAACCGACGTCTACATTCCTTCCGGTGTAACCTCCGTTGGTATCCATGTATTTTTCGACTGCACCGAGCTTAAAAACATTCACTGTGGCGCATCCTCAAAGCCCTCCGGCTGGAGCGATCTGTGGTTGCACACAAGCACCTGCAAAAAAGCCACGCTCAAATGGAACTCCCGTATTTCCAAGCTTTCTGTCCGGTGATAAAGCTGCATTCGCAGGAGAGCTCTACAATATAGCTTGGAGCTATACATAAACTTCTTGAATAACCGTTATTTCTCATAGTAATCCGGGGCTGTGTCATTTAGCTTTTGCGCTTAATTGACTCAGCCCCTTCTCCGCCTTAGAATCAATGCATTTAAACACAGAAAGGAGCCGAGCTTGAAAAAAAACATTGCTGAATCCCTCTCAGACTTTGAATACGATCTTCACATGGACGGAACTATTACCGTAACCTCTCTGAAAAAAAGCAAGGCAGACATTATTGTCCTACCGGACTGCACCGTTAGCATCGGAAAGAATGCTTTTCGCGGACAGCCTTTTTCCAAGGCGGTGCTTCCCGACGGAATTCTGCTTATTGACGATTCGGCATTCGAGGGATGTATAAGGCTTCACACGGTAGAACTGCCTCATTCATTAGAATACATAGGTAAGGACGCATTCAAAGACTGCCTTTCCCTCACCCGTCCCTATATTCACATGAATACCGAGCTGGATAAAAACGCCTTTGACCCCGACTCCGCAGATGACGGTGCCACAGCAACCAAGGGCTTTATCCTTGAGCCGCTAAAAAACGGCACCTATGAATTGATCGGGATAAAGGAGGACTGCTTCGGCAAAACCGTAAGAATTCCGCACTGTGTTTCAAGGATAGGAGACAAGGCGTTTTACGGTCAAAGCACCTTTGAGGAGATACTCATCCCCAATTCCGTTTCCTATGTCGGGGCATACGCCTTTACCGGTTGCTCTTCGCTTGCCTCACTGGCGATTCCGGACAGTGTGACAGAGATCGGAGAATATGCCTTTTCGGAATGCACGTCGCTTACAGACGTTTTTCTGCCATCAGGCTTGAGTGTGATAGAGAGCGGCGTTTTCTCCTGCTGTCCATCACTGAAATCCTTGAACATTTCGCAAAACGCGGTAAGTATAGGGGAATCCGCCTTTGGAGAATGCCTCGCGCTGTCCGAGGTCACACTTCCCTCAGGCTTACTGAGCATTGCCGATAACGCCTTCAGCGGATGCTGCTCACTGCGTGAGATCTACCTACCCGAAAGTATAAGCTCCCTTGGCTTTACCGTATTCGACGATTGCACGAAACTGGAAACCATCCATTGTCAAGCTCTGCTCCCACAGGATGATTGGGATGAATTCTGGAACGACGGTTGCGATGCCGAGGTTCTGTTCGGCGCTTCCCCCATCACAGATGAAATAACCGAGGCAGTGGAGCAAGTCCTGCCGATCCCGCTTTTCACCGTGGAATCCAAAGCTGACAAAACGCTTGAGATCACAGCATTGAACGATAAGACCGCGGTTCGTATAGCTCTCCCCGAGGAAACGGTCTCCATTGCCCCCGAGGCTTTCAAGGATTGCGGCTTTCTTCACGTCACCTTTCCCGACGGTGTCAAGGAAATCCCAGCCTCCGCCTTTGAGGGTTGCCGACGTCTGCGCACCGTAAGCCTTCCGAAAAACTTACATACGGTAGCTACAAGGGCGTTTTTTAACTGTATTGCCTTAGAAGAGCCGCGCATTCCCTCCACGGTCCAAAGGATCGAATTCGGCGCATTCGGAAATTGTGCAAAACTACACTGCTCTTACTTCTCACCGGATGCCACGGTGGATCCCGAGGCTTTTATCGGAACCGCCTGGGACGAGCGCAACAATCGCTCACTGCTTAAACAATTCAGTTACACCCAGCTGACCGACGGTACCTACGCTATAAACTCGGTAGGCAATGCTTTCAAAAGAAAGCAGGAGATCACTATCCCCACCAACGTTTCCAGACTCTCCTTCTCCGCTTTTTTCGCCTGCAGAGAAATCACCTCTGTCACTATTCCCGGGTCGGTCACAAGCATAGCACCAAATTGCTTTTCGGAATGCCAGATGCTTGGTAGCATAACCGTAAGCGAAAACAACCCGGTATATAAATCGGCAAACGGTGCGTTGCTTTCACGTGACGGCGAAAGACTGTTTTTCTGCCCGCCCAACGTTATTTCCTTCACCGTTCCGAACGGTGTCAAAATAATAGAACCCGGTGCTTTCAGAGCTTGCAAAAAACTAAAACGTATACTTCTTCCCCAGGGCCTTGAACGTATCGAGGCAGACGCGTTCTCCACCTGTGTTCTGCTTTCAGATCTCACCCTTCCCGACTCTGTAGCTCACATTGGAGCATCTGCCTTTTCTTTCTGCAGATCTCTCACCGGTATACACCTGCCAAGCTCCCTTATCACGCTTGGAGAATCCGCATTCAACGCCTGCTCTCAGCTAAGCGAGGTCATCTTTCCGGACTCCATCGAAAAGATAGGAGAGAAGGCGTTCAACTCCTGTCCAAGACTAAGCAGCTTCGAGATAAGCGAAAGCTGCAAGAATTATTCCACGGTTGACGGCGTGTTGTTTAATAAGGATAAAACAGTTCTGATCGCCTGCCCCCAATCCAAAAAAGGGAGATACGTGGCTCCCCGTGAGTTAAAAACTGTTTCGGGCTGGGCGTTCTACGATTGCAGGAGCATAACCTCCGTTTCCCTTCCGGATACAGTAACCTCTATCGGTGTCTGCGCATTTATGGGCTGTAGCTCACTGCGCACCTTCAAAATTCCAAAAGGCATGACCTCCGTTGCCGACTATACCTTTGCGTGGTGTAGCGATCTACGTACCGTGACCGTTTCTAATATGCTCCAAGCTATCGGTCAATCTGCTTTTTCTTCCTGTGAAAAGCTATCAGCCTTTGTTTTTCCCGATGGGATCGAAAGCATAGGTAAGGATGCCTTCAAAAGCTGTACGGCTATTACCGAGCTTGTTTTCCCTTCAAGTCTCCGAAGTATTGATGAAGGAGCATTTTCAAGCTGCTATGCTCTTTCATCAGTCATACTTGAAAACGGACTTGAAGCATTAAAGCGGAAGGCTTTCGCCCATTGCTCCGCACTGACCAAGATATTTCTCCCCGCCACCCTCATCACAGTGAAAAGAGACGTATTCTACGGTTGCTCCCACCTCAGATCAATACGGAGCGCCCATGAAGCGCAGCCGGACACCTGGGAGCCTCTTTGGAACGAGAACTGTCCCGCCAAGGTAAGATGGGGTTCTGCTCCCATAAAGCGGCATACCGATAAGTAAGTATGCGTTTCAACTGTTGCTCACAGCAGAGGTAAACATAAAAACGGTTTTCCGACCATTTTCAGACCGGAAAACCGTTTTTTATATTCAATTTCCAAAGCAGGAGAAAACCGCATTGCAAAGCCTGGGCTGATACCATTCCTCTCGGGGATTAAGACAGTGCTGAACATAAAACGCAGCGATAGAATTCACCGAATCCGTATAAAAGCTTGCACCCGCAGCGCCGCCCCAGCCGAATTCACCCAAGGGCGCAACAGATCCGGAAACCGCTCTGTCGATATGAGTGCGAACTCCGAGACCGTAGCCGTAACCTATAAACTGTCGCCAGCAGAAATCCTTCTGAAGCTGAGGAGTTGTCATTCTGTTTACCTTCATAAGCTCTACTGTATAAGGCGAGAGTATGCGCTCTCCATCGGCTGATATACCGCCGCATGAGAGAGCGGCGGCAAGCTTCGCGTAATCCTCCACCGTTGTAGTGATACCCGCTCCGCCGCTATCGTACTCAGGGCCGAGAATATGGGAGACTCCCTTGCCGACGTTCACAAAGGTTCCGTCCTTAGCCGAGCCGTATTTCTGCGCCTCCACTATATCGAACTTACTGCTCTGACCGGTCGGAACAAAGGAATACTGCTCCGCCATACCGGCAAGCACCTCTTCCGTATGGTGATAAACGCTTTTTGTCATCCCAAGCGGCTCAAATATATTGCTCTTCACATAATCGCGGAATTTCATTCCGGACACCGCTTCAACAAGTCCGGCGAGTACATCGTGGCAAAGCGAATACTGCCAATGAGTCCCCGGATCAAACGAAAGCGGCTCACGGGCAAGCTCACGAACAACCGTAAGCGTGTCGTATCTTCCCTCTGTCATTTCACCCGCGCGCTTTATTGACGGACTGTTCAGATTATAATTAAAGCCCGCCGTCATGGAAAAAAGGTCGCCAACGGTTATAGGCTTAACCGCATCACGAAGGCTGCCGTCCTGTTCACTCACCGCCATATAACGGTATTCCGGTATGTACTCATAAAGCGGATCTCTGAGTAAAAAAGCCCCTCTCTCCAAAAGCTGAGCTGCCGCGGTCACGGTAGTCACCTTTGAGCAGGAATATATATTGACGTATTCCTCGCCGGTAAATGGCTTCTTTTTTTCCAGATCAGAATATCCTGCGGAGTAGGAAAATACCTTTTTGCCCTTATGACAGATAACAATAGCATTTCCGGGAGAGCGGTTTACCGCCATCGAATCCAAAAACTGCTTTACTCTTGTAAAATCGTAAACCATAATCAAGAAATCTCCTTTCACAAACACAAAACCGTTTGGGGGCATTACACCCCTCCAAGGCTTCTCAAGCCCTTTGGATAGTGGTTTTTCGCCGTACCCGAAACCACCTTTACTCCACCGACAGAGCAGCCGCATACTGTAACCACAGCCCAGCCGTCCTCACAGTCACATTCAAAGGATTCGCCGTGCAGATACCTTCTCAGCTCATCGCTGTCGGGAGAAAGCTCTATCCTGCGTTTAAAATCCCGCCCCATAGCCATAAAGAACTGGTGGTGAGGCTGGATATAATTTTTTCTGACTTCTCCTATATTCACTCCAAATGAAAACGCAACGCCGTTTTTCACCTTAAATAACGGCGGAAAATACACCGGATTTCCGTTATACTCCGTTACGTTCTCCGCCTTATATGAGCAGAGAGTCTCGGAAAGAAATGCCCTTGCCGCGCTTATTATGCCAGCCGAAAGCTCAGTCGAGGCTTTTCTTGCACGGTTTTTCCCTTTTCCTCTTTCCGCTCTGCCGTCCGCACTTACGGTTTTTGACTCAAGCTCTCCCCTCGGCTGTTTGTCAAGCGTACTGTGAAGTACCGCCATAAACTGTCCCTCTCCTCTGCCAATGTGAGGATAGAACCTTCTGGCATATCCTATGCTTTCGCAGGCGCATCCCTCGAAGTATATACCCTCAACGGTTGCTCTCTCCACATCTCTGCAAACCGGAACTATCTCAAATTCCGGATGTCTGCGCAAAAAGCCGTCAACAGTCATTTCGTTTTCTTCAAGTGAAAAAGTGCAGGTAGCATACACGATATACCCGCCGTTACTCAGGGCATTGACCGCGTTATCCAATATTTTTGCTTGTCTTTCGGCGCACATCCGAACGTTATCCTCGCTCCATTCGTCGATGGCGATCTCCTCTTTTCGGAACATTCCCTCACCGGAGCAAGGCGCATCCACCATAATAAGGTCAAAGGTACGCGGAAACTCGGCTGCAAGTCTTTCGGTATCCATGCAGGTAGTGATCACGTTCGTCAGACCGAGTCGCTCCACATTTCCCGTAAGTATTCTGCACCTGGATGGGATTATCTTGTTTGAAACCAACACCGAGCCCTCTCCCAGCTTACCCGCAATTTGACTGCTCTTCCCTCCCGGAGCGGCGCACATATCCAGCACCCACCAATCCGGCTGAATATCAATGCACTCCGCAGGCGCCATAGCCGCAGGCTCCTGAACGTATACCATTCCCGCATGATGAAAGGGGTGGTTTCCGATCTTATCCTCGTAATCCAGATAAAATCCGTCTTCAACGTAAGGTATTCTTTCGGCGCCAAAAACGTTTATCCCTTCAAAATCCTCCGCAGAGATCTTCTTGGTATTCACCCGGAAGCCCTTGGTCGGTGGACGGCTCAGAGCCGCCTCGTAAAGAGGATACTGCTCACCGAGCAGTCGTTTCATTCTTTCTACGTATTTTTCGGGAAGCTTTTTCATTCCGCCCCACTCTCCGTATTCATTTCAGCATAAAGCATACACATGGCAACTGCTGCTATTGACGCGGTTTCGGCGCGAAGGATCCTTTTTCCGAGAGAAACCGCTTCTCCACCCGCCGCTTTTGCCATTTCTATCTCTCTATCGTCAAATCCGCCCTCGGGACCGATAAGTATTCCCACCGAGCATCCCTTTTTTATGCGTTCAAGAGCCGCCGCAGTGGCTTTCATTCCATCCTCATTTTCGTAAGGAACCATAAACACGTCTGTTTCCTTCGCCATCTCCAGGGCTTGGGCATAGCTCACCGCCTCTCTGACCGCAGGGATCACATTGCGCTTGCTTTGCTTTGCCGCGCTCTCGGCAATTGCCTGCCAGCGCTCCTGCTTACTTTTCTTTTTCCTGTCATCCAGCTTGACGACCGATCTTGACATCTCAACGGGAACTATCTCATAAGCTCCCAGCTCCACAGCCTTTTGAATTATCAGTTCAAGCTTGTCGCCCTTAGGCAAGCCCTGAAACAGCTTTATCCTGACCGAAAGCTCTGCGGACTGATAATCTTCTGTCGCAATGACCGCCACGGCGCTTTCATCTTGGTATTCCTCAAGAGTACAAAGATGGCTTTTCCCGCCGTCACTGACCAGAAATTCCTCACCCACGCGCATACGGAGAACGTTTTTTATATGATTGTAGTCCGAGCCGACTATATAGTATCTGTCTCCCACGCGAGCCGTGGCATCAACGAAAAAATTATACATATCTCTTAACGCCATCCTTCCCTCAATGCATCCGTATCAGTCCCCTGCAATTATACAATAAAATCCCTCCCATGTCAACCCCGAAAGCAACAAAAAAAACGCTTGCGTTCGGCAAAAGCGGCAATAGCGATTGCTACTCAAAAAGAAAAATCCCCGATCATTTCGCCTGTGTGGACGGAAGATAACCGGGGATTTGATTTTGGCGCCTTAGTCCTCAGCGCTTATAGCCGTTAGATGCTTTACTTGGGTATCTGCGCTTACAGTCCTATGACAGAATCAGTTCAAACGTTCAGATAGTTCCCGTAACCGTTATTATCACTGTGCCCGGAGTAACGGTCACCGCTCCGGTTGCGGGATCGGTGGAATAGGTTGCGGCAGGTACGGTTATCTGACCTGCAACCGTGCTGAACACTCCGGTAGCGCGGTCGTAGGTGTAGTTTGCGGGAGAAGTCCATGCCGTTCCGTTATAGGTCACCGCAGTTATATTCAGACTGGGGTTAAACACATCGGTAAGCACTACGTTATCCGTCGCCACTGCCTCGGTATTACCTGTGTTGGTTATAACGAAGGTGTAGGTCAACGGCTCGTTTTCAACTACCGTTGTAGGATTGATAGCTTTGGTTATGCCAAGATACGCCTCGGTAAATACCGGCAACGTTTCGGTGGCAATAACCGCTGAAACCCCATCGCCCGAAACGCGTGCGGTATTAACTATCACCGAACCGGCTGCAAGAGGTGCAAACTCGTTCACGGTGGTGCGGTATATTATAGCTACGTTGCTGTTTGCGGGAACGTTTATACCGCTGAATGTGAGCTCCGTTCCCAAAGCCACGGTGGGAGTCGGCTGTAAAACGCCGTTGACGTAATACTGCACCGAGCCGTCAAGATAGGTCAACGGCACAAGCGAGGTTACCCCCGCTCTGTACGTGCCCAGATCGTCGCTCAGTGTAAGATCGGTATATGCCGCGTTGCCGGAATTGATAATATTGACAACGTACGTTACGGTATCCCCGACACGGTATCCGTCGGCAACCGCATTCTTGGTAACGGTAATGACCTCAACCAATTCTCCCGTCACAACGTTTGAATTAGTAACGTTCTGATTGTAGGAAAGCGTCGCATAGTTGTAGAATACTGCCATTCTGCTTTCTTCCTTTTCAAGAGAGATTTGCTGCTTTGAGGCGCTGTTCGCGCCTCGGTACATTATATTCGCACAGCAGCAAAAACGTCACTCATATAAGGAAATAAAAACAGTCCGTCACCACTTGCATACCGAAACGGCATATTCCGGCTATCTCCTGCCATCCCCGAACGTTTCAGTCTTTTTTTAGCCAAAGGTTACGGTATGCGTCCTCTCCAGCCTCTCTCCGACGGGGATTGCGTTGATCCCCTCCTTTAAGGCAATATCGTAAGAGCTTCCCGCAACGTCCTGAACGCCGCACCAGGGCTCAACGCAAATATAGGGAGCTGTGTACTTGTGCCAGAGAAGGAAATAGTCAAATCCCGGGAAATCCACTCTGACACTGCGTCCGTTAACTCGGTTTCTTAAGGTAGCATATCGGCTCTTAACTCCTCTGAACACAAGGGCATCCAGATAGAAATACTCGTCCTTCAAAGGCAGAACGTTGCTATCCTCCACGATCAGCTTGGTGTAGTCTGTGAGCAGATCGCCGTTCAGCGCATAGGCATACAGTGTTTCCTTTTCGGGAAAGATCACATCATAATCCTCTATTCCCTCCGGAGTAGCATACGCCTCATGAGCTCCAAATGAGCAATACATCGTTTTGGTATCAAGATTAACGGCGGAATAGGTTACCGCCAGACTGCTTCCGCTGAGCTTGAAGGTAACTCTGAATTCAAAGGAATAAGGATAGATCTTCCTTGTCTCTTCGCTGTCCCTCAGAACAAACACAGCGCTGTTGCCGTCTGCGCTCTCAACGGTAAACTCGCTGAGCTTCGCAAAACCGTGCTTAGACATCGTATAGCTTTCTCCGTCCAGCTCATATCTTCCGTTTTTCAATCCGCCGCAGATGGGGAACATTATGGGAGCGCTTTGCGCCCAGAATTTTGGGTCTGCCTGCCAGATATACTCTACCCCATCCTTTACCGCACTTTTCAGCTCAGCTCCCATTTCACTTATCTTGCATTCGAGAAAGCCGTTTTTCAGTACTACCATTTGAAATCCTCCTTTTCAGCCGTTTGTTGTCACAATCCAGCATCTTTTTGTTATTTTGCATTAGTTTTCGACATTTTTCGTCTTACGTCATTCATCACAAGCATTTTTCACAGCGCAACAACAATCCCCGCGAGCTTGATCGAAAACTCACATGCTAAGTATAACATAAAAATTTCATTTAGTCAACTCGGTTTTGCGTTTTTTTAAAATTTTCTCAATTTAAATAAATCCACTTGAAAAAAACATTTTGTTATGATATACTCAAATCATAGCTACAATTAATAATCCGAAAGGAGAAAAGACAACATTGAAAAAAACATACGCGGTCATATCTCATACCCATTGGGACAGAGAATGGTATCTTCCCTTCGAGCAGTTCAGAATAAGACTCTGCGACCTGATCGACAATCTTTTGATCATATTGAAATCAGAAAAAAGCTACCGTTTTCATCTGGATGCGCAAACCGTTGTGTTAGAGGACTATCTTGAAATACGTCCCGAAAACCGATCCCTCCTGAAAAAATACATAAAAGATGGCAGGCTTCTTGTCGGCCCCTGGTACGTTCAGAACGATTTCTACCTTACCAGCGGAGAAGCAACAGTGCGTAATCTGATAATCGGTCAGCAAATTGCAGACGAATTTGGTGCCTGTATGCGTATCGGATATGCCGCAGACCAGTTTGGGCTTATCTCTCAGCTTCCTCAGCTCTTCAGACAGATAGGCTTGGATAGCTGCGTATTCGGACGAGGCGCAAATCTTCCCGAAACCCCTCCTCAGATATATTGGGAGGGCGCTGACGGCAGCAAGGTGTATTGTGAATTCATGAAATGGTGGTACAACAATCTTCAAAGACTTCCCGCCGACGGAGATGAGGCAACCAAGCTGGTCTGCCTGAAGGTAGCTCAGATGGAGCCGCTGATGAAAACCGGAAACTATCTGCTCATGAACGGAGTCGATCACCTTGAAGCCCAGGAAGATCTGCTTTCTGTTCTTGATGAAGTTCGCCAAAAACTACCCGAAAATTGCGAAATATACCAAGATACCCTCACAGAATTTGTTCAACGAAGCAAAAAAGAGATCGAGGATAATGCTATAGAGCTTGACACATTAAAGGGTGAGCTCAGATACGGTGGAGAGCCCACCGTTTTGACAGGTACCCTTTCCAGCCGAATATATCTGAAACAAGCGAACGTTCGCGCCCAGACCGCCCTTGAAAGATATGTGGAGCCTATTTACACCTTGCTTGACGGAAAAAGCATTATCCCATATCCCAAGGAGCACTTGACTTATCTTTGGAAGCTCCTTATACAAAACCACCCTCACGACTCCATCTGCGGATGCTCTGTAGACTCCGTCCACCGCCACATGATGGATAGATTTGCCCGTATTAAAGAGAATACCGATGAACTGATCCGCCGTGGAATGCAAGCGATCGCTGATCATGTCGACCGAAAAGACTTGACCGAAAATGACTATACACTGACAGTGTTTAACACCGTTCCATACAGCGGCGAGATAATGATAGAAGCGGAGATCATGATACCGGATACCGACAACGTGGAAAATTTCACGATAACTCGCAGTAACGGCAAGAATGTTCCCTTCGTCACTGTATATGTGAAGGATGGAGGCTATAGCTCTCTTTCCCCCATTAATCTTCCCGGAAGGGTTAATGTCAAGAGGTATGGAGTCCGTTTTATGCTCCCAATTAATGCTGTAGGATATGAAACGTTGACTGTTCGCCCCTGCGGCGGTAAAAACGAGCCTTCAAGCATAAATTGCTCCGATCCGACGTACATGGAAAACGAATACCTGCGTTGTGAAATAAATGAAAACGGAACCCTCACTGTCACCGATAAGACCACAGGAAAGCTATATCACGGACTGATGGCGATTGAGGATACCGAAGATATAGGGGATAATTACGTCCATACAGAAGGCGAAAACGCAGCTGTATTCACCTCTCACGGCTGTCATGCAGAGATTACGGCGATCGAGGATAACGCGTACTGCCGCCGAAGAAGGATCTCCTTTACTCTTAAGCTTGACCGCAACGGAGAAAAAGAGATTCCCATTAGCTACGTTCTGACTCTACCTGCCAACTCCCGCGCTCTTTCCGTGGATATTACGGTACAGAATACCGCTGAAAACCATAGACTCCGCGCTCTGTTCCCGACCTATCTTAAAACAGACAATGCTTATGCAGGAGCACCTTTCGACTGTATCTGCCGCCCTCTTCTGTCAGAAGATAGATACCGCCGTCAGCCAAATACCTCCTATGTCGCGTTCAGTGACGGAAAGGCAGGTATCGCCATTTTAAACGAAGGGCTTTACGAATACGAGCACAGGCAGGACCGTGCAGGAACGGTCGCAGTCACGCTCCTTCGTTCTACCGGAGCAATAAACTGGAGCGATGACAGAGCGCTCACTCCTCCCGAATGGCTTTCCCCGGAAGCCCAATGTCTCGGGACAAATACCGCCCGCCTGGCTATTCTTCCTTTTGAGGGAAGCGTTGAAAACAGCGGAATATTCAACGAAGCCGAGCTATTTATAGCACCTCCGCTCACACATTTTGCTCCTGTGGATATGCGAAAGCTACTGAGCGGCAGACCGTTTGTCCAATCCTCCGACATAAACGGCTGTGTATTCTTCCGCAAGACGGTAAACAGTGACAAAAAGCTTCCCCTCGCGCTGCAGACCGTTAAAATAAGCGGTGACAGCGGTAAGATAGTTTTGACTGCCTGCAAAAAGGCGGAGAACGGCTGCGCCAGAATTATCAGAATGTATAATACCTCTGATTCGGATGTTGATTTTACTCTTATGGTTGATAAACGTCTGCGCAGTATCGCAAAGATCAGCCCGGACGAACGGCTCAGAATACAGGAAAATATTCCTTTTGACGGAAGAAAAATCCCGGTTAAGGCAATGCCTAAGGAGATCATCACCCTGGAAATCAAATAACTCACATAAACCTCAGATCCTATCATTAAGCTACCGATCACCATTTCTTTCAGCTACCGATCACAATATTTTACAGCTCAGAAAAAGAGCTCTGCCGGCAAAAAACCGACGGAGCTCTTTGTTTTTTAGTCTCTTGTATTTCTTTTCAGCGTTACAGGGTCTATCGCTCTGCACAGTGAAACGATAATGACCGCAGTGATTATCGCGTTAGGGAGCATATAACTGATGTTGTAGCAGAAGGAGTACACCCAGATATTCTCGATTCCCCAATTTGTCCCGTATTCTCCCCAAAGAATAACACCGGACAGAAAGCTACACAAAAATCTGAGCATACAAACAACAAAGCTTCCGAATGCATAGCCGGCATTTTTGTTGCTCTTTATCATATCGGCAAAGAATTTTGAAAATCCGAGCACAGTAAAAGCCACGACGTAATCCAAAAGAACGCATAGGATAATTGAGACTACAGTCCCGGCAGGAGGAAGGTAAAATCCGGTCGCTATCTGAAGCCCTGAATACACAAGCCCCGATCCGATACCCCAAAGATTACCTCTTCTGAATGCGATATAGACTATCGGAACCATTGCAAGAGTTATCCCCCCGCCTGCAACCCACGGATTGGGAAACAGCCCGGATATTGCCTTGGAAAGATAGTCGAGCACAAAAGAGAGTGCTATCATCATTCCACACTCACATAATGCGAGAGTATTTGTTTTAACAGTTTTATTCATTTAATAGATCCTTTACTTTAAGTATTACCTTAAAATCAGAGGAGCTGTAATTCAAGCTTTAATTTCCGGAAAAAAAAGTCGCCGCACACTAAGTACGGCGAAAGAATTACAGTCATGAACGTGCGCCTGCAGTGCGCGCGATCACATATACAATCTCCCTTCGCCGGTATTATCCGTATCAGGTTATAGGGTTCAAAGCACAAGCTTTATCTCAGCCGACGCAGGTCAGCACCCCTGATCTATTTGGTTGACTAAATTATAACATATCTACTGTGATTTGTCAAGAGAATAAAGTGATTATTTTATAAAATTCTTCAAGGACTATAACTGAATAAAACTCATAGGAGCTCGCAGCATTTTTCCGTCAGAAATCAGGCAGACGGGATGGCGGAACCAAATTACTATAAACAAACCGCCCCCCTGCGCTTTCGCACAGAGAGGCGGTCTGCTATGTTTAAATCAGAAACCCTTCGGATTATTCTTCACCGTAGTAACCAGTGTAGACTACGAAATCATCAAGTGCATACTCGCCAGCTGCGCCGAAGCGGAATGCGGAGAGATATACCTCATCCTCTACATTGTAGTAGTCGGCATTTTCGTAGTAACCGGAAGCAATAAGCTCACCGTCTACATACGCATTGATTATTCCGTTATCTTCATCGACTGCCAGCTCAATGAATGCATCATCTGCAGTATTTGCAATGATGGAGCTGTAGAACAGGATATCTCCGTCGGCATCGACAGTCAGAATATCCTCGACAAGATCCTCACCGTAGTAGTTACCCTTTACACCCTGGAGAAGAACTCCGTCCTTAAAGCCGTTTTCGTTACCCTTCATGTTGAATGCAACAATGTAAGTAGTATTCTGCTTCTCGCGGTCAACATTGAACTCAACAAACTTCTCTTCGCCGGTGGTGTTCTTGATTACGAGTGCGTTGTCAACAACACTTGCTACACCGTTGGTGTTTATGTAAGCATTCTCTTCGGCCTCGAGATCAAAGTCATCATTAAAGTCAACGTTGATGATATCACCGCTGTATGCAGGAACTACACCGTCGAGCTGAACATCGGTGAATGCTGCCGGGAAGGAGCCGGAGTAAGCTGCAACGTAGGATACGTCAATCCACTGAACCGGATCTTCGGGAGCAGTTGAAGCGCCGTTAACGTTAATAAGACGGAACTCATCGGGACACATAGCGGCTGCATTGATAGCAGGATTATTGCTGATAGGAATATCCTGACCCTTCATGACACCGTCAACGTAAACGTCGAGGGTATTACTGGAGAAGTGGAAAGCAATTGCAATGTTTGTGAAGTAGTCTTCACTCAGCGGAACAGAGAAGGTAGATGTCTTAAATGTTAAAGCATCCTGGATGCCTGCAATGGCATGGAAGAGATTTCCTCCTGATGCCTGAGCTGTAGTGGAACGGTCAATGATCTGAAGATCAGCGTAGTTCGGACGCTTTCCGTCAACCTGCGGACCGAGTCTCAGGGATAACTCAAAAATAATGTCGTCGGAGTTGGCGCTGTGAACACTGTCGACGTTTATGTAAGAGTGAGCGCGGGACTTCCAGTAGTATCTTGCGAAAGGAATAGATTCGTTATCGAACTGCTTATTGCCCTTATCGTCAAGAACGAACTCGCCGTTTTCGTCTACCAGATAGTCGCGGAGAACCTCTGCCTTAGCGCCCTGGCTGTAGAATCTCATAGCTCCAACAGACCAGCTTGCATTGGTGTCGGTACCGATATAGTTATGACCGGATCCGACAGCAGCATCGATGCCTGCGAAACCGGACTTATACATAGTACGGCCTGCATCTGTAACGACCTGCTTGAGGTTTGCGTAGGTCGCAGCCTCCTCAGCAAAGTTGGAGGTGGTGGTGTATCCGCAAACTCCGCAGGAGAAGCGAAGCACCTTCTTAACAGTGTCGATCTTAGTAGTGTAAGAATGTCCGAGAGGAGCGTAGGTCTCAATAACCGCAACGTCTCCGCAATAGATACATGCAGCCTTTGCATCACCGCCGGTGGTGCAAGTAGGATAGATAACGTCTCTCTCGTTTTCTTCGGGAGTTCCGTACTGATGACCGGCAGCAGGAATAAGAGTATTTCCGGAATTCTCGGTGGGAACAACAGCTCCGCAAAGCTCACACTTAACACCGGTATATCCCAGGTCAAGACAGGTAGGCTGAACAACTACTTCCTCAGTGAAAGCTGTGGTCTCATCCTCGAGAACGTGAGTGCAGTTTTCCTTGCCCTCTTCAGGATCCACAACGGGAAGTCTTACGCCCTCGCTGGAGAGCTTAATGGACTTTACGTAGATAGGATAATCGTCGCTCGCCTGTCCTCCGGCACCGTTGGACCAACCGCTGAAGGACCACTGAACGTGACGGAAGGTAGTCAGAGAAGGACTACGGTTAAGACCCATTCCTCTCAAAGTCATGGTGAGAGAATAGAATCCGCCGCCGTCAACGAAATGAGCATCGTTGCTATTGTTAACGTGAGAATAGTAGGACCATCCTACGTCGTTGTTACCGGTATCAACGATCTCCATGAACGTATAAGCAGGAGTCTTGTTGTATACTGCTTCGGGAACATAGTACTCAATGGTAATGGTTTGATAGTTGGAGATATCCCATGTGGGGTTTTTCCCAATATCCTCAGTTGCGGGAACGCCCGCTGCGGTCATAATATCTACGTTAGGAGTGATTTTGATTTCATTGAAGCCGGCTGCATATCCGTCGAGTTGGAGATACTTGGTATATCCGGGGTTAACGACAGCATCGGTAACCTCTTCGCCGTAGTTTTCAACAAGATACTGGATATCCTTTCCGTCGGCGCTGATAGCAACGATGCAGTTCGCATCCTTAAGGTCAACACCGTCGGTCTTGGGTCCGTCGATAGTCTGGTAGCCGTTCAGCTTTGCTGTACGATCTGCACCCTGCCAATTGTAGACATCCTCCATGGTAGCAGTCTCTGCGTCAAAGAGAACGAGGTCTGCAAGCGGAACCTTCTCATAGGTGGTTGCAAGATTGCCCTTGTAGTCGTTGGGATGGTTGTCTGCATCTGCAGGGAGATAAATGCAAACATTGTCAATACATACATTGATCAGTGCATTACCGCCAACCATGCTGATACGGTAAAGGTTGATCTCGGTAGCGCTTCTCTTGGGATAGCCGCCGATATTTTCGTAGTCAACACCGGCAAGAACCTTATAGCCGTCGACATAAACGTCGTAGCTCTGGTTCTGGTCGTCAAGAACAACAGAGATCTTGTACCATCTCATGGGCTCAAGAGTAGCCGCGGTCAGTCCGTTTGCGGTGAGCAGACCGGTTGCGCCGTTATACTCAACAAACTTGTTAAATACAGCATTACCACCCGGAGGCTGCTTACGTCCGGTAAGATAGACGGAACCAACATTGTCCTCTTCTGCCATGAAGTCGAACTCAACAACATAAATGTCGGAAAGTCCGGACAGTCTCGGCTTGAAGTCACCAACGCCATCGGTAGAACCGGATGCACCGGCTACACGGTTGAGCTGGAATGCGCGAGCAGCTTCTTCGCCCTCTGCGAAATTGTCAGCCTCAACGATCTTGTAGCTAACCCCATCCTTAACGGCGGTGGTCACTACGGTGCCGGTATAGGTTCCAACTGCATAAGAGTTGAAGTCCTCCCACATCAAGTAACCTTCCTTGGCCATGGGCTCGTTCTGTTCGCCTCTGTCAATCGTTGTCTTGCTGGATGAAGAACTCGAGCTACTGCTTGAGCTCTCATCCGGATTTTCGTCATCCTTATCGCAAGCCGCGAAAACAGGAAGAACGATCATCAGAAACACAAGAAGCAACGAAAGGAATCTGATTTTTTTCATATATTGCGCTCCTTTGCAAAATATATTTATGTATCTGTATTATAGCACCATTTGACAAATATGACAATGTAATTTTTCAACATAAGCACATATAATTTCAACATTACGCATAAAAAATTACAAACAAAATCGAAAAAAAGCGAGCAAAAATATACAGATTGTGCATTGTAAATAATTACCACCACTCAATTTTGTGCATTTTGCCACACACTCAAAAGGCAATTTTTATCCGTAGACCAGAATTTCGAAGGATTCCAGATAGACTACCGTTTCCTCCGCCGGAACAGTAGCGTTGGCATTCAGGTCCGCCATAGTCCATCCCGTGGTGTTAATGGTGATCTTTTCTATATGGGCAATACTCGGGGCTCTGCTGGATGAAAGCTCTGAAGTGCTGATCATGTAGGTGCTCCATCCCTCGCTGTCGAGGTTTATATACTGCATGTAGTAGCTCC
>JAFVTO010000079.1 GCA_017503165.1 Clostridia bacterium | reverse complement strand
TTCCGTCAAATGCTCGACCGCCCATAAACTGAATAGTATCCGGTAAATAGAGAACGTCAAGAGAGGTACATTCCTCAAAGGCAAAGTTACCGATCTCACACACTCCGTCGGGAACGTTGACCTGAACCAGGGATTTACAGCCGTGGAATGCGTAGTCACCTATAACCTCTATACCTTCTGCAAGCTCAAGTGTAACAAGATTAATACAATCCTTAAACGCATATTCTTTAATCCGCTTACAGGTTGATGGAATGACCACCTTTTGAAGGTTATAACACTCGCAGAAAGCATTTTCCCCAATCTCTGTAACACCCTCCGGAATTATTATCTCACGCAAGGACGTTCTGTAAAAAGTAAATTTTTCGATCTTTGTGACACAGGAGGGAATATTGATCACCTCAACAGGACTTCCGCTGAACGCCTCAGGTCCAATCGCGGTAACGCTTTCCGGAAGCGTGATCCTTTCGCAGTTTTTAGCGCCCTTAAATGCAGAGACCGCTATCTCCGTGACTCCGTCCGGAATTTCAAGTTCAACTGCCATACCGCTGTAACGGCGAAGCACCGAGCTTCTGATATCGAAATCCTGCTCTTTGGATTCCTTTTCATCGTAGGAGCGAAGATTATCCTCCATAAGCTCTGCGTTCATATACGCACGTTTGATGTACTCAAAATCCTCTTTGATAGGGTATCTGAATCTGCTGCGAACCGCTTCAATAGAGATCGTTCCCTCGATAAGTATTTTCATATTGAAGCCGCTTCGTTCCATACCGTAGTTGACTCTTCCGTCGCCATCGACAACAACATCGGTAGAAGGCACTTCCTTAACAACCTTCCATTCGTCAAGAGCATCGTTCATGGAATCAAGAATACTCTCAACGGTTTTTAAATCGTCACACTTACCGTTTGCAACCCGTGCCAGCTTCCGTTGGTTGGATATTATGTAAATAAGAATCAATATGGTTGCTGCAACCAGCAATCCACCGAACACCACTGTCTGCAACGGGCTGACCGGAGCCTCCTCAGTGGCATTCAACCACTCAAAAGCCGCTTTTCCCGCAAGCATGGCAAAAGGAATAAAAACACTGATCAGCAAAATAATATCCAATCGGAAATTATATCTCTTTCTCTGCGCGGCAATCTTTCCAAGACATTTTTTGCAGTATCTGCGTCTGATTATTCCGCAAGTATTCTCAAGATCTGCAACAAACGTGTTATCGTAGGTCTTCTCTTTTTTTACGCAAGCCTCGGCTACCCAGTAGTCCTTGATAAAATCCGCCTTCGCGCCGCACTTACACTTTTGGGTTTTCTTAATTTCAGGAGTCTGATCCATCTTCCTTCATTTCCTCCTCCTTGAGAACTTCTGCGTCTTCCTCTGTCGCAAAGCTTATACCGTTTTTCTCACAAAAAGCCTCCAGCTTGTCATATACCAGTGACTTTGTGTATTCGTCCCAATCCTCGCGACGGTCATTTTCTTTAAGAAGTTTTGTGAATTTTTCGGGCTTACGGGAAAACTTCTTTCCGTTTACCGAGAAATTGTCCCGACAGAAATCCTCAATAGCTTGACACACCTCTTTTTCCGTCAGTCCGGGAAGAGAGTAATAATTTTCTTCGTGGTCAATTATTTCCATTGCAAGCATCACTCTTGAATACTCATCCGCGGAGCATTCCCGTGCCATCGTAACTGTTCCCCAAACCTGTGCTATACGGAAATGCGCTTCCCTGAGCTCAAACACCTCACAAGTATCCTTTGCCATGAACTGCATGACTCCGTTTCCTCGCTTATTTGCAAAAGTGGCAAGCTGCTCCAGACTGTTTACCTTATAAAGCACCTGTCTGGTCGGCGGAGCCACGTCCTCTTCGCTGTCCTCTTGTTCGGCGTTTTCTTCCTCGCGCTCGGAATCCTTTTCCATCGCAACATCATCCTTAGACTCTACAGCAGCAGCATGCTCCGCTCCCTCATTTCCTCCGTCTTCATTACAAACATCGGATTCGTCCTCGGCTATCTCTTCTTCAACAATCTCTTCCTGATCGTCCTCGTAATCCTGTTTTTTTTTCTTATTCCAAAACATTTGTTACCTCGTTAACAGAAGATTTTCTTACATTTCATTATAGCATATAACCTTCACTATGTCAATCAGCTACAAAGATTTTTATTTAATTTTTACATACCAGAAATATTAAGAAAACTTAATATCATTTTTTAACATAAACCTATTGACAAAAACGTACTCTTAGTGTATAATGAATACCGTTGAGCGTGCGGGTGTAGTTCAATGGTAGAATTCCAGCCTTCCAAGCTGGTCGCGTGGGTTCGATTCCCATCACCCGCTCCAGAAAAAGATCCACTGATTCGGTGGATCTTTTTCTTTTTATTCTCGCTTGGTTATTTCGCAAAAAGTTTATGAACAAGAAAGGTAAATTGTCTTAAAATCATCAAAAAAGAGAGAGCATTTCAGGTTTGATTTGTTCTCTCTTTCAGCTTTTGTAAGGGAGACAGCTTTTTTTATTTCCAAACGGTAAACACTTTTCGCTTTTAAGGATATAATGAAATATAAACCTTAAAAAGGGGACATACTTATATACATGAAAAGTTTTATTTTAAAAGACTACGATCTCACACACACCGTTATCTCCGAGCTGTTCCGAAAAACTGAATATCCTCACCAAACTCTATCCGTTCTCAGTGAAAATATAATCTCCTTGGGGAAAAAATTGCCGACTGACATCTTTTATTCCCCGAAAGAAAATATCTGGATAGCCAAAAGTGCAACAATTGCCGAAAGCGCACTCATTAATGCACCATGTATAATAGACGAAAATGCCGATATACGCCATTGTGCATACATCCGCGGTTCAGTCATTGTAGGGAAAAAAACTGTTGTCGGCAACAGCACAGAGCTTAAAAACTGTGTCTTATTTGATAATGTCCAGGTTCCTCATTACAACTATGTCGGAGATTCCGTTTTGGGATATAGGGCTCATCTCGGCGCAGGAGCAATACTATCCAATGTAAAGGGAGACCGTTCTTCGATAGCAATAGATTACGGAAAGGAAAAAATAGAAAGCAATCTCACAAAGCTTGGTGCCATGATAGGTAACAATGTAGAGATCGGATGCGGTGCTGTCCTGAATCCCGGAACTGTTGTTTCAAACTGTTCGAGAATATATCCTTTGTCCTCGGTACGCGGATATATACCTGAAAACTGTATATATAAAGGACGAAATGAAATAGTTGATATTAACACTAAACAGTTAAGGAGTGAATAACAATGGGAAGACTTTTCGGAACCGACGGTGTGCGCGGTATTGCAAACACTGAATTAAGCTGCGAGCTGGCAATGTCAATAGGAAGAGCTGTTGCCACCGTGCTTGAAAACCAAAGCGGTTATCCGCTTAAAATCCTTATAGGAAGCGATACACGACGCTCCTCCGATATGCTTTGCGCTTCACTGATATCAGGTATTTGCTCCGTGGGCTCCGATGCGCGTTACCTCGGCACCGTCACCACACCAGGATTGGCGTACCTTACAAAAAGGCTTAGAGCAACCGCCGGGATAATGGTCTCTGCCTCACACAATCCCGGAGAATACAACGGAATAAAAGTATTTTCATCGGACGGCTTCAAGCTTCCGGATGAGCTTGAAGAAAGAATAGAAGCTCTGATATCGGGGAATAAGCCATTCCCCTCCCCAATCGGCGACAGTATCGGAAAAGTGGAGGTTTCTGTTGAAGAGGATCACGGTGAATATTTAGAGTATCTGCGTAATAGCATATCACTTGATCTGAGCGGATTAAAAATAGCAATAGATTGCTCTAACGGATCAGCAAGCCGAAGCGCACCGATGATGTTTACCGGAAGTGGCGCACAAGTCCACATCCTATCCGCTGAGCCCGATGGAACAAATATAAATAAGGACTGCGGTTCAACCCACCTTGAAGGACTAAGCAGATATGTCCGTGAGCACGCCTTGGACGCTGGGTTTGCGTTTGACGGCGACGCCGACAGATGCCTTTGCGTTGACTCCGAGGGCAATGAGGTTGACGGCGACATGATAATGGCTATGTGCGCTCTTGATATGAAAAAAAACGGCACACTAAAGCACGATACGGTAGTCGGCACGGTAATGACAAATTACGGTTTCACCGAGTTTTGCCGCGAAAACGGAATAAACTTCATAGCTACCAAGGTTGGAGATAAATTTGTTCTGGAGGAAATGGTTCTTGGTGATTTTGTACTTGGCGGAGAGCAGTCCGGGCATATTATCTTCAGAGAATATGCCACCACGGGCGACGGTATGCTTACCGCATTGAAGGTTCTTTCATTAATGAAAAGAACAAACAAGCCGCTCAGAGAGCTTGCCTCCGTAATGAAAAAATATCCCCAGGAAATAATAAACGTAAAGGTTAGTGCTGA
Source organism: Clostridia bacterium (assembly GCA_017503165.1). Lineage (GTDB taxonomy): Bacteria > Bacillota > Clostridia > Oscillospirales > CAG-272 > SIG673. The sequence goes on along the minus strand of JAFVTO010000079.1, from coordinate 359 downwards.
GGGCAAACTGCGGTTCTTTACCGATCTGAGTATAAAAGAAGCCATACTCTCCGCTTCAGAAAGACTTGCAAATACGGGACGCGTATTGGTGCGTCCGTCCGGAACCGAGCCATTTATCCGTGTTATGGCAGAAGGCTCCGACAGCGCGCTTATTTCATCTGTGGTAAAAGAATTAGCGGAGCTTATTACAGCAGTATTAAAGTAGAACGACTCAGTAAAAACTTAATTACACTCCCAAGAAAGGAAATAAAATGTGCGGAATAATTGGCTTCAGCGGGACCAAGGATGCCTTCAGGCTTGTCCGTGAAGGATTGGTGCACCTTGAATACAGAGGCTACGATAGTGCCGGTATAGCATAC
>JAFVTO010000078.1 GCA_017503165.1 Clostridia bacterium | reverse complement strand
CTATATTCGTGTATTCCGAGAAGGTGCAATCAGCGCGGATAATATCGTAGGCTTGAGCATTCAACGGATCCTCCGATTCGAGCACTGCGTGACCGTACACCTTTTCTCCGTCTATTTCCAGGAGCTTTACATAGTGGCTTGAGCCAAAGACCTCCGAGTAGTATTCACTCACTACCTCAGCCATTACCGACTTTTTGCTATTTGGGGTTTCTGACTCCGAGGTTTGCGCTTCATCTGATAACGCAATTTCCAGAGTTTTGCCGCGTTGAAAGGAGTATACGCCAAAAACTGCCGCTGTCAACGCAAGAACTGCAAGCATTATCCACGGAAGGATCAAGCGATATGAGCCGAGCCTGCGAAACCAGAAAACCGCGTAAATAAGTACGGGTATTGCAGTGAAAAGCATGGCTATCCACCCGAAGAGAACGCAAGCGGACAAAGAAAGCACAAATACTGCGGAGGTCAAACAAAGTGGGCGGTAATAAAAAGGACTGTTGCGCAAGGTCTTGGATAATTCGATGGCAGGGTTCATTACGCACTCCTTTCCCTGAGTTTACCGATCAACCTACCCTTTAACTGACATGATCAGGGTGCCCTTCGACGGAAAGTGTGATGGCGGGCGTCGTTTAAGAATTTGAATGTTTGATGCATATATTGGCAGTATAGCATAAATTGGAAAAGTCGTCAAGGGAGGAAGCGGGATTATTGTTGATTATTGCGGAAAAAAGGAATTACTGCTCAGGTCATAGCAAAAAACAGTGTTTACCGTCAATAAAACCTCTTCCTTATATTGACTTTTTTTATTCAATGTGATATAATCTCCATTGAATGCGCACCGGATCCGTCGCTTGAAAAGGGCTTTTGCTTTGGCTGAAACGTAAAAAAGCGGGGATACGGCGCAAAATAACTAATTGATCGGTTGGAGGATTATAGTTGTGAGAAGTGAGAATGAGCTTTCCTTAGCTCAGCAGGCGGCAGCCGCAAAGGAGGCGGCAAAGCGGCAACGCAAGGAGAATTTCTGTAAGATGCTTACCCAATGGCTTTTCTGGTGTATTCTCGGGACTGCTTTGGCGGCGATCGGTTTGCTTCTTCTGTGGCTGAACTTGAATATGTATAGCGGAGTCGCTCTTGCCATGGCTAAGGTGGGATTCGTGCTGTTTCTGGTGGGCGCCGTTGACTTGGTGGTGGTGTTTATTGGTACGGTAAGCTCCAGGTTCGGTGCATCTGATGTGGCGGCGTTGGTTCTCAGTATTGTTATTACCGTCTCCGGTTTTATTGCATACGGGATCCTTCTCGATAACAGCAAAGGACGCCTTTGGATAGACGGATACGTAGTTGATCCTGAGGGAAGTGGAGTTATATATACGGAAAACAGCGACGGTGACATAGTGATTGTAGGTGTCGAAGCGGGTAATACATCCGTTACCGTTAAATCTGAATACGACGGTTTGAAGGTGGTCCGGATAACATCCACTCTGCTTAAGGATTCAACGGTTGAAGAGGTTACCATTCTCGGCGGTGACGACGATGATATTATTACGGTGGCAAAAAATTGCTTTACTAACGGCGAAAGTCTTAAAAAGGTAGTTTTCCGCGGCGGAAGCTTTTCTGTCGGAAAGGTAGCTCAGGATTGTAGGTATCTCGAGAGTGTAAAATTCGAAGATTGCACAGTTGAGCTCAATACTGCGACTCAAAAATGCTTTATAAACTGCAACCGTCTGAAAACGGTTGAGGTGGTCGGCTCGGAGCTGACCGTTAACGGCGCGAATTATGCGCCCTTCTATGAGTGCTCTGAGTTTAACATGACTGTATCGAACAGTACAGTCCTCAATTTCAGCGGTGATATACACACGCTTGTTTTGAGCGGTGCTTGTCGCTTGGAGATGGTGCACCTGGGAGGTCGCATCAAGGTAGATGAAGTGGTTTTTGCCAGGGACTACGATTTTAAAAACAGCTCTGTTATGAACAGAGATGCCAAGTCGGAAACCACTTATTTCGCATTGAGCCAGTCTATCTATATCCCTAACGAGGCAGCAGATACGGTGGGCGATTCCTGGTTCGGAGATATTGACGAGGGTACAGTGCACGTTTACTGCGAGGCAGAGTATCTTTCCTGGAGCGAAAGTTCCTTCAATTCTGTCGGTAACCAAAACCATAATAACCAAAAGACCGTATTTCATTACGGATCTACTCACGACGCGTGGGTGATTCCGTCAAACTGATCTTATACGGGAGCCATTCCGCAGGATGCCTTGCGATATTCCGGTAACCCACCCAAACATGAGCCATTTTTATAACAGCCTTGAAAGGAAGACTTTATTATGGAGAGAAGAGAGCAATTCTTAGAGTTAGTCTCCCGGTTATCTGACAGCGGGGAGATTGTCGCAAAGTATGCTGACCATCTTGAAGAGCTTTTTGACGTTTTAATACCTGAAAAGCTTGGCTCGGCATTCCATGATGCGGTAAAAGCCGGGGATTACCGTGCCGCGGTATCCGCTTGCGCTGACTACTACCGAAAAAAAGCAGGTGCTTCAATCGGTGATCTGACTGCCGAAGGCGGTTACAGCATTGATCAGGCTGAAAAGACCGTTAAGGGGATAATGCGCGAGGTCAATATTGACTGGACCTTTCCCAACGGAGAGGTGGATTTCCTCTTTGACCCCACCTCTGTCAAGGGTCCGATAAACCACGAATGGCTATGGCAATTCAACCGTCACGGCTATTGGGCGAATCTCGCCCGCGCCTATGTCGGAACGGGCGACGAAAGATATGCTGAAACCTTCCGCGCTCACATATTGAAGTGGATAGCGCAGACGGTCATTCCCGAAAGATGGAACGGTCCCGGTAGCGCATGGAGGACGATCGAATGCGGAATACGTCTTCTTGGCTCCTGGCAGGTAACCTTTGACGGCTTCAGAAGATCTGCCACTGTGGACGATGTGACACTTCTTTTGTTTCTCGCCTCTATGCACCGTCAGTCTGTCCATCTTGTGGATCACCCTACCGGCGGAAACTGGCTTATGATGGAATCCAACGGGGTATACACCTTTTCTGCTTTGTTTACCGAGCTTTCGGATTCGGAAAAGAACCGTTGTATTGCTTCCGGGCGGCTACTTTACGAGCTTGAAAAGCAGATACTACCGGACGGTATGCACAACGAGCTTTCCCCGGATTATCAAATCGTCGTTTACAATTGCGCTACAAACTTTTACAGTCTTGCCGTTGCACTTGGATTGGAAAGCGAGGTTTCCGACGGCTTTGTTGAGCTGATAAAAAAGACTGTAAACGCGGCTATACTGCTTTCCACCCCGGGATTTACTCAGCCGAGAACCAATGACTGCTATACAATAACCACCGAGAGAAGCACCATGCGTACCTCTGCTCTGTTGGGGGATAAGCCGGAGTACAGGTTTGTAAATACCAAGCGCGCAGAGGGCGCGCCTCCTGTCGGACCTACCGCCTCTGCCTTTCTTCCATACGCGGGATTTGCGGTAATGCGCTCGGACTGGGGAGCGGATGCAGCCTACATGTGCTTTGACGTTGGCCCTCTGGGAACCGGACATATGCATCAGGATAAGCTGAACATTAACATATACAAGGGGCGTGAGGAGCTGATATACGACGATGGCGGCGGACAGTACGAGATCTCCCGCGCCAGAACCTACGCGCTCTCCGGCTACGGACACAACACCGTGCTGGTTGACGGTCTTGCCCAGCAGAGAAGGACACCCTTGCAGTCCTCCGAGCCGATAGATGCCGGATGGATAACCAACGATGTTTTTGATTACGCCGTTGCATCCTACACGGATACCTATGGCGGGGAAATGATCAAGCCTGCAACCCAGACTCGTGAGGTGCGTTTCTGCAAGCCCGGATTCTTCTGCGTTTCCGATACCATGAGGAGCGCGGACGGTAATGCCCATGACTATGAGATACTGTTCCACCTCGATACCACTGAGATAAAGCCGCTTGATGGGTACGAAAACGGAGTCATATCAGATTTCGGAAGGAAGTACGATATTGTCATTATTCCCGTGGACGATCCTGCGGCAAAGCCCGAGCTTTTCGCGGTTTCCGCCGCTACAGAGCCGCAATTCCAGGGCTGGTACAACGGCAGAAATGAAAATAATCTTCATGAGGCTATTACCGTTTCCCGTAAGGTGAGCGGTGTAAGTGACTACAGATTTACCACGCTGCTGTTCCCGATCGAGGCAGGCGCTGAGCTGCCGACGGTGGATAAGCTTTCAGATGACAGACTCCGGGTGGTGTTTGAGGGCAAGGAGTATTCTTTTGATTTGAATGCTCTGAACAAATGACGCGGTAAAAACCCCGAAAATGCAATGGTTAAATAAAACTACGGGCTCTGCCGATTTATCCGGCAGAGCCCGTAGTTTTTTGATATATCTTTCGGTGTTTTGTAACCGAAGGCGGTTTTATATGCTGAGATTGTGATGGAAGCCACCGGGACGGCTGAGGTCTGCTTCCGCCCAAGGCTTTTTGAATGCAAGGATCTTCAGTCCCTTATCTACCGTGTTGCGGTAGATCTTTTCCATGTCGTTATACTCCGGCTGGGACATGTTGATTCCGTGTATCAACGGAAGATTGCACATCGTCTCTATGTAATGATCGCCTCTGCCGCAGAAATGCACGCATCCGCCGCCGTAGTATTCAAGGAGGTGCTTATCGTACGGAGCCGCAAATTCGTCGTATAGCTCGGGAGAAAGGTTCATGGCGCTGTCGCTTCGGAGGAGGATCGCGCCTCTGTGCCAGAGATTAGCCCAGTGTGGATTCATGTCGGTACGCTTGGGGAAAAGCTCATACCACTTATCCAGAACCTTTTTGTAGGTGTCGGTCACAAGCTGAATGGCGCTGTGTACCAGCTCCGGCTCGTCGTACATTGCGTAGAACATCTCTCCGCCCCAAAGCAGCTCCAGAATATCGAGGGGACCCTGGGTATCCGGATGATATACTGTTACATATTTTTCTATCTTGGGATATTTGGAGAATGCCTCCTTGCACAGCTCTCCGAATTCAAAAACACGTCTTCCGAATCCGGTATTCAGATCGGGAATACCCTTTTCCACTATCTCCCGCAGCTTGTCGGTATCGTTGAGTGACCGTGTGGTGGGAAGAGTATTGTTTTCTCTGGGCATGGTGAATATCTCCGCGCCGAAAAGGGAGGTCATTATTCCCGTTCCGTAATTTGAACGAACGCAGATATTCAGGTTTTCACGCCTGAGCACGCCCAATACCGGCAGGAGCTGATGGCGGAGCATCAGGTCATAGTCTACAATGGCGTCATTGATATTAACTCCCGGGATACTTACCTTAGGGGTTGCAAGCTTTTTTCTCTTAGGAGAGAATATATCGCCCTCGAAACGGTCGTAGAGAAAGTCTTCCCACTGCTTTATGAAATCATCCTCGGTTTCGGGATCAATGCAACGTTCGATATCCTCGAGCAGTGCCAAGGTTTCACTTGAAAGCTTTACCATATATCTTTTTCTCCTTTTGTATAAATTGTATTGTATTCGCTGTCCTTATTCTGACCAGCGGGTTACCTTTTCGACTATATCCTCAGCCTTCTCGCGACCGGAAGCCCAGATGGATATGTATACTCCGGTGGGATCTATGCTCTTTATGAGTCTCTCGGCACCTGCCATATCTCTTTCATTTATACCGCCGAGAAGAACCAGATTTTTCTTTTTATCCTGTATTTTTTTGTAAAGACCGAACCATTTTTCGTCCCACAGCGGACGTTCTCCGTCACCCGACGTCCATTGGATTCCTGTGAGCCCGGGAATGTCAAGCAGCATATCTATATGCGGTATTTCGCCCGGTCCGTCCAGATGGTATATGGAGCGATCCATGTAGTTTACCTGCTGCACAAGCTCGGGAAGCACGAATTGCTCGAATTGCTTCGGTGATATCATGGCGCAGAAGTCACACTGCAATGGATACCATGGCTTTTCTGAAGGAATGTTCATCCAGCTGTTAAACGGGAGCCCGGCCTTGCGAACCTGCTCTACCTGGCTGTCGAACGCCTTAAACCAAAGCTCAGTTACCTTTTTGGTGAAGGCTCTGACCTCATCGGGATAGTCGTACAGGTCGTATAGCAGCGGCTCTGTTGAACGGAGAGAAGCTACTACGTCCATTATACCTCCCAGGTCTGTGATGGAAAAGCATACATCGGGATCGGTGGAATACTTATTCTGCAAGCGCATCAGATGCTGCCACATTTCGCTTTGTTCGTTCAGCGCAATTTCCGGGGGATTTTCCCAGTCGTTTACAATGGGATCGCGGTCAAACCATACGGTTCTCGGGGCAAGCTTGTAGCTGCCTCCTATACATGCTGCAAGACAGCCGGGACCTAAGTTTGTGAACAGAAAGGGGATTCCTTCTGCCAGATAACCGTTGACTTCAAGGTTATGCTTGTGTGCCGTGAAAATGAATTCCTCGTCCAGCCATCTTTCCACCAGATTCGCCGGAGCCCTGTAGGGAGTGGTTCCCTCCTTGCGATATGTAAGGTTAAGAATCGGACGAACTTCATTTTTTCTTTCCCAGAATTTTTCATATTCATCCAATACTGCACGGTACTTGGTTTTGAACATAGCGTTTCTCCTTTTAGTTTTTTCAGATTCTTAACGGTGGGTATACTATTTGTTTATTTGTTTTCGATCAGCTTTAAAGCGGCATCCGGGGCGCTGGCGGCATCGGAGGTATATACGTCTGCTCCTATCTCACGGCAGAATTCCTCTGATGCAGGAGCGCCACCTATCATTATTTTTACACGATCTCTGACTCCTCTTATCTCTGCCTCTCGGACTACATCTGCCATTACACCGATAGTAGTGGTAAGCAACGCGGAGCAGCAGATGATCTGACAATCCCTTTCTATTGCCACGTCAACAAAACGTTTCGCTGCAACGTCCGTTCCGAGATCTATGACCTCAAAGCCCTTGGTCTCCAGCATGATCCTTACCAGATTCTTTCCAATGTCGTGCAGGTCACCCTGTACTGTTCCGATGCAAACTCTTCCTTTGAAAACAAAATCGCCCTCGGTAAGATATTGGCGAACGGTGCTGAAAGCAGTGTTTATGGCTCTTGCGGCTACCAGAACCTCCGGAACAAAGACATCGTTGTTTTTAAACTTATTTCCTACTGTGTTGATGGCATGGATCAGACCGTCCTCAAGTATATCATTGGCTTTGATACCGCTGTTAAGGGCGGATAGTACAAGCTCCTGTACTTTTTTCACATTTCCTCGCTGTACTGCCAGAGATATATCTCCGAGAATGCCGGAGGTGTCCTCGGAAACCGCACGGTTGGTTCTGTATTGATATGGCGTCATTCCCATTACCGATTTGAAAAGCCGATAGAATGAGGGAATATCCTTAAGACCGCATTTTCCCACTATTTCCTCATTCGTAAGCTCTGTATCTCTCAGAAGCTCACAGGCGTGCTGTATGCGGACGTTGCGCACATAGTCCGGAAAGGACTCGCCCATTACCTTCTGAAACACTCGGCTAAGCTGGGATTTGCTGATGTAAAGCGAGCTTGCTACCGATTCGAGTGTCAGGTCACCATCTGAATACCGCTCCATTATCTGCATGGCGGCAGTTGACGCGGTGAGCCATTCCTTGGGACGCTCGGTAAGTGCCGTATCCGCCATGTTTATATATCTGCTAAGCTCTATGAGCATGAGGCTGAGTCTTGAGTGTATGGCGATCTGCTGCCATTTTTTGTGACTCTCCGTTTCCTCTACCATTTCTCGGTACAGGCTTACTGTACGACTGAGAGCCTTGGAATTCAGCATAGCGTAGGATATCGGCGCTTTATCCCTGAATACTCCATAGCAAAAATTCGAGCTGCTTGGGTCGGATATTTCACCGCTGAAGCATTTGTCGGCATGCCATTTCAGAGTTATTACCGTTGGGAAAGCATTTTCTCCTGCGGCGAAATATTGGTGGGAGATCGTGCCGTTGAAGATATATGCATCTCCCTCATGGCATTCCGTTACCTCGCCAAGTATTCTGTGCAGTCCGTCACCGGATATGACCACACTGATCTCCACGGTATCGGATATGTGGAATTCGGAGCTGACATGTGCAGTGCTGTACGGCTCGGTGTACGTTTTTTCACAGAGGGAAACGGTGAGCTCATCCTCCGGTATGTTCCGAGAATTTATATCTGTGTCGCGCATCAATGCGCTCCTTTCTTTTCAAGATAAAAGATATATCAATTATACACCATGTTCTCGGATTTTTCAATACTTGTTATTATTTTTTAAGAAATATTTTGCATGAACGGCTGAAAAAATGTTCGGAGCATTTTGGGTATTGACATAAAGTGGTTACAGTGATATAATATTGCACAGAAAACTGGGCTTTTGCACGGAATTAGAAATATAAAAAATGAGGTAAAAAGCTATGAGTACTCAGATGGATTATGCTATCGATGTGGTTTTTTGTATTGACGCGACCGGTGGAATGGTGCCGTTTATCGACAGCTTTCGTGCGGCAGTTCCTTCATTATACGGTTCTATCCTTGATAGATTCGATGAGTGGGGAAAGCCATGCGATGAGGTCAGAATAAAGATCATTGCTTTCCGGGATTATAAGTATGATAAGGAGCCGATGACAGAATCTCATTTCTTTAATCAGAATGAGGTTGACGAGCTTGAGGGATTTTTGGAGCATTTGACTGCCGAGGGCGGTGGAGATGAGCCGGAGAATGCCCTGGAAGCATTGGCTCTTGCCATAAAAAGCGATTGGAATACTGAAAGCCTGAGGAGAAGACATGTCATCGTAATGATAACAGACGCCGCTCCGCTTGAATTAGGTGAGCGTAAGGAGTGTCCCGGGTATCCGGAGGCTGAAATGCCGGAAAATTTTGAAGAGCTGTTAGCATGGATGGGGAATTCCGCAAGCGGTTTTGAGTCTGGTAATTATAAGCGTCCTGATGATATAAGGTTTATTTCCCGCAACTCCAGGCTCCTTCTGGTTACTCCGGATGACCAACCGTGGACGGTTTTTACCTCCGACTGCCTCGGTGCGTATATGCTGCCGGTCGAACGTGGCAACGGATGCGCGGATGCCGATATGGAAAATATCAATGAAATGCTACTTGAGCTCCTTCGCTGAAGCTTACGGAGGAAAATTCTGTCACTGACTGTGACAAAGCAGAAAAATGGGGCTGCCCGCTATGTGTAAGACGTATTTCGTCCTACGCGCAGTGAGTCAGCCCCTTCTGTTTTTTCGGTTATTACTCGGCAGCATCTGCCTTGGTGTATACCGCGTAAAAGTCAATATCCTTAGTGACGGAGAAGCTATTGCCCTTTCCGCCTGCCCGTACTACGTTGAACCCTTCGACATAATACCATCCGTCGAAGGTGTAGCCATCCTTTTCCGGCGCGGAAGGCAAGGTCATATTACCGTATACCGTATTGCTTGTGCTATAGATAACCCTGTTGGTCACGTCGTCAAGGAAGGTTATTTTATAGAGAATTGCTTCGTAGACGGCGCAGATGTTTTGGGAATCCTTGAGTTCAAACTCGGTCTTGTATTCCTCAGAGCTGTCTGCTCGGTATCCCTTGAAGATCAAGCCGGGAATTTCTGTTTCAAACGTTGGAGTGTACTTATATCCGTAAGGATAATAATCCTCGAGCCAGACCTCGCCTGTGTAGGAATTGTAAACCGTGACCAGGCAGTCCTTTGTAACATATGTGGCAACTACCTTCATGTTCCGTGTCACTTTTCCGGTGTTTCCCAACTCTGTTCCGTTTTCGTCGTAGAACGTCCAGAGTGTTTCGTAACCCTCTCTGTTTACCACAGGAACGGTGAGGTTATCACCGTGGGTGAAGGTGCGGGTTTCAAAGGGCTCGGTGGCTTCAGCGCTTTCATAGTAGCCTACGGTGTATTGAGTATTGTTTTTTTTGCTTCCTCCGTCCTTGCAGCCCGCGGAGAAAATCGGGAGAATTACCGCGACTGCAAGCAGAAATAAGGAGAAAAATATTCTTTTGGTGTTATGCATGATCGTGCCTTTCGGAATAGGGATGATAGAGGTGGTGAGGCAAGCCTTGAGATCAGAATTCAAGCTTGCCTTCGATATAAGCCTTGACCTCGGTCATAGGAATACGGATCTGCTCCATGGTGTCACGGTCGCGAACGGTAACGCATCCGTCATTTTCGCTCTCGAAGTCATAGGTGATGCAGAAGGGAGTTCCGATCTCGTCCTGACGGCGGTAACGCTTACCGATAGAGCCTGCCTCGTCGTATTCTACGGGGAAGTACTTAGCAAGCTGATCGCAGAACTCGCCTGCCTTCTCGCCCAGCTTCTTGGAAAGAGGAAGGACTGCTGCTTTTACGGGAGCGAGCGCGGGATGCAGATGGAGAACTACGCGAACGTCATTCTTTTCCGCGTCAATTACCTCTTCGTCGTATGCATCCACCAGGAATGCGAGCGCTACGCGGTCTGCTCCGAGAGAGGGCTCGACGACATAGGGAGTATAGTGCTCGTTGGTCTCCGGATCAAAATAAGTCAGATCCTTTCCGCTGTGCTCGGAATGCTGGGAGAGGTCATAGTCGGTTCTGTCGGCGACGCCCCAAAGCTCACCCCAGCCGAAGGGGAAGAGGAATTCAAAGTCGGTGGTCGCCTTGGAATAGAAGCAAAGCTCATCCGGATCGTGGTCACGAAGCTTAAGGTTCTCCTCACGCATACCGAGATCAAGCAACCATTTCTTGCAGTAGTCCTTCCAGAACTTGAACCACTCAAGATCGGTTCCGGGCTTGCAGAAGAATTCAAGCTCCATCTGTTCAAATTCGCGGGTACGGAAGATGAAGTTTCCGGGGGTGATCTCGTTGCGGAACGACTTTCCTATCTGGCATACTCCGAAGGGAAGCTTTTTGCGGGTGCACTCTGGATAGCGGGGAAGTTTACGAATATGCCCTGCGCGGTCTCGGGACGGAGATAAACGGTGGAGGAGGAATCCTCGGTTACTCCGATGAAGGTCTTGAACATAAGATTGAACTTCTTTATGTCGGTGAATTCTTTGCTTCCGCACTGGGGACAGACAATACCTTTTTCGGAAATGTATTCAGCCATCTGCTCAAAGCTCCAGCCGGCGGGATTGTCGTTTGTGCCGTTCTCGTATGCATATTCCTCGATGAGCTTGTCTGCGCGGTGACGCATCTTGCAACCCTTGCAATCCATGAGAGGGTCGGAAAATCCTCCGACATGACCTGATGCAACCCAGGTCTCGGGATTCATGATGATCGCGCTGTCCAGTCCGACGTTATATTTGCACTCTTGTACGAACTTCTTCCACCACGCCCGCTTTACGTTGTTCTTGAATTCAACTCCCAGGGGGCCGTAGTCCCATGAGTTGGCAAGACCGCCGTATATCTCGGAGCCGGGGAAGATAAAGCCTCTGGTCTTGCAAAGAGCAACGATTTTGTCCATTGTTTTTTCGGTGTTATTCATTTCTGTATATCTCCTTATTCTTTATTATCAAGCAATAGTTATTCTACATTATACAACATATCAAAGAATTTTTCAATAGGTATTTTTAAAAAACTGCGCCAAATTATGAATTTAACGTAATTTTTATCGTAATAACTCTTGACATACACCGAAAAAACGTGTATAATGATATGGTAAGCAGATCTCTTTGGCGGATCGCCACCGTGCTCATTCCGTTTCTCCGGACTGCGACAGATAACTGAATATGCCTGCATAGTTAAATGGATATAACAACCCCCCTCCTAAGGTGTGGGTATATCCGTCTAAAACCACTAAATATGGTGCATTTTGACCGATTTTGCTCAGTATTTTGGGTTTTTCGTGCCGTAGAATTAAAATTGGTATAGTTTTTGGTATTATTTTTGTAACTTTCATATCATTAAATATCTTTCATTTCTCCCTGTAGTTAAATGGATATAACGGGAACCTCCTAAGTTTCTGTTGTGAGTTCGATTCTCGCCGGGGAGGCCATGGAGCTGTCTCAAACGCTCTAAAATTTACATTTGAGACAGCTCCAGTTTTATTCGCCTTTGGCGAGTGGTATTGCTACGCAGTGATATTCGGCTATCGCCGAGTGATATTTGCTTCGCAAGTTTTGGAGGCGAAAAAATATCACTGAAGCCGCAAGTATTCAATATCACTATTGCGCAAGCAATAATATCACTCTTTGAAAGAGCAAAAAATATTACTAAAAAACAGAGAAGAGAGAGTTTCACGGAATTTTGTAACCGTGTTACTTTCTCTTCTGCTTTTATTGCCGGTTTCGCATTTGTTTAACAAACGCATCGGGCTATGCCCATACCCTTATTTTATTTCTCCGATAAGGACAACAGCCATTTATGAACGAGGGCTTTTCGCAACCTTTGTAATACGGTTGCTATTATTACGGAAGGCTTTGCGTTCTCTGCAATTTCGAAAAGATTCTTTTCCGCTTGCTTCCACCGATTTCCAAAAGGTAATCGGTAGAGAATTTGAAAATATCAAAAAACGATTGTCCATAAATGATTTCCCGTAATTATGAACCGAACCGTTTTTGCTCGCTTATTGCATGGCTTTCTGAAGGAGATCG
>JAFVTO010000077.1 GCA_017503165.1 Clostridia bacterium | reverse complement strand
GTTCGGTCCCTATCTGTCGTGGGCGTAGGATATTTGAGAGGAGCTGACCTTAGTACGAGAGGACCGGGTCGGACATACCTCCGGTGCATCGGTTGTACTGCCAAGTGCATAGCCGAGTAGCCGCGTATGGATTTGATAAACGCTGAAAGCATCTAAGCGTGAAACAAACCTCAAGATGAGATATCCCATAACTTCAAGTTAGTAAGGTCTCTTGTAGACTACAAGTTGATAGGTCGGAGGTGTACGCACAGTAATGTGTTTAGCTGACCGATACTAATTGACCGAGGGCTTGAACTTCCTTGTTCTTCGTTCTTTATCTTCCCTTTATTCGGTTTTCAGTGAATTGTTTCACTGAAAAGATCTTGAGAAATAGGCAAGAACAAAGCTACGCAGGTCCCCTGCACTAAGGTGGAGGAGAGAAGAGCGAAGCTAAACCAAAGGCTTGAAGCCGGCGATATCCGGGTTCAGGTATTGGGGAATCGCTAAGCATGTCGAATGCACGAAGGTGGAGTAAGGACACGCGATAGCTGTACGAAAGTTCTTTGCTTACTTTCTTTCAAGAGGTTTTCTTAAGGAAAGACAAAGCGGGAAGATTGCTAAGCGAGCCCAACAGAGCGAGAGCTTTGGAAGGACACGCGATAGCTGTACGAAAGTTCTTTGCTTACTTTCTTTCAAGAAAGTGAGTTGGTGTTTTTAGCGCACAGGGTCCACCCGTTCCCATTCCGAACACGGTAGTTAAGCTGTGCTGTGCCGACAATACTTGACTGGCGACGGTCCGGGAAGATAGGTCAATGCCAACACAAAATTCGGTAGTAAGTGATTTTAACGTGCAGGGTCCACCCGTTCCCATTCCGAACACGGTAGTTAAGCTGCTCTGTGCCGACAATACTTGACTGGCGACGGTCCGGGAAGATAGGTCATTGCTTACATCCGAATATAGAACGCCGAACGCAGAAATGCGTTCGGTTTTTTATTGTGTCTACGCACAAAGGAATAGGATTAGAGTTTTAATCATTAAAATACATATTACTATTACGAAGAACGCATGTTCGATTATCTTATCATCCCTAATAAAGCAATGCGGTTTGTGTTATAATAATATAAAGGATGTTTGTCTGGATCTATAACAGAACATTTGTAAATTCCGGGGATTTACCGCGTTTTTGAAAGGAATTAAGGATAGAATTGAATGGACTTGAGGGTGTTATAGCTGAGCTGAACGATGCACTATACGGATTTGTTCTGATAATACTTTTGGTTGCAAGCGGCATTTATTTCACTGTTCGGACGGGCTTTGCTCAGTTTACTATGCTTGGAGCTCAGATCCGCGCAGTGACGGAAAGACCGGAGGCGGCGGACGGCGTATCCTCCTTTCAGGCATTGATGGTATCCACGGCATCGAGAGTCGGAACCGGTAACATCATTGGAGTTGCCGGCGCAATATGTATCGGCGGTTTTGGTGCTGTATTCTGGATGTGGGTAATTGCACTGATCGGCGGCGCGACCTCGCTGATAGAGAACACGCTTGCGCAAATATACAAAAAACGGAGCTGGGACGGTAGCAGTTGCGGAGGTCCTGCTTATTATATAGAGCAAGGTCTGGGATGCAGATGGCTGGGAATCGTTTTTTCCGTACTGCTGATCCTGACATACGGCTTGGGATTCACCATGCTCACATCATATAATCTGCAGTCCGCCTTTAAGCCGTACCCGTTTTACGACGCTTCTGTCACCCCGATATTGATAGGGGGAACAGTAGCCGCTTTGATGGCATACTGTATGTTTGGCGGTGGCAAGAGAATACTCAAAATGACCGGTGTGCTTGTGCCTGTTATGGGGGTGGCATACATTCTGGTTGCGTTGGTTGTCAGCATTATCAATGCTGCGGCAATTCCCGCCGTTATCGGGGAGATATTCAGAAATGCTTTTGACGTAAATGCCATATTTGGCGGTTTTGGGGGCTCCTGCGTTCTGATGGGAATAAAACGTGGCTTGTTCAGTAATGAGGCAGGTGTGGGCTCTGCGCCAAACGCATCTGCTTCAGCCGACGTTTCCCATCCCGTAAAGCAGGGCTTGGTTCAGATACTCTCCGTTTTTATTGATACGGTACTGATCTGCAGTGCGACCGCGTTTATGTGTATGACCTCGGGCGTTGATGCATCCTCCGTTCCCAACGGAGACGGCGCTTTGTACGTTCAAATGGCGTTGTCGCGTACACTGGGTGGATTTGGACCTGTCTTTATAACTGTTGCAATGTCACTGTTTGGGTTTACCACATTGCTGGGCAATATGTTTTATGTAGAGCAATGCTTTTTATATATTTTCAGGCGTAAGCCGGGAAAAAGCTTTGATACCTGTTATCGGGTATGCGCTTTGCTTATTGTTGTGCTCGGTGCGGCGCTCAGTGCGGATCTTCTGTGGGGAATAGCAGATATTACTATGGGAGCTATGACTCTAATAAACATTCCGGTTATACTGTTGCTTGGGCGGTATGCATTCAGAGCGGTAAATGATTACAAGAATAGTCTAAAACGCGGTAAATCTCCGGAATTCAAGTCGTCAAGCATTGGTCTGAACGGCTTGGATTATTGGAATTGATCGACTGAGTCGCAGGCGTTCAAATAGCTGCTGTCTCATTCAGCATGTCTGATGCATATGAATGAGACAGCCAATTTTTGATTTGCTGCGGATTCGGTTCGATAAGGAATCGGAAAAAAGCTAACGAAAAGGCGGCAATAAAAAGACAATAATTCGGGAAATGCGGTATGAAAAAGCCCCAAAAGGGGTTGCATATATTCCGGAGATGTGCTATAATAACACAAAGTAACAAATAATCTCGGAGGAACATCCATGGCTGTCTTTGAATACATAGGTACCGATCACGGAACGGTATTTGCCCATGAGAGGGAAAGCTTTATCACACTGCGCTTTCACAAGGGAGAATGGTCGGCATCTCCCATCGGTTACATAGCTCTTGAGCATGAGATGGCTTTTTCAAGAGACATCTACCCTATAACTGAGTCTGATGCCATGGGCATCACCGGGGGTGTGACGCCGGATGAGTGTTTTCAGCGGATAAAAAGCGTTATTGGAGAAGAAAACATCACAGGAAAAAAGAGACTTAAACGGACGGAAAACAGAGGGGAATAAACGGGTTTCGAATTGAATTTTCAGAATGTTCATAAAATAACCGTGAAATCCCCCTTTTTGGTTCTTGAAAAATTCTTCATATTATGATATAATATATGGCAGTTTGTCAAGGGACACCACATTTGAGTGATGCCCCAAATAACTTTGAGCGAGGCATTTATGCAGAAAATAGATAATGTCGTTATAAGGGAGACGGGATACGTTGCTATATGGGTGCTGATATTCAGCACAATGATGCAGTCAATATTCCTTATAGCGGGTTTTTGGGATTATCGGGTGCTTCTCGGAAATCTGTACGGCGGGGCGGTTGCCGTGGTCAATTATTTTTCCATAGGACTGTCCGTTCAGAAGGCTCTGGGGAAGGAAGATCCGAACGAAGCCAAGCAGGTGATGAAGCTTGCAAGCTCAGCACGCATGCTGATGCTCTTTATTTTTGTGGTGATCGGTGTACTGCTTGATTTTTTCAATACTATTGCAGTAGTGGTGCCGTTAGTGTTTCCGAGGCTTGCAATATTCCTGCGTCCGTTTTGCGGCAAAATGGCGGGTGAGGGAACAGGAGCGGCAGAAGGGAACGGAGATGGGCTGAGCGAGGACGTGGCAGAAGGACGCGCCCCGACTGAAAATGAAAACACGGAAGGAACAGACCGCGTGAAGGAGGGCAATGACGATGAAGAATAAAAACCGCGCTTTTAAGGCGGTTGATATATTGCTTCTGGCACTGACGGTGCTCCCTCTGGTCGCGGCTATGGTGATAAAAATACTCACTGCTCCGCCTACCGAAGGAATACAGATAACGGGAGCGCAGATATATTTCACGATCCCTATGCCTATACAGGATCTGATCATTTCCGAGGCTCAGGTAAATTCCGCGCTGATAGTTATAACCATTCTCGGACTTTGTCTGTATCTTACTCACGGAGTGAGAGCAGGGGTTGAAACCAAGCGACAGCTGCTTATGGAGTGGGTCGTGGAAAAGGTGGACGGTCTCGTGAAGGAAAACATGGGAGAGTTCTTTATGGGCTTTTCGCCGTTTATAGCGGCGGTGCTCGTACTATCGGCTCTTTCAAGTCTGATGGCTTTGCTCGGGCTTTTTCCGCCAACGTCAGACCTGAACATCGTTGCGGGATGGGCAATACTGGTTTTCATCCTGATAACCCACTATAAGCTAAAGGGTGGAGTCGGCAACTATTTAAAGGGTTTTACCGAACCGATACCTATCCTGCTTCCGCTGAATATTCTCGGTGAGGTATCCACTCCTATCTCAATGGCGTTCCGTCACTACGGTAACGTTATGTCCGGAACCGTTATAGCGGTGCTCATTGCCGCTGCGCTTCAAGGGCTTTCTTCTTTGGTGCTGGGCTGGCTTCCCGGATTTCTCGGGGATATACCGTTTTTGCAGATAGGCTTGCCCGCCGTGCTGTCACTATACTTCGATATATTCAGCAGCTGTATGCAGGCGTTTATATTCGCTATGCTTACAATGATGAACATAGCGGGAGGATTTCCGCAGGAGCTATACGAAAAAAGAAAGCTCAAAAAGCTTTCCGCAAAATAAAAAACAAAAAAGAAAAAAATACATCCGGAGGATTATCTTATGGAAATCGCAATCGGTCTTATTCTCGCAGCATGCGCTCTGGGCGCAGGTGTTTGTATGGGTATCGGAGCTATCGGCCCCGGTATCGGTGAAGGTAATGCTGTCTCGAAGGCTTGTGAAGCAATCGGACGTCAGCCTGAGAGCAAGGGCGCTGTAACCTCTACCATGATCATGGGATGCGCAATATCCGAGACTACCGGTATTTACTCGCTGGTTATCGCTATTCTGCTTATCTTTGTTGCTCCCCACACCATGGTCAATATTCTGCTCAAGGCATTGGGTAGATAAGTGCGGCAAAAGAGCTGAATTTTATGATTATTTCTGAATCGGAGTGAACGATATGCAGTCATTGGATATTATTTCTGTAAACCTTTGGCACATTCTGATCTCTCTTGCAAACCTTCTGCTTATTTACCTCATAGTGAAGAAATTTCTCTTCGGTCCTGTCAAAAAGCTGCTTAATGACCGTCAGAACGCCATAGACGCGCAATATGCTGCGGCAAATGACGCGCAAAGGCAGGCAGATGAGAGCAAGGCAGAGTGGGAGAATAAGCTTCAACGCGCTGATGATGAGGCGGATGCCATAATCAGAAACGCCACTGAGACCGCTTCATATCGGGCGGATCAGATAGTTGAGGAGGCGCAGGTCAAGGCAGAGGGCATAAGGAGACGCGCCGAAAACGAAGCGATCCTTACCCATAAAAATGCTGTGGATGGCATCAAGCGGGAGATAGTGAACGTATCATCCGAGATTGCCGAAAAGATGCTTGAAAGAGAGATCAATGCCTCTGATCACCGCGCGCTGATAAATTCTTTCATTGACGGAATAGGAGAGGGCGATGGCGGAGATCATTAAGGAATACGCCGAGGCGATCTTTATGCTTGCCGCAGAGTGCGGTAAGGAGAAGCATACACTGTCAGAGCTTGAAAGGATAGATAGCGTATTCAAGGCAACGCCTGAATATCTTGAATTGCTTTCATCCCCGGGAATTCCCCAGAGCGAGCGTCTGAGTGCTGTGGAATCCGCATTCGGAGGTAGCTTATCGGAAAGAGTCGTTTCCTTTGTGCAGCTGCTTTGCGAGAGGAGAAGGGTGAGCGACTTTTCTCAGTGTGTTGATGAGTACCGCAAGCTGCTCGAGCAAAAGGAGGCGACTGTTACGGCAACGGTTACCTCGGCTGTCGAGCTGACTGACAGTGAGCGTAAGGCGCTGAAAATCAAACTTTATAAAATAAGCGGGAAGAACGTTTCTCTCGATTGCCGCGTGGATGCCGATATTTTGGGCGGTGTCGTGGTCGAGCTTGAGGGAAGAGTCATGGATGGCTCTCTTCGCCATCGCCTGCAGGAGCTTAAGGAAGTGATTAACAAATGAGCGGAAGACCGGAAGAAATCAGCAGTATTATCAGAGAACAAATAAGAAATTACAGGTCTCGGCTTGAAATGAAGGAAACCGGAACGGTCATTTTGGTCGGAGACGGTATCGCGCGGGTGTACGGCTTGCGTGAGTGCATGGCAAGTGAGCTTCTGGAGTTTGAGGACGGAAGCGTAGGGCTTGCTCAGAACCTTGAGGACGAGACGGTATCGGTGGCTTTGCTTTCGAACAGCAACTCGATAAGAGAGGGCTCTGTGGTAAAACGTACGGGAAAGGTGCTTTCCGTTCCGGTAGGCGAGGCTTTGCTGGGGCGCGTCGTCAATGCTCTTGGAGAGCCTATTGACGGAAAAGGCGCTGTCCTTGCTGCGGATACCCGCCCTGTGGAGTCTGAGGCGCCGGGTATAATCGAGAGAAGAAGCGTTTGCGTTCCACTCCAGACCGGTATCAAGGCGATAGACAGCATGATACCTATCGGAAGAGGTCAGCGAGAGCTTATAATAGGCGACCGTCAGACCGGAAAGACCGAGATAGCTATTGATACCATAATAAACCAGAAAAATACGGGCGTGATCTGTATATACGTTGCTATAGGACAGAAGAATTCGTCCGTTGTCGGAATAGTAAATCAGCTTGCCGAGGTTGGCGCAATGGATTACACAATAGTGGTATCGGCTTCCGCTTCGGAAACCGCGCCGCTTCAGTACGTAGCTCCCTATTCGGGATGCGCTATGGCAGAGTATTTCCGTGAGAAGGGTAAGGATGTTCTTATTATCTATGACGACCTTTCCAAGCACGCGGTAGCATACAGAGCGCTTTCTCTGCTTATTCGCCGTCCTCCGGGACGCGAGGCGTTTCCGGGTGACGTTTTCTATCTCCATTCCAGACTTCTTGAGCGCGCCGCTTGCGTGTCTCCTGAATATGGCGGCGGCTCCATTACCGCTCTGCCGATAATCGAAACCCAGGCCGGCGACGTTTCTGCATATATCCCTACCAATGTTATTTCGATAACAGACGGTCAGATATTCCTCGAAACAGAGCTGTTCCACTCGGGAATAATGCCTGCTATCAACCCCGGTATATCGGTCAGCCGAGTCGGAGGTTCCGCTCAGCTTAAGGCGATGAAAAAGGTGTCGGGTGAGCTTAAGCTTCTGTATTCTCAGTACAGAGAGCTGAAATCCTTTGCCCAGTTCGGAAGTGACCTGGATGCGGATACCAAGGCCAGACTCGCTTTGGGTGAGCGCATTGTGGAGGTACTTAAGCAGAACAGAAACTCTCCGGTCAGAGCCGGTTGCCAGGTGGCGATCGTTTACGCGGTGACCAAGGGTTATCTGAATGAGGTTCCGGTAAAGGAAGTTCCTGCATACGAGGAAAAGCTTTATTCCTTCCTTGAAAACAGATACAATGAGCTTCTGCAGAGATTCGAGTCGGGCTACTTTGATGACAGCGATGTGGAGACCTTGAAGCAGGCGCTGACGGAATTGAACGGTAAGAGGTAATTCGGATGGGAGCAGATATAAAGAAACTGCGCAACCGTATAAAAAGCGTGGACTCCACCTTGCACCTCACCAAGGCAATGGGATTGGTCGCGTCCTCTAAGATGCGTCGCGCAAACGAAGCAATGCTTCGCGGACGCGAGTATGAAAAAGCAATACTGCAGGCGATAGCTCCGCTCATTAACAGCGAGGAATGTAAGCAGAGTCCGTATATGAAGCAGAATCCCGAGGGTAAGACCTGCCTTGTGGTTATAGCGGGGGACAGAGGTCTGGCGGGAGGGTACAATGCCAATATTTTTCGCGCGATGAGAGAATATTCGGATGCCGAGATCATCCCTGTCGGAAAGCGCGCCTGTGACCGCTTCAAGGGGGAATTGCGGTACGCGGAGAAGTTCACCTACGGGGAGGCTCAGGAAATTTCGGCTGAGCTTTGCCGGAGATTTGCCAAGGGTGAGCTTGCCCGTGTCGGAATTCTTTATACCAAATACGTGTCCATGCTTACCCAGGAGGCGCAGGTTCGTTGGCTTTTGCCGCTATCAGCGGAGGAGAACGCATCGGTCGTCAGCCCGGTGTTTGAGCCAGATGAGCTGACGGTGCTGAACGCCGCGGTTCCGGAATATGTAGCCGGCGTGCTGGTAAGCGCGGCGCGTGAGAGCTTTGCATCTGAGGTAGCCGCAAGAAGATGCGCAATGGATTCCGCGGGAAAGAACGCCCAGAAAATGATAGACGGTCTGCAGCGTGAATATAACAGAGAAAGACAGG
>JAFVTO010000076.1 GCA_017503165.1 Clostridia bacterium | reverse complement strand
GCATAAGCGAAGTCGAACTGCGAAGCAGTGCGAGACGAAGTCGAGCAGGATCTCGGGCGGGAATATCATCCTTTCCCTCGCAGATCCCGATGCTATGCATCGCCCTACGGGTTCGACTGCGGGCGGCGTATACGCCTTCCTCCGCTCAGGATGACACGAGGGGAGATACATTACCTTCCGGAAGGTAGCAAAAAGCCTCCCTTGTGTAAAGGGAGGTGGCACGGCTTGCCGTGTCGGAGGGATTGTAAGATCACAGAAGAAAGCAAAACAATCCCTCAGCCGCCTTCGGCGTCAGCTCCCGCCCCAAGGGTTCCCTGAAATGAGCAACGCTCGTTTTAGGGATTGGGTTAAACAAGGGAGCCTTTAGTTTGTGCAAGCCGTTTATTTGCAAATAGACGGAAATCGGGTTTGCAGTCTTTAATTAAGGCATACGAAGCACTGCATTTGTGGTCACAAATACAAAATACGGCATACCTAATTTGAGATATACCGTATTTTTGAAAACTGTCCTTTAGGGTAACCCCCTAAGTGCCCTCTCTTTTTTGCTGTTTGAGTTCAGAGATATATGGGCAGTTATTTCTCTCCGCCCCGCTTCCGGGTATTTACGGTACCGCCGTATCACCTCAACCTCGGTCAAAGACTGCCGACGGTTCTGGGGAACAAAAGGGTATCTCTGATATTCTGAACACCGGTAAC
The DNA here is from genome assembly GCA_017503165.1 of Clostridia bacterium. Taxonomy (GTDB): domain Bacteria; phylum Bacillota; class Clostridia; order Oscillospirales; family CAG-272; genus SIG673. Next base: position 23,752 of record JAFVTO010000076.1, on the reverse strand, counting down.
GTACATAATGGCGCGGTCAAAGCCCAGACCGAAGCCGCTGTGAGGCACGCTGCCGTATTTTCTAGTATCAAGATAATCCTGATATTCTTCAAGTTTCATGCCGCGCTTTTCCATTGCCGCCTTAAGCTTACCGTAATCCGCCTCGCGCTCACTGCAGCCGATGATCTCTCCGATGCCGGGAACCAGCAGGTCGGTAGCCGCGACGGTCTTTCCGTCGGGATTCTGCTTCATATAGAACGCCTTGATGTCGGCAGGATAGTGTACAACGAAAACCGGCTTACCGAAATATTCCTCGGTCAGATACTTTTCATGCTCGGTCTGTAGATCGCAGCCCCACTCAACCGGGAACTTGAATTCCTTTCCTGACTTTTTAAGTATCTCGACAGCCTCGGTATAAGTAACCTTTCCGAAATCGCTGTTTACCACGTTTGTCAGCTTTTCAATAAGACCCTTTTCAACCCACTGATTGAAAAATTCAAGCTCAGTCTTGCAGTTTTCCATTACGTCGCGGATGATATATTTGATAAAGTCCTCCGCTATCTCGATTATGTCGTCTATCTCGGCAAAGCAGACCTCAGGCTCTATCTGCCAGAACTCTGCCGCATGACGGGTAGTGTTACTGTGCTCCGCGCGGAAGGTGGGACCGAAGGTATATATCCTTCCCAAGCCCATAGCCGCCATTTCTCCCTCAAGCTGAGCGGAAACGGTCAAGCCCGCCTTCTTGCCGAAGAAATCCTCAGCGAAATACTCGCCCTCTTCCTTGTATTCGGCATTCCAGGGCTGTGTGGTAACGCGGAAGACCTCACCTGCGCCCTCGCAGTCGCTTCCGGTAATGATGGGGGCGTGAACGTACTTGTATCCGTTCTTGTGGAAATAGCTGTGAACGGCGTGAGAAAGCTGATCTCTTACCGCAAATACCGCCTCAAAATATCTGGCTCTGGGGCGAAGATGAGGGATAGTACGCAGAAACTCAAGAGTATGGCGCTTTTTTTGGAGAGGATAATCAGAGGGGCAGGCTCCGAGAAGAGTGATGGAATCAATGTTCATCTCGTAACCGTTCCTCTCGGAAACGATAAATTTACCAACCGCCTTAAGAGATGCTCCGACCACCATCGCATCCTTGAGTTCTCCTATACCGTCCTTGTCCTTTTCGATAATAAGCTGTATATTATTAAGAGTGGTTCCGTCGTTAAGCTCGATAAACGAAATATTCTTTGAGTCGCGGGCGGTTCTTACCCATCCGCAAACGGTCACCTGTGTGTCAAGATACTTGTCCGGCTCACAAAGCAAAGCCTTTATGTCGGTGTGCTTCATTGGAGTTATTCCTTCCTTTTTGCAAAATTAAATTCAGCCATATTTTACTATACCACTTTTTTGAATTTTTGCAATACTGAATATTAATATTTAACAAATTTGTAACACCGGACCCGGGGATTCCCTGCTCTGCTGCCTCATTCCGTGACGCTCCGACAGTGGGTGTGATCAACCCATATCGAAAAACGCGGTAAATTCTCTGATTCCATTTTTCAGCTTAAAGTCAACAAAGTACACGCTTGACTTTTCGTTCAGCGACTCAGAGCTAAAGCTGAGATCGCACGACGCGGGATCAAATCTGAGGGTAATTCCGCCGACCTTGACCGCTCCGTCACCGACGGACTCGGGCGGTATCCTAACCGCGAAGCGCTCAATTATGTCTCCTTCACCCTCGTATTCAAAGCTATCCTTGAGAATTACCGCGTTTTCGGTGCATTTAAAGCTGCGTATCGCGGACCTGAGCGCCTCTATGCCGTATGCTCCGGCAATATCCGTATAAAAGACTCCGTCCTCAAATCTTGTGTTTCTGGCGGCAAATTCCGCGCCCTCCCTTTGATACTCCCCATTCACTATCGGAACACTGTGCCCGCGTGAGGAGCACTGGACGATCCCATATCTGGTGCTTGGGGCAAAATACTGTCTGGTGTACGGGCCGGCGCCGAGATCGGCAAAAACGTGCTTTCCGTCCTTTGCTATAATGAATGACCCAACGTCATTATGGTTATGCGGCTCGGCATTGTGACCGCCCTTAACGGCAAAACCGTATCCGGGCTCCTTGTGAACCAGCCACTGAGAATAAGGGGCGAAAAAGGTCGCCCTCTGCGCCTGCGGGTCAGGCGAAAGATATTCCTCCTCCAGCCACAGCACCGCCCGCAGATAGAAATTCCATCTACCTCTGCCGTCGGTAATATAGGAATTCTCCTGACCGGAAACGGTAATAGCATCCGGATACTCCCTTTTAAGATAATGCAACAGACCAATATGATAATGATGAAAGGGGTTGGCATCGGAGAAGCTGACGGTACACTGCCCGTTCAGATTTATCTTCTGGAAAAACATGGAGATCTCTTTTACCTTTGGGCGCGCAAAATAATCCACCCCTCCATCAGTAAATTTGCGGATCATATCTGCAAAGAACACGAAATTGCCAAAGCCGTAATGCCAGTAGCTTACGCCCTCCTCGCAGATACCGTCCTCCTTGAATCCGCCGAGATACCGCTCTATATTGCGGCTTATACGCGGCAAATATCCGGTAAACAACTCCGGGAACACAAGCATGGTGACTATCGCGATACCTCCGGTGCATACCGTATTCCAGTTTGCCTCGTTCTTTTCCCAGCCATATGTCTTGTTTTCCCAGGGAGTGATTATTCTCCGCTTCAATTCCGTCCTTATCCTGTCTCGTATAAGCGGCTCAAGACGGTCTCCCAGCAGAGTGTATATCTCCGCCATCATTATTCCCGTCTCTGCCGCAAAGATATCTATATGAACATTATTGTTCACCTCAAGAGCGGTATTATGAGCAGGCAAGCACCAGGTGTATTCGTCACAGACTGCATACAGGCTGTCCATAAGTCGGACGGGATATTTTTCCTCCTCGGGATATATAAGGGCAAGCAGAGCCGAGGTCACAGCGCTTTTTCTGCGATAACAATACTCGTTTTCGTAAACCGATCTGTTTCCCGTATATTTAAACAGACGGAAATCGCTGTATGTCAGCGCCTTGATCGGGTTGAGTCCGTAAAGCTCCCAGCATTTCTCCAGATCCTCACGAAGAAATCCATAGCATTCCTTCTCGCGCACCCCCTGCCAGAAGGCAGGATCGGCGCCCTTTCCAAAAAGCTTTATGCCTTCCACCTTAATCTCTCCTCTATCAGACACTGAAGGTGACCGTGATCTCATCCACCCCACTGTTCAGCTTAAGATCAATAAAGTATGCATTGGCGTTGGAAGACATCGGTTCGCTTCCGAGAGTAACACTGCACTTAGCGGCATCATAGGTGAGAGTTACACCGTCAACCGTCACAACGCCATCCTTTTCAACCTTGGGCTCAACCAGAGTAACGAAGCGCTCTACTATATCTCCCTCTCCCTCATAATCATAGGAATCCTTGAGAATTACCGAATTATCCGTCCAGCTGAAGGAGCGCACAAGGCTCTTCAACTCAGAGATGGGATAAGCACCCGCGATATCACTGGAGAATACGCCGTTTTCATATTTTACATCCTTGGCGGCATACTCTCTTCCCTCGTGCTGATAGGTGCCGTTAACTATCGGAACACTGTGTCCGCGGGAGGAGCACTGGAGAATGCCGTATCTGGTATCGGCGGCAAAATACTGCCTCGTGTATGCTCCGGCGCCCATATCGGTGAACACCTGTCTGCCTGCCCTGGCTATAATAAACGAACCAACATCATTCTGATTATGGGGCTCAGCATTGGTTCCCGCCTTGGCGGCAAAGCCGTAGCTTGCATTTTTATGGATCATCCACTGTGAGTGCTGAGCAAAATAGGTGTTTTCGGGAGTCTGTGCATCGGGAGTCAGATATTCCTCCTTAAGCCACAGGGCAGAACGGAAATGCAGGCACCATCTTCCGCAGCCATCGGCATTGTAGGAATCCTTGGGATGAGGAATAGAGATAGCATCGGGGTATTCGTTCTTCAGATAGTGAAGCAGACCGAGATGATAGTTGCAGGATCTGCCGCCATCCGAAAAGCTGACCGAGGATTTTCCGGAAAGGAACATCTTCTGAATAAATGTAGCGACCTCCTTCACCTTCGCACGGACGAAGTAATCGGTCTGACCGTCGGTAAATCTGCGTATCATATCGGCGTAAACGGTAAAGAAGCCGAAGCCGTAATGCCAATATCCGACTCCCTCCTCGCAGATACCGTCATCCTTGAAGCCCTTGAGATAAAATTCAATATTCTCATCAAAGCGAGACTTGTATTTCTCCATAAGCTCCGGATGCATAAGCATCATAGAGCATCCTACCGAGCCGGTGCAGACCGCGTTCCAGTTTGCAAGTCCGTGCTCCCAGCCGAATTTTTTATTTTCCCAGGAATCAAGTATTCTGCGGTCGTATTCCACTCTGATACGGTCGCGGATAAGCGGCTCAAGACGGTCACCGAGCAGGGTATATATCTCCGCCAGAGCAAATCCGGTCTCGCAGGCGAAAAGATCCAGATGGGCGTTATTGTTGATCTCAAGTGCGGTTTGGTGGGCAGGCAGACACCAGGTATATTCGTCGCAAATAGCGTAAATGGTATCCATCAGCCGAACCAGATACTTCTCTTCCTCTGGGTAAATGAGCGAAAGAAGCGCGGAGGTATTCAGCCCTCTGCGACGGACGAAATACTGCCCCTCGTAGACCGAGCGATTACCGGTGAATTTAAACATACGGAATTCGCTGTACCTGAGAGCCTCTATCGGCTTCTCGCAGTTTTTAGCCCAGAGCTCTGCCAGCTCATCCCTAAAGAATTTGTAGCATTCCTTTTCGCGTACTTCCTGCCAGAAGGCGGGATCCATAGCCTTTCCAAGAAGTTCCATAACAATCGTTCCTTTCGTAAGTAAGAAGATTAGGTCAAATTATTGAAGTGACCGTTTCGGCGCTGTTTGTTTACGTTTTATTAACAATACAGCCAACCTTATTATAACAGCATTTGCAGAAGGTTTCAACCCCTTTTTGAGATTTTCCATTCGGCAATTCTCACGAAATCTCCATCGTTTTTTTGGAATAAATCACAATGCCCAAACGCGGAGATATGATGAAGAGCCCACCAAAAAAACGGCTCCAACACCTCTCACCCGTCTCTGTAAAAGCGCGGTAAGCGATGCTTTTCCCGACAGAAAAACGCCGCGGGAACTAATTCAATTGCACAAAAAAAGCCTCAGGAATTTGTATAAAACAACAGTTGAAAAAATTATTATCCTCTGTTATAATATGGTCAGTACTCCAAATAATCCAAGGGGCGAAACAGCGGCATAAAAGCAGAGCCTTTTAAAGGCATAAAGCCCCAAACTGAAAGGAACGGTTATAAATTATGACGGAATTCGGTATCCAGATGTACAGCCTCAGAGACATCACCAAAGCAGACATGGATAAGGCACTGCGTGAAATCGCGAGAATGGGCTACAAAACAGCGGAATTCGCCGGCTTCTTCGGCTACAAGGCGGAATATATCAAGGGCTTGCTTGATGAGTATGGCATCAAGGCAGTCGGAACCCACACGGGAGTAGGCGATCTTATAAACAATTTTGAAGGAACGGTAGCATACCATAAGGCTATCGGCTGCAAGGACATTATAATTCCCGGAGCAAGCATATACGACCGCAAGGGAATTGAGGAATTCATCGAAAACGTAAACAGATGGATACCGTTGCTTAAGGCAGAGGGACTGACTCTTCACTACCACAACCATGACGGAGAATTCAAGGAGGTAGCGGACGGCTTTGTGCCCCACGATGAGCTGGCGGCAAGGACCGAGCTTAAATTCGAGATAGATACGTACTGGGCATATGTAGCGGGCAGAGATCCCATCGAGGTCATGGAGTACTACGGCGACAGAGTGGAGTTCATCCATCTCAAGGACGGCTTTGCGGACAGGACAGGCAAATCCCTGGGACTTGGAACTGCTCCGGTAGCCGAGGTGCTTGATTACGCGGTAAAGCACGGCAAAAAGATAGTTGTAGAGAGCGAGGGACTTGAGCCAACCGGACTCCAGGAGGTAGAGCGCTGCATCGACTATCTGAAGACAAGCGGAAAATAAGAAGCTCCAAGCAAAAGCAACACGGTTATTGTAAAGCATACGGTTATTGTTGTATTAAAAACGCTCCGCCGGATCAATTGGCGGAGCGTTTAGTTTTTATATCAGATCACGGCGTATTATTGACCGTGATCTGCGTCGTGACCTTTGCGTGGCATTGCGCGACGGGTTGAACACAGTACACCGACTGCGCTCACTCATTTTCATCCGGAGCATCAAATCCGTCGAGAGGCTTGACCTTGGCGTATGTGTCCTCCATAAAAGCGCAGCAAGCCCCAAGCTTTCTCAGATCAATAGCATAAGGCTCCGATTGCAGCAGCTTCTCTATAAATGCGTTAGCTTCGTCCCGGCAGGTAAACGGACGGTAGCCATCCTTCGAGCTTTTATCCGTGGGGCAAATATAGTAACTGCGCACATTTGCGCCCATACCGATGCTGGCTTTCACCATCCAATCGCCGGGCTCGTAATATTCGCAGTCCCGATAATAATGACAGCAGGACTGGAGCTCGTGAAACTCAGCAACCAACAGCTGTTTTGACCAATATCCGATAAATCTCATTTTGTCTCAATTCCTTTCAAGTTAGATCGCCATGTCGGCATCGGGCGTTGCACTGAAGCATATATTCAAGCGGTCTCACCGAAGCTCACGCGAAAACAAGGCGAAAAACACCGGAATCATGCTTGGACATCACGCTTTTTTACAAGTATACCATATTTAGGCGCAAAAATCAAGAGAAGCACGCGCTTTTTATTCAGATCGCAAGAACCGGCGTTTGACAGTAGTACTTTTACGGCGTTCGATCGTAGTACTTTTACGGCGTTCGACCTGCAAGATACAGTGTGTTACACCTTTCGGGTGTACAGCAGGACGACAGCATAGTTGCCGGGCGGACTTCAGCGGAGATGAACGTCGATTTCAGCGGAGATGAACATCGATTTGTGCCCCGACGAGAGTTTAAATCAGATCAAAGATTCAACGCAATAACAGAATTAACGATTATGTACTTTTCTGAGCTTGCCCCAAAGTCGTGGGCTCAGAAAAGCTTGACGGGGCACCCGAACGAGAATCTCGCCTTCGGCGAGGATTGACGCGCTTCTCTGAAGCGCTTAATACGAACTCGTGGCGCAGGGCGGCGCTAAGTTTTATTCCTGATGTTTGTTTTGCCCTGCGCCGAGCGAGGCGGGGCGAGAGATATTCATCTCTACTGTATCCAAAGATTATTATATGAACCTCGATAATTGTAATAATGCTGTTTGTTTTCGTCAATTAATCTTGCGGTTTTCAAAATCATTAACATATACATAATGCTTTCGTCCGAGTTGAGTGCATACATACGTATAGAATTGTTTTCATCAATCATGACATCGGTGGGGTGATTGACATAAATCTCCGTCAGCATCTCAAGGGCTTGCGCGGCTTCATCGGGAGATATATCGCATTTTTTTGCCACATAAGGCGCTGTAATAGGTTTAGTCATATTCTCCATTTGATAAGCGAAAATACGTCTTACAGCGGATTTTGACAAAACTTCAAGCACGCGACCAATCCCCTCATACATAAGCTGGTCGGCATTTGCTTTGCCCCTGTGCAACAAACCAATTTCCGATGTTGCAATTACAGCTCCTTTTTTATTTGAAAAGGTTGCTGTTTTGACTTGACGGTTTTCGGCAAGATAAGACTTCATTTTTTCCTTTTCTGTCTCAATATCCTTTCCTTCTACAGTATCCACCCAACCGCGTTGCGTAAGATCAATGACGGCGTCGTACAGCATTTCGGGGATATCATCATAATCAATAGTTTGGCGTTTTTCTATTGTTTTTCTGCCACCGTACAGTTCATCCACTGTAATATCAAAACAACCGGCAATCACAGGGAGAAGCATAATATCAGGCATTGTTACCTCGTTTTCCCACTTGGAAACCGTCTGAGAAGACACGCCGAGTGTTTCGGCAAGTTGTTCCTGTGTCATCCCGTTGCTTTTTCTTAAATCTGCAATATTTTTACCTATCGTCATATAAACACTCCTTATACCTTTTATTCCGGATCCGTTGAGATAATTATACCACAAGAAGCCAAGATAATCAATAACGGATATGGATAGTATATATCCAAAACAGAATAGTCAATTATCAATTCATTGTTTGGCAATCAAGTAACACTTGTTTTCTGCTTTCCCGACGCTTGCGTCTGGGGCAAGCATAGCGCGTGGATGTCCACCGCCAAATGGCGGCGCCCTCCTCGCACCGTCCCTGCGCTCACATCGGGCAGAAGCCCGAACCCACTAAAAAAGCAAGGCTTTTCAACCTTGCTTTAATTTGTTTTCAATTGTAATGCAAGAAGATGTTAACATCCTGCGAATTCTTCCACAGAGATTGCGGTATTTCTTAAAGGTTTCTTCGTCAATGCATTCTGACGAAAAAAACAATTTGAGCCAGCTTTCTGTTTCGATACATTCCTTGCGTGCAATCTCAAACTTAGATAGCATATCGGCAAGACTTTGAGGATATTGAGCTTCGGAAATGTTGGCGAAAACACTTGATGAGGATTTTTTGATTTGATATACGGTATTGGAGTCTATTTTGTGCTCGTTGCAAAGCGCTGCAATTTCGCAAGCCAATTTTTCGGAATATTCAAGCAATAAATTCTTTGCCATATCGTTCTCCTTTCGCATCCAAATCACGCCTTAGGCGTGTATGGAAGGGGCTGTTGCATTAAGGGAGCCCAAAGAATAAAGAAGAAAAAGCGACAGCTTTTTACCGAAAAGGTATTGAGCTGTCGCTTGCTTTATTGTATAATTTAATTGCTACAAAAAATCCACAAGAAAGCGAGATAATTATAGCATGATGAGAGACAGAAATCAAGTAGTTTTGCCATTTAACTATGAAAAAAATATTTCGGAGAAAGATCCTGTTAGAAAGTTGATCGAAATATGCGAGGAATTAGACTATACAGAGCTGTTTGAGACATACGTACGGACCTGGAGAAAACACAATCCGATCACTCTGTTCGAGATCATCGTCTATGGATACATGCAGGGCAAATATTCGGCGCGAGAGATCGAAGAAGCCTGTATCAACGACATCAGATTTATGTGGATACTCAACGGAGAACCCGTGCCGGACTATTCGACGATTGCCAGATTTCAAAGCAAGCGTCTTGAGAAGGTGATCGAGAGACTATTCTATCAGCTTGTGGAAAAGCTGTATGAAATGGGTGAGGTGCGCTTTAAGAACGTATTCATTGACGGAACCAAGATCGAAGCCAATGCCAATAAATATACCTTCGTGTGGAGAAAGGCGGTGGAGAAGAGCGACAGGAAGCTACGGGAGAAGATTGCTAAGGAGCTTCCCGTAATTGCCGCAAGATACGGTATATATGAGAATATTACCATAGAAGAATGCTATCAGGTCCTTTTGAATCAAGCCGAATTGATCAATTTACTGTTCGTAGAAGGCAGTGGAAAAAGAAAGACACAGCTTCAAAAAGACATTGAAAATCTCGGGGAATATTTATCGCGGTTGGGAAAATACACAATGCAAACAGAGATATGCGGGAACAGAAAGAGCTTTTCAAAGACAGATATTGATGCAACCTTTATGCGTTTGAAGGATGATGCAATGAAGAACGGTCAGTTAAAGCCTGCGTACAATGTGCAGATCGGAGTGGAGTCCGAATACATCGTTGGAGTGGGTATCTTCTCAAACCCTACCGACGTCAATACACTCATACCGTTCCTGAAAAGGATGAGATCACACACAAGAAGAAAGATCGAACAGATCATTGCCGATGCAGGGTATGAGAGTCGAGAAAACTATCTGTATCTCAAGGAGAACGGACAAAAGAGCTTTATCAAGCCTCAAAACTATGAGATCAGTAAAACGAGACGCTACAAGAACAATAAATACCGTGTGGAAAACATGAGGTACGACGAAGAACACGACCATTATGTCTGCGAAAACGGAGAGGTTTTGTTTTTTGCTTACGAGACAGAAGAGACCACCTCGGCAGGTTACAAGGTCAAGGTGAGATATTACAGAAACCAAAGCTGTGAAGGTTGTCCTCATATGGGAAAATGTCATAGAAGCACAAGGGGCTTCCGTGAGATCAAGGTAAGTCCCGAGTTTATCCGTGACAGAGCTCAATCCCTTGAAAACATAACAAGCGAGGAAGGCGATCTTTTGAGGACGAATCGCTCCATACAAGTTGAAGGAGTGTTTGGTGTACTAAAGCAAGATTACCGTTTCCGTCGCTTCCTGACACGCGGCAAGAGCAATGTAGAAACACAGTTTTTCCTGCTTTCTTTCGCTTTTAATATCCAAAAACTCTGTAACCGGCTTGAAAGCGGAAGATTTGGGCAGGATCTGTTCCCTCTAAAGACAAAAGCGGCGTAGATCTCCCACGCCGCAAAACGAGATATCTCACATTTTTTTCGAGGATTTTTAGCCATCCTCTTTTTGTCGTACTCTTTTTCAAGCCTCTTTTGCTTTTCGAGCCTTATCCCCATCTTTTTTGTTACTTCTCCGATTTTTTTACAGCTTTGGGGCTGCTGCAAAACTTTATTTGCAACAGCCCCATGGAATTGCGACGAAGTCGCGTATGGAATCATCCCGAAGGGATGTATGTAATCAAGCCGCAGAAAATGCACCTTCGGTGATGCCATACACCTTCGGTGATGCCATACACCTTCGGTGATGCCATACACGCTGACGCGTGATTCCATACCAAGCCTGCGGCTTGGATAAAAAGATAACATCCGAACTTAAAAAGTTCGGATGTTATCTTTTGTGGTGACCCGTACGAGAATCGAACTCGTGTTACCGCCGTGAAAGGGCGGTGTCTTAGCCGCTTGACCAACGGGCCTGGTAGCGGAAGTTGGACTTGAACCCACGACCTTTCGGGTATGAACCGAGCGCTCTAGCCAGCTGAGCTATTCCGCCATATTTGATTCTCGTAACGCGCCACGCTACAACGGATGATATTATATCACGAAAAAATCCGTTTGTCAAGATGTTTTCGGAAAAATTTTTAATTTTTTTGAATCCTCTTTATTTGACCTCGCCCTGACCGCTTTTTTAGCAATATTTATTGGACTTCAAGATAAAAAATTGCAAAAAAAGTGTAATTTGCCATACTAAAATTTAAAAAAGCTATTGAAATTTCATTGTTATAGTAGTATAATGTATAATGTTAATTTGTACGCCATTTGTCACTTATGCACATTGGCATACATAAAATACGTGATCCGGGATGGGCTGACCGCATCAGCTCCGCGCCCCGGCATTACGTTACCATCCTATATTATTGCCCGTATGCTTTTCTTTATCTGATAACGTCGGGCAAAAATCAATTTTTATATCGAAAGGAGTAATTCGCTTTGATCTATACCTTCAGAGGCGGTATACACATGGAGGAATACAAATTTACAGCTGATTCCCCCATTGAAAAGATGCCTGCCCCCAAAAAGGTGTACGTTCCTCTTTCTCAGCACATCGGCGCTCCTTGTTCAGCCACCGTTAAGATCGGAGATACGGTTGACAAGGGCCAGATCATCGGTACAGTGGAAAAGGGCTTAGGATGTCCCGTTCATGCTCCAGTATCCGGTAAGGTCACAGCAATAGAAGAGGTACTCACCCCCATGGGCAGAAAAGTCAGCCGCGTAGTGATTGAAAATGACGGCGAAGAACGTCTATGCGAGACCATTATCAAAAAGGAAAATGCTGTTTCCGAGGTGACTCCCGAGGCTTGCATTGAGGCTGTGCGCCTGGCAGGCATATCCGGAATGGGAGGCGCGACCTTCCCCACCTATGCAAAAATATCCTCCGCGCTGGGAAAGGTCAACTATATGATCATAAACTGCGCGGAATGTGAGCCGTTTATAACGGCAGACCACCGCATGATGCTTGAATATCCCGAAGAGATCCTTGACGGAGTCAGAATACTCAACAAGGTATTCGGTCTGGAAAAGGGACTCATTGCGGTAGAGGACAACAAGTTGGATGCGGTAGCAAAGCTCAATGAGGTTCGCGGAAACGACGAAACCATTGAGGTCAGAGTAATGAAGACCAAATATCCGCAGGGTGACGAGCGTCAGCTTATATTCGCGCTTACCGGTCAGGAGCTTCCCGCCGGAAAGCTGCCTGCGGACGTAGGCTGTGTCATATTCAATGTCGAGACCTGCTACAATGTAGCCAGGGCGGTCAAGTACGGAATGCCTCTTATCGAGAGAGTAGTGACTGTTACCGGAGACTGTGTAAGCACGCCCAAGAATCTGCTGGCGCCCTTGGGAACCCCCATGTCGGAGCTTATAGACTTCTGCGGTGGATTAAGCAAAAAGCCCATGAAGGTAATAACCGGAGGCCCGATGATGGGAATGGCGCAGTGGGATATCAACACGCCGACCACAAAGGGTACAAACGCAATTCTGGCTCTTTCCGAGAAATTCACACGTCCGTACGACCCCAACTATTCCTGCATACACTGCGGCAAATGCGTAAGCGTCTGCCCCATGCACCTGATGCCTCTTTATCTTGCTCAGTTCTCCGAGCAGGGAGATCTCGGTATGTGCGAAAAATTCAATCTTATGAGCTGTGTCGAATGCGGCACCTGCGCGTACATCTGTCCCGGCAGTGTACCGATAGTTCAGTTCGTCCGAATGACCAAGGCAAAGATAAACGAGGAAAAGCGCCGTCAGCAGGCACTTGCCGCCGCGGCAGCGGAAAAGTCTGAGGGCAAAGACAGCTCAGATAAGAAGGAGGAGGGCAAAAAATAATGACAAACGATTCAGAGCTTCTGGTTCTCTCCTCATCGCCTCACGTCAAGCACAAAAACAACACTCGCAGGATCATGCTTGACGTAATAATCGCCATGCTGCCCGCCCTTGTATGGTCGGTAGTTATGTTTGGCTGGAGACCCATTCTTCTCACCGCCGTTTCGGTGCTTTCCTGCATAAGCTTCGAGTACGGCTATCAGCGGCTTATGAAAAAGCCCACCACGGTAAACGATCTTTCCGCCGTTGTGACCGGAATACTGCTTGCATTCAACGTTCCGTCCACAGCCGCCTGGTGGCTGATGCCTATCGGCGCATTTTTTGCCATCGTGATAGTCAAGCAGCTTTTCGGCGGTATCGGCAAAAACATAGTAAACCCAGCGATCGCCGCAAGAATATTCCTGTTCGTTTCCTGGCCATCACAGCTTACCGGCTTCAACGAGCCTATAACGGACGCCGTATCATCTGCGACGGCACTGGGCGCTCTCAAGGAGGGTATCATTCCCGAGGGACTTACCGTTCTTGATATGTTCTTAGGCCTTTGCTCCGGATGCATCGGAGAAATATCCGCACTTATGCTTATTATCGGCGGTGTATATCTGCTGGTGCGCCGTGTTATCACCTGGCACATCCCGGTTTCGTTTCTTGTCACCGTCGCTGTGCTTGCGGTTATATTCCCACAGGCAGGCGGCAATCTGGAATACATGGCGTACGCCCTGTTCTCGGGCGGACTGATGCTGGGCGCTATCTTTATGGCGACCGACTACACCACCTCTCCCGTTACTTATAAAGGAAGACTTCTGTTCGGATTCGGATGCGGCTTACTCACGGTAATGATCCGTTATTTCGGCGCATATCCGGAGGGAACCTCCTTTGCGATAATGATAATGAACCTGCTTGTCTGATACATTGACCGTCTTACTCTCCCGATCAAGTTCGGCGGTAAGAAGAAAGGAAAGGTGTAAGATGGCAGCGAAAATAACCAAGAGCTCGGTGCTGTACGTAGTAAAGATCTGCTCAGTGCTGCTCGTTATAACCATGTGCGTAGCATTTCTTCTCTCCTTTGTAAACGCGGTGACCAAGGATACCATCGCGGCAAACGAAGCCGCGCAGATCTCCGAAGCGCTGACAAAGCTGTTCCCCGGAGCCTCCTCACCTGCGGCAAATGAGCTGGAGGGTGAATTTGAAGAAAGCGTCAACGGCTTTTACGAGGTAAAGGACGGAGCTGAGACGGTAGGCTACTATGCAAATGTTTCCCCGGTAGGCTTCAAGGGCGCGGTCAATATGATGGTGGGACTGAGTACCGACGGAAAGGTAGTCGGAGTTCAGATACTCTCCCACGGAGAGACCATCGGAATCGGAACCAAGATAGAGGACGCTGATTTTCTCAAGGGATTTGAAGGAAAGATCGGCTCTCTTGAATACAAGAAGGGCTCATCCGGAGAAAGCGGCTTTATCGACGGAATAAGCGGAGCCACCTACAGCTCCAAGGCGGTCATTCAGGGTGTTGATCACACCTTGAAGGCGTATGCTGCAGTGAAAGGAGGAGCATAAAGATGGAAAACAATTCTGAAAAATATTCAGTTCGCTCCTTCCTCGGTCAGTTAAAGAGCGGAATAATAGAACAAAACCCCACCCTGGTTCAGGTGCTGGGTATGTGTCCTACGCTGGCAACCACCACCTCGCTTACAAACGCGATAGGCATGGGGCTTGCCACCACGGTAGTTCTGGCATTTTCAAACCTTTTCATTTCGCTCCTGCGTAAATTTATACCCAAGCAGGTGCGTATCGCCGCGTTTATCGTAATAATCTCCGGATTTGTTACCGCGGTCGAAATGCTGATGAAGGCATATTTCACCGATCTTTATCAGTCACTTGGAGTATTTATTTCCCTTATAGTTGTAAACTGCATAATTCTTGCAAGAGCCGAGGCGTTTGCATCAAATAACAAGCCTCTTCCGTCAATAGTCGACGGTCTGTCAATGGGTCTTGGCTTCACCTGTGCGCTCTGCCTTCTCGGAACGGTAAGAGAGATCCTCGGCGCAGGCACCGTTGCGGGAATCAGCATTTTCGGAGAGAGCTTCCAGCCTGCTCAGATGTTTATAATGCCTGCGGGCGCGTTTATCACCCTGGGCTGCCTTATCGCATTGGTGCAGAAGCTGAGAACTGTCTCCGCAGAAAAGCAGAAGGCAAAGGAGCTGGCGGCAGAGGAAGCCGCAGACGCAAGCGAAGGAGGTAACGATCAATGACAAACATCCTTCTTCTCATGTTCTCGGCTATCTTTATCGAGAACTTTATATTCTCAAAATTCTACGGTTGCTGTCCATTCCTCGGTGTTTCCGAAAAGCCGGACACCGCTTTGGGAATGGGTATGGCGGTCACTTTTGTAATGACGGTATCGTCAGCGGCGACCTACGGAGTATATCAGATACTCGCCATGTTCGGTCTTGAGTATCTCAAAACCATCGCATTTATCCTTGTAATCGCAGGACTGGTACAGTTCATTGAAATGTTCCTGCGCCGCTTCATCCCCGCGCTATACAGCTCACTCGGCATTTTCCTGCCGCTGATAACCACCAACTGCGCGGTGCTTGGCGCGGCATTGGTCAACATCCAGAACGGTCACACCTTCCTGGAAAGCATTGCATTCGGATTTTCCGCCGCTATCGGCTTCACCATGGCGATAGTAATTTTCGCAGGTGTCCGTGTACGTCTTCGCGGAGCAAATCCCCCGAAATGCTTCAAGGGAATGCCTCTCGCTCTCATCACCGCAGGTCTTATCGCAATGGCGTTCCTGGGATTCTCGGGAATGTCCATCGGCTGATGACCGCAGAGAGCAGAAAGGAGTAATGTAACTAAATGGAATGGACCAATATAATTTTCGCCGTAATCGTATTCGCCGTACTGGGCGGAGCTATAGGCGCGCTTCTGGCAATAGCCTCAAGGGTATTCGCCGTACCGCGTAACGAAAAGGCTGAGGAGATCACGGAGGTGCTTCCCGGAGCAAACTGCGGAGGCTGCGGATATTCCGGTTGCGCCGCTCTTGCAGAGGCTATCGCCACGGGAAAGGCAAAGCCCAACTCCTGCACGGTAGGAGGAAGCGAGGTAGCAGAAAAGGTAGCTGCAATTATGGGCATTGAAGCAGAGCATACGGTTCGGATGCGTGCCCAGGTAATGTGCAGCGGTACCAAGGATCATTCAAAGCAGAAATACGATTATCAGGGCATCACTGATTGCCAGTCCGCGATGCAGCTTGGCGGCGGAAGCCGACTTTGCCCCAACGGATGTCTGGGACTGGGAACCTGCGTATCAAAATGTCCCTTCGGAGCCATCGAGGTAAGAGACGGAGTGGCATTTGTAGACTACAACAAATGTCAGGGCTGTGGCGTGTGCGTTGCGGCTTGTCCCAAGCACATCATCAAGCTGATCCCATTTAATGCCAAGCATTGGGTTGGATGCATGTCCGTAGAAAAGGGTGCCCTAACCCGCACATACTGCGACGTAGGATGTATAGGCTGCCGTATCTGCGAAAAGAACTGCGAGGCAGGCGCTATAAAGATCGACGGCTTCCTTGCATCCATAGACTACGACAAATGCACCGGCTGCGATGTATGTATCAGCAAATGTCCCAGAAAGATCATATGGTCAGGAACTACACAAGCGCGTAACCCCGTAATCAAGCTTTAAACTTAATGAGAAAGGATGGCGCTTTTTAACATGAAGAAAAAGATTTCTGTTTTGCTTGTATGTCTGATGCTTCTATCCGTTCTGCTGACCGCCTGCGCCGACCGGGATTCAGGTGATGACTTTGTCCCGGATGTAGGTGGAGCGACCGGAACCTTTGACTCCTTGCCCGAGTACAATTTCAAGGGTGAAAGCATAGACTTTTTAGCCAACGTATCCAAGTATACCAACGCACGCAACTGCTTTGAGGACGAAGAGCTTGCCGCAGGTACCATCGAGCGCGCCGTATACGAGCGAAACGAAAGAGTCTCCGCTGCGTTCAACGTAACCTTTACAGAGTCGTATGAGGCGGATGTTGCCTCAACGACGCAGGTAATAGACACGCTGATAGCCTCAAACGACGATTCCTTCGATATAATATGTCTGCCCGCAAGATATATGCTGGACGTTGCATCCAGAAACTATCTTTACAGCTATGACGAGCTTTACAACATCAACCTGCACGGTGATGCGTGGATACAGTGGGTAAACAAGATCATAATGATCAACGACGTAAACTTCTTCGCGTTTTCGGACGCCATGCTTTCACTGTACGACTTTACTCACATGATGCTCTTCAACACCGAGGTGCTGGAAAGGTATCAGCTTACCTCTCCGTATGTATACGTTAACGACGGAGACTGGACCTATGAGATCATGTATACCATGATGAGAAAGGTATCCAGCGACCTTAACGGCGACGGCTTTTACGGTCCGGACGATATGTACGGATACGTCTGCCCCGCATACAGCGTGCTCCCCAACTACTGGATATCAGCGGGAGCAACCACCGTTAACAAGATACCGAAGGGATATTTCGTATTCGAGCTGCAGTCCGACGTTCATTTCGCAAACGTATGGCAAGAGATCTTCAGAATGTTCAGCGGAACAAACGTATGGTACCACGGAAGCCCCGACGAAAACCGCTACTACGACCAGGATAAGACCTTCCAGACCAACCACGCTCTGTTTGCAGACCACACCTTCTACAGCATCAGTCAGCTCAGAGAAATGGAGTCCGACTTCGGTATAGTTCCCTATCCCAAGTGGGATGTTTCCCAGGAGCAGTACTACTCCAGAGTTGAAGCGGGAACCAAGACCTGGGGCGTGCTGTATATCCAGGATCCCGAGCTCACCGGCACTATTATCGAGGCTTTGTCACTGGAGGCTCACGAGCATCTGCTTCATACCTATTATGATATAACGCTCCAGCTCAAGCTGACACGTGACGATGAATCCATCGAAATGCTGGATCTCATCCGCGATACCATGACCTATGACCCGGGAGATACGCTCTTCTGCGATCCGATCCGTAACGGTATTTTCTCAGGCGTTTTCAAAAACGGCAGAAGCGACCTTGCGTCACTGCTGGCAAGCCAGTCCGGTGCCGTCCAGTCGAAGATCCAGGAGATAAACAACTATTTCAAGGCATTCTGAGCCATTCTGAAAAGTGAGACGGAGCATGGGCACAGAGCGCCCGCAAACCTGACTTACAGAAGAATTACAAACTAAAACAATAAAAGAGGCTGAGTCAAAAGCTTTTAATTAAGCTAATGATTCAGCCTCTTTTGCGTTTGTTACCAACAGCTCATTATCAATTTCCTTTGCTGTCGGATTGATAATCATCCATACGTCTTATATTCGGGAGGGCGAGCAATGCGCCTCTTCTCAATATAGCTAATCGGCGCGCCTGCTCTGCCCCGCAAGTCTCCGCGCAACGCGGGCAAGCTCAAGCTCTGCCTTCTCCCAAGCCTCGGGCTTCTCCTGCGGACGGTGGGGCGAGCATTCAAGAGAGAATACTCCTTCAAAGCCAACCTCGGTCAAGGCACGGGAAAAATCCTCCCAATCTATCACTCCCTCGTAAGGACACCAATGCATGTCGGCGCTTCCATCGTTATCGTGGACGTGCAGCGCCGCAAGTCGGGTCTTTCCTATCATTTTCACTGCGTCGGCGGGAGAGTCACCGAACACAGCGCAATGCCCGGTATCAAGACAAATGCGTAGGTTGTCGCGGTTCAATTCATTTACAAACCCAATAATATCCGACACCCTTGCTATCGGGTGGTGGATAAATGGCATATTCTCCAAGCACACGGTAATTCCGGAGGATAGAGCATATCCGCACAGCTCCGAAAAGAACTCCAGGTTCATTTCCCACGTTCTTTTCGGATGATCGGGGCTATCCGCGCCAAAGGGCATTATTGGGTGAACAACAAGGCTTTTGCACCCAAGCAGCGCGGTTCCGTAAACGGACCTTTTCATAGCCTCCATTCTCTCCGCCCTATCCTCCGGGCTCTGATCTCTCGGAGGATAACGCCAGGGCGAATGCGCCTGACAGAAGCTTATTCCGTTCGCCTCGGCTATTTTCCGTTCTTCCCTTATCGCCCGTTCAAATTCCGGCGTTGACGATTTAAAGAATACTGTCTCCGTATTTATAAACCGCTGGTAATCGGCGCAATCATAGCCGCGGAGCTTCATTTTTTCATAGCCGTCTGTCAGTCCGTAAGGCTCAGTATACGTTGTATTACATATTCCTGTTTTCATTTTCCTCTGCGGTTCGGAGTAAATCCGCCGCCCCCTTCTATTTACCTATATGAAACTTGTCGTCCTCGGTAAGCCCCAGGCTGTCCACTGCTTTTTCCAAAACCGCCTTGACCTTGCCAAGTGAGGATGGATGGTGAGCATCGCTTGAGCAATAGAATTTACAACCGCATTCTTTAGCCGCTCTGAATATTCTGAGGACGTGGTATGTCTGTGCGTCCGGAGAATAAAAATCTCCGCAGTTCAACTCAATACCGACTCCGACCGTTGCCGCCCGGGTGAAAAGACGGTCAAGCTCCGCATCCGGAATCAAGTCCAGAATTTTCAGATACTCCTCTCTTGAATTTCCGGCTATTAGCGGACAAACGAGATGGGCAATTCCTATCTTGTAAAACGGCAGAGAGCGGCAAAGCAGACTGTCCAGACGCTCCACCCACAGCTTTGCCTTGGCTTCGGCAGATGCGCTGTCCTCTTCGGATACAGTAAATCCGTTCATATGCATATGTGTCGTCGGAATGACCACAAAATCGAAATCCTTAAATCTTTCCTCGGGAATACCCAGTGTCATAAACCTATCCATATCGGTTTCGCACCCGAAAAGAAATTCCACCCCCTCTGCCTGCGGCAACGGAAGCGAAGCACTTATATGCCGGAAATCCTGCGGCATATACCACCTTGATGCGCCGGGAACCGCGCTGTCCCAATAGTGATCTGTCAACACCAACTGCTTGTATCCGTTGCTTTTTGCGTATTCAAGAAGCCTTTGAGGTGTCTGCTCCGGATCGGATGAGCAGGAGGAAAGCTGAGAATGAATGTGGTAGTCGTGGTCAACAACGTATTTCATAACTGTAACCTATCCTTTCGATTCATTAATTGTGACGCGACCTGATATACCGCTGATTATACTATCATATTGATTCCGCGCTGCAGAGTTTCCGAATCTATGGCGCCAACGGCGTAAGCGATCAGATATCCCTCAGCATCAATAAAATAGGTAGTCGGAAGAGATGTAACGCTGTAGGTATCCGCCGCATCGGAGTCGGTATCATAGATTACCGGGAAGCTATACCCCTTTTGCGAAATAAAGCCTTGAGCGCTTGAAAGGGTTTCCCGACCGACTGTCAGATTCACCATCAGAAACTGAACATCTTCGCCGATTTCAAGATACTTTTCATTGAAATCCGGCATCTCCGACTGACATGGGCCGCACCAGCTTGCCCAAAAGTTCAAAACGATAGGCTTGCCAAAATAGTCCGATAGCTTTACTGCATTTCCCGCCGAATCATACGCGGTGAAATCCATAGCTTTGGTTTCGTGTCGCTCCGAGCCTTGCTGATCCGAACCTTGCTGATCCGAACCTTGCTGATCTGAGCCTTGCTGATCCGAACCTTGCTGTTCTGAACCTTGCTGTTCCGAACCTTGCTGATCTGAGCCTTGCTGTTCTGAGCCTTGCTGTTCTGAGCCTTGCTGTTCTGAGCCTTGCTGTTCCGAGCCTTGCTGATCTGAGCCACCGCCACCGTTTTTATCATTCTCATCCTTTGGTGAACCGACCAACACCAGCTGATCCGGCGCTTGCCCATCACTGAGTTTTGCGTAAAGCACAGAGGACCCACCAATCACCAGAACAAAAACCAAAGCAATTACCGCCAATGATATCTTTTTGTTCATATCAAGCAGCTCCTTTCTAAGAAATAAGAGCGAAAAATCTTCCCGGTATTCCGATAGCCATAAGAATACCTATCAAAACCAGAAAGCTACCGCATATAATATTTATCACCTTATAATTTTTCTTAATGAAATTGAATGCCGTTTTCAGATAGTCGATCAACACTGCGCTGAGCACAAACGGTATGGCAAGCCCCAACGAATATGCCAACAGCATCAGCATTCCCTCCACCGCGTGAGCCTGCTGAGCCGCCATCATCAGTGCGGAGCCGAGAAATGCGCCGACACAGGGGGTCCAGCCCACCGAAAACACTATTCCAAAAAGCATTGATGCGAAAAATCCGGTCTTTTCACGGTCTGCCGACCACTTGATGCCTTTAAAAAAATTGAGCTTGAATACACCCAGGAAGCTCAGCCCAAACAGTATCACGACCGCTCCCGAAACGATATTCACCGCCGTCTGATACTCCTTTAAAAGGCTGCCGATCGTTCCCGCAAGGGCTCCGAGAGCGATAAAAACCGCCGTAAATCCGGTAACAAAGCCAAACGCGCCCTTCAACGTTTTAGCCGTACTTCTCTCCCCACCTCCCGCTAAATATGAAACGTATATAGGCAGCATCGGAAGAAGGCAGGGGGAAATAAAGGTGATCACACCCTCCAGAAAAGCAACTAAGTACATCATTTCTATCACATCCTCTGTTTCAGCCCAAGCATCAGCCCAACAGAACGTCGGTTATCAGCATAATGCAGAATCCGACAAGCAGGGCGTAGGTAGCGCCTCTTTCGCTTCCGTGAGCATGAGTCTCGGGTATCATTTCGTCACTTATAACGTATAGCATGGTTCCACCTGCGAATGCCAGGGCAAAGGGCAGTATCACCGACGCCACGGATACCGCAAAATATCCTATCAGCGTTCCGACCACCTCCACAAGCCCTGTTATCGCCGCGATCAGAAAGGTCTTTTTCGGTTTGATACCGGAGGCAAGCATAGGACCGATTATTACCATTCCCTCGGGAATATTCTGCAAGGCTATGCCTCCTGCGATCAGAAGCGCCTGGGTGGAGTTACCTGAGCCAAATCCCACTCCCGCGGCAATTCCCTCGGGAAGATTGTGTATCCCGATTGCCGTCACAAACAAAAGCACCTTACTCAGCCCGCTCTCCCTATGCTCCTCAATATCCGCGCCGATCAGCTTATGAAGGTGCGGAACCAGCTTATCTATCAGATTAAGGCACAGCGCGCCTGCAAATATGCCGGCAACCGTAATAATAACGCCGTATTTTCCGCCGTACTCAATAGACGGTATCACCAGCCCGATCACCGCGGCAGACAGCATCACCCCTGCAGCAAATGCCAGTACAATGTCCGAAAACCTATGGGATACATTTTTGAAAATAAAGCCTATGATTGCGCCGATAACGGTTGCTCCGCCAACCCCAAGGGCGGTCAGCAAAACCATCTCCATACGTTACTCTCCTTTTCTTCAAGACATCCTGCAAGAGCTTTCCACAATCACTCAGCGCAAGGACAAAGCCCTATGACCAAAGCAAAGAACGCGGGCATTACGCGGACCGTCAGGTTCGCTTTATGCCCGCGTTTCAGGATGGCTCGTATGCCATTAATAATTTTCTTTTCTTACCTCAAAATATGCCTGAGGATGGTTGCAAACGGGACACTTCTCAGGAGCGGCAAGTCCAACCGCTATATGTCCGCAGTTGCGGCATTCCCAAACGGTAACTCCGCTCTTCTCAAACACAGCCTTGCTCTCTACGTTATTGAGCAGCGCGCGGTATCTCTCCTCGTGAGCCTTCTCAACAGCTGCAACTCCTCTGAACTGCGCCGCCAGCTCGTGGAAACCCTCTTCGTCCGCCTCTCTTGCGAAGGTATCGTACATATCGGTCCACTCATAATTCTCGCCCTCTGCGGCGTGAAGCAGGTTCTCTGCAGTGCCACCAAGCTCTCCCAGCGCCTTGAACCACAGCTTTGCGTGCTCCTTCTCGTTTTCAGCGGTCTGCAGGAACAGAGCCGCTATCTGCTCAAAGCCCGCCTTCTTTGCCACGGAAGCAAAATAGGTGTACTTATTTCTCGCTTGGGACTCTCCGGCAAATGCCTCGCGGAGGTTCTTTTCCGTCTTTGTTCCCTCATAAGGGTTCTTCTTGGGCTTGTCATCCAGCTTTACGAACTTGGATGCGGGCTGCTTACAGATAGGGCACTTAAAATCCTCAGATATAGGGCCCTCATGAATATGCTTGCAAATAGTGCACTGCCATCTTTCCATTTTTGCGATCTCCTTATTATGTATAATGTTTTTTTCGTTTTTCAGATCAGCGCGGGGACACACCGCGTCTATTCGGCTCTCCCCGCTTTTACCTGTACTGCTCTTTCTCCTGCACACCCGCGTGGCGCGTTAAGCCTCGGCGCGCTTCAGCATATCAAGTATCTGCTGCTTCGGACGGGCGCCTGCCGATTGAGAGACTATCCTTCCGCCCTTCATTACGACCAGCGTGGGAATGCTGAATACGTTGAAGGCGGATGCAAGCTCCGGCTGCTCGTCTACGTTCACCTTGCCCACTACATACTGCGGATTTTCCTCTGCGATCTCCGCCACGATAGGGCCCACCATACGGCAGGGACCGCACCAATCTGCATAGAAATCCAGAAGCACGATGCTGTCGC
This sequence comes from Clostridia bacterium, assembly GCA_017503165.1. Classification (GTDB taxonomy): domain Bacteria; phylum Bacillota; class Clostridia; order Oscillospirales; family CAG-272; genus SIG673. The sequence continues at coordinate 298 of JAFVTO010000076.1, read as the reverse complement.
TTGACCTCAGCTCCTCAAAATTATCCTTGTTTATACTCTTTACCGATGACATATTTATCTCCGTTCTGCCGCTTAAGGCGGCGCAAATTATTATTTGGAACCCGTTTTGAACTCAGTTCCGAATTTGCTTTTGTGCCTTTATTATACCACGTATCCGGAGGTTATTCTGTGACAAAGTCACATTTCAGAAAAAATTTTTCCGTCAGGTGCTCCGCGAAAAGAAACCGACATCATCTCTTGTATCAGATCATGCTTATTATATCACGATGCTCTGCCATTGTCAATACAAAATATAGCT
>JAFVTO010000075.1 GCA_017503165.1 Clostridia bacterium | reverse complement strand
GCTTGGGCGGGGTGTGGCTTGGGTACTGTATCACTGCGCTTTGGGGGCTTCTCACCGGCTGTGAGCGGGTAAGATACGATTACAGCTACGAGCGGGTGGATAAATATTTCAGCATGAGCACTCTTTTGCCCTCGCTCCTATGCTGCGGAGCGCTCTCGGTCGGAGTTCGCAGTATTGCCCGCCGACTTACCGCAACGGTAACCTCCTCAGGACAGGTGATCTACGATAAGTCTTCCGCCTTACCCATGATATTTGTCGGCGCATTTATTGCTTGCTGCGCTGTTGGATGCGTACTGTGGTTTGTGCCGTATAATAAGGTCATCTGTATTTCGAACGTAATACCCTTAGGTGTGGGCTTTTTTATAACAGCCATTGCGGGAGGAGCTTTTTTCGGAGCGCCGTCCGGTTTTTTGAGCGTGGCATTCGTTATTTTTCTGGTCTGCTCTATGGTGGTTATAAACCAAGGCTACCTCATAAGGATAATTAACGAATGCGGCACCGGAACTGCCAATTCCGAGGTCAGAAAATTCAATCTTGCAGCCGTATTACTGGTTTTTGCCGCAGTTGCTGTGGTCGGCTTCTTTGCCACTGCCGCTTTGGTGGGAATCGTTGTAACCGGCAGGATCATATTTTTCGCTCTGTTCAGGAATGCGTTCAAGGGCAACGGTGGCGGAGGAGGCGGTTCTTTCGGCGACACGCCGAGCTTTAACGTTTCGGAAAAGATATTCGGTGACATAATGGAGCTTGAGGGCGAGGGAAGCGCCATGTTCTACTACCTGGTGTTCCTTGCCATGATAATCGCCTTTTTCGTGGCACTGTTTATTCACAGAAAAAAGCAAGGAAAGCGGCTCCCGAATCCCACAGAGATAATTGCAAAGCTTTATTCACTGATTCTCGGTATATTAGCCTGGTTTGGCTCGCTGTTATCCGGAAAAAGAGCAGAGGATACGGATATATCTCTTGACGACTATACGGACGAGGAGCTTATTATGGATAAGTCCGCGGACAGGGGAGTACCTGCGGTGGACAGTAAGCGGGGCGTAAGGAAATTTGTAAGAATGCTTTCGGAGCGGGTGGAAACTGCGGACAGACTCGAGCTTTGTTACCGTGTTTCGAGGGCTCAGTACATAAAGAATCACAGGCTGTTGAGCAATGGAGATACTCCGACTGTCCTTGCTGAAAAATTAGAGCATCTGGTGGCGGAGCAGGAATACTCCCGTTTTTCAAGACTTACCGCCGCTTACGTCAACATGGCTTATGCCGGTATTCTCCCCGGAGGCTCGGTGGAGAAGGATATTCGGGACGAGGTGGATTACCTGACACGTGAGGCCTCGGACGGAAGAGCGCGGTGAGAGTGCTCGGAGGGTGCAAACGTGAAGATTCTCCGAGGTAGGGAAGCAAATGTTTCCAAAATGTAAAAAATAAAAAATCTCTTGACAATTGCTTGACAATTGATTGAATGTTTGTTACAATATCACAGATAAAAGTGTAATTTGGCACTTTTTCTCCTTACCGCATCGGAGAATATGATGCGGTCAATAGACCATAGGGAGGTGTAAAAAATGGCAAAGGTAAACGCAACATACGAGACTCTGTTTATCGTTGACATGACTGCCGGTGAGGCTGCCGTTAAGGGCACTGTTGAGAAGTTCAAGGCTATCATCAGTGAGAACGGTGAGATTTCCGGTATCAATGAGTGGGGAAAGCGTCGTCTTTCTTACCCTATCAACGACAAGACCGAGGGATACTATGTTCTTGTTACTTTCACTGCTCCTACCGATTTCCCGGCAGAGCTTGAAAGAATCTTCGGTATAACCGAGGATATTATGCGTTCCGTAACCACCAGAGTTAGGGACTGATCAGATCGGAGGATAAGCAGATGGCATCATTGAATCTGAACAAGGTAGTGCTTGCGGGACATCTTACCGCAACGCCCGAATTGCGCCAGACCCCCAACGGAGTCAGCGTGACTACATTTTCTATTGCCGTTAATCGCCGCGTAGGCAAAAGCGCAGACGGTCAGCCCGCTCAGCAGACGGTTGATTTCTTCAACCTGGTTGCTTGGAGAAGCGTTGCTGATTTTGTTACCCGGTATTTCAGAAAGGGTAGCGCGATCTGTGTGACCGGAAGCATCCAGAACAGAAGCTGGACAGATCAGCAGGGAAATAAGCGTTACGCTACCGAGATAATTGTTGATGAGGCGTTCTTTGTTGACAATAGCTCTGCAGGCTCGACTAATATCGGTGGTGATGCGTTCGGTGCTCAGGCTCCTGCTTTTGCGACTCCGGTTAATAACGCGCCCAGTACAGCAAATACCGTTACCGAGACCGTACAGTTTGATTCGGACTCGAATGACGACGATCTCCCGTTCTGATTTTCGGGGGAAACCATATTATTGAAAGGAAATAATGCAGATGGCTAACGAAGAGATCCAGGTTCAGGCAGCTGAGGCTGCTCCTGTTGAAGAGTCCACAAAGCCCGCAGCAGCGCCCAAGGCAGCTCAGGCACCCGCTTTCCGCAATAACAAGCGTAGCAGAAAGGTTTGCCAGTTCTGTGTGGATAAGATCGATCATATTGATTACAAGGACATTACCAGACTCAGAAAGTGTGTCAGTGAGCGTTCCAAGATCCTGCCCCGCAGAGTTACCGGTGCTTGCGCAAAGCATCAGCGTCAGATCACCGTTGCAGTTAAGCGCGCCCGTCAGCTCGCTCTTCTCGCATACGTAAGCGACTGATAACAAGCAAAGGACAATATTAAAACATTAAAGCACTCTGCCTAAACAGCAAAGTGCTTTTTCTATTCTCCGGAATTTCGTTTCGCTCTCCGTCTCAGCTATTTTGGGTTTAGTTTTTACTTGTCAATTTCAATATTCTTATTGACAAACCTTTTATTTTAATGTAAAATAATGGCAACGAAGCAATCAAAGGATTTTTTTAATCATGGGTATTATTGAGTACATCTATTTTATATTTTTAGCGGTGGTAAGCGTAATCACGTTTTTTGCCTATCTCATCGACAAGGCTAAGGCAAAGCGTAATGCTTGGCGAATTCCCGAAAAGGTGCTCCTCGGTCTTGGCTTCTGCGGAGGCGCGGTAGGCGCTCTCGTATCTATGAAGCTCGCAAGACATAAGACGAAGCACGTCTATTTTTGGGTAATAAACGTTCTCGGTCTTGTCTGGCAGGTAACGGTTGCCGTTTTGCTCTCTACTGTCATATAACGGAGAATAAATACCACGGAAGGCTTTACTTATTACGATGTGAAAAAACTCCTTTTCCGATCCACGGGTTATACTGTTCCACGCCGGACGCGGGGTTCTTTGCGGGCTTGGAGATGGCGACATTTTTCTGCAGCGATCGTTAAGACACCTCAAAAGGAGGGCTACGACGGGGATATTTCTCTTGAGTGGGAAAAGAAGTGGCATCCCGAGCTCTCTTGCCACCAGCCTGCCTTCCCGCGTTTTGTTTCTTTCATGAAAAAGCTTGGCATAAAAAAGTGAGGTAAAGCTATGCGTAAACTAATCGTAAAAGGAAGATATCTTGCCTGGGAAGACGGCGAGCCCTTCTTCTATCTGGGAGACACCGCATGGGAAATCTTCCATCGTCTCAACCGTGACGAAATGGCCAATTATTTCACACAGCGGGCACGCCAGGGGTATACAGCCATCCAAGGCGTTGCACTGGCAGAATTAGAAGGCATAACCGTTCCCAACGC
>JAFVTO010000074.1 GCA_017503165.1 Clostridia bacterium | reverse complement strand
GGAATTCAAGGAAGTATGTTCTCCATTTCAAATGTTCTGGTACAGTCCGCAATCAACTCTCTCCCCACTCCTATAATTGCCGGAAACACAATTGCAGCAAATCTCGGTGGCTTTACATATAATGTGATGAACAGCTTCTTCCATGCAGAGTTGGCATTCACGGGACAGAATTTCGGCGCTAAAAAGTACGACCGTGTCAATGCCTGCCTATGGATAGGCATCGTTCAGGTTGCAGTGGTAGGTTTTTGCTTCGGAACCGGCGAATACCTTCTGGGAGATCCGCTTGTACGGCTATACAACACCGATCCAAGCATAGTGTCTGCGGCGCTTTTCCGAATGTCGATGCTGTTACCGACTTATTTTCTGTGCGGTATAATGGAGGTACTGGTTGGAAATCTTCGTGGAATGGGATGCGCCTTTGTCCCGATGGTATCAGCCATTTTCGGAATCTGCATTTTCCGTTCAGCCTGGACACTTATTGTTTTCGAGGCGATCGGCACTCCCTTCTCGCTCTATATCTCCTACCCTATTTCATGGCTGTTTACAACGATCATCCACGCAATAATTCTGGCGGTTGTAAGAGCAAAGCAAAAAAAGAAGCGGGAACTTATGGCATGATCTGAATTTACAGCTTTTACCGTACTGCGCCAACATCCGCGTGCCACAAAAGTATTATAGATCGAAAGGAACAGTTTTCAGTATGAACATAAGCAAGATTTGGACAAGTATAGAATTAAAGGCTGAGGATGATTACTTTTCCTTATCCGATGACGAAAGAAGAGTATACAGCCTGCGCAAGGTGATCGACGCGATCAACGGAAGGGGACTTCTTAGCCTTTACCGTTCAAGGGATTACCTATATCCTGAGGATATCGTCGAGGATCTTTACGCGCTTGAGCAGGACGAGGCTGCTGCTATTATTGAAAATGCTAACTCTATGTTCCCGGGAGGATTCGTTCCCGAAGAGCCGGAGGAGCGCGCAGAAATAATAGACAGCTGGGATGAAGGCTTCGACGAGCTCTTTGATCAATGGACTGACGATATTCTCGAATTCAATTCTTTTCTTGAAGGTGCGTACAATAACCTGATCTCCTCTCTCGAATAAAGTTTTTTAAGTTTTACTGCAAAAAAAATGCAATAGCCCATTTACGGATGCTATTGCATTTTGGGTTTTCTGCTTCCCCCGAGCAGGCTCAGATTATATTTTGATCAAAATCACTTTATATCCTCGGGGTCGGGCTGGAACACAGGCATAAGCTGCAGCTTGAAAAGATTAGCCTTATGCATACGGTCAATGCGTTCCTTTTTCGCTTGATCCTCAATCTCACCTGTACGGATATACCGGTCAAGCTCGGAATAAGTAAAGCCGAGATTGTCCTCATCTGTTTTTCCGCAAAGTCCGTCTATCGGAATTTTGTTTACAAGGAATTCAGGAAGATCCAGAATAAGTCCGATCTTCTTCACCTCGTCAACAGTAAGCATTGACAGCGGACTGAAATCACCGACCGAATCACCGTAACGTGTGGAATATCCCACCCAGTCCTCGGACAGGTTGCAGGTATTGGCAACTCTGCCGTTCACACTCTGAGAAACTGCATACAGCGTTGACATACGGATACGGGGCGGCAAATTCGTAAGAGACTGAGCGCTGAGCTCCAGCTCAGAAGGAATAGCCTTTTTCACACCCTCGACCGCATCCTTGATATTCACCACGTAATACTTTATTCCCAGATGCTCGCAAAGCTGATACGCGCAATCAATGTCGTGCTGCTCGCCACAGGGCATGAGCACACCGATCACCCTATCCTTGCCCAATGCCTCAACGCAGAGCGCAGCTACGATAGAGCTGTCTTTTCCGCCGGAGATACCCAGTACAGCATTGCAGCCCTTTCCGTTTTTCTCAAAAAACTCCCGTATCCAATTTACACAGTCGTTTTTGACCTTCAGTGTGTTAAACATTCGATTCACCGTACCTTTCTTATGCTCGCGCATCAAAAATCGCAAGGAGCGACATGAATGCATCTGTAGCTCATTTTTTCTGCCGAGCATCAGCTTTCACGCTATTTTTCCATTTTTCAATTTATTGTTCGTATCTGACCAAACCCGATACGAACTCTGTATTGATTATAACCCTTTTTTATTCAAATGTCAATACCATTTGAAAAAAGGCGCCAAGTTTGTGAAATTGCAAACTTATTAACAAAAACTGATAGATTTATGTGCGGTAAAATGCTAAAATTCCAATAGTTGACCGAAGTAAAAGCTCGGCCAACAGAGTAAAAAAACTTTTCCGGGAGGACAAATAAAATGCGAATAAAGGACAAAATCATGATGGACAAAAACGGACTCATGGAAAACGGTCCTATCACGATCGTCGCCTTTGGTGACAGTGTTACTCACGGCGCAGTGGGACACGGCGAAATAAACTACGAAACCGTTTACTGGCACCGTCTGGCAAAAAAGCTGAACGCATTCAGAGACTATGTACCGATAAACGTTATAAACGCGGGAATAGGCGGAATTACCGCCCCGGGCTCGGTTGCGAGAATGGAAAAGCAGGTGTTTAAGCATGATCCTGATCTGATCATCGTATGCTTCGGTCTGAATGACGTAAACGGAAGTCTTGATGACTATCTTGATGCGCTGAGAAAGATTTTTGAGGAGTGCAATTCCCGCAATATCGAAACTGTGTTTATGACTCCCAATATGCTGAACACTTATGTATCGGAAAATGTGAATAAGGTGCATCTTGATTACGCAAAGGTAACCGCAAAATATCAAACCGAGGGCAGGATGGATCTTTTCATGTTCTCAGCCTGCGAGCTTGCCATGACGATGGGAATAAAGCTCTGCGATTGCTATTCACAGTGGAAAAAGCTTTCCTTGACTCAGGACACAACCCTTCTGCTCGCCAATGGAATAAACCATCCAACAAAGGAAATGCATGAGCTATTCGCTCAGAGTCTGTATGACATAATAATGGAGACTGCGGATACGACTGACACCAAAACGGAAAGCACAATGTACGCCAAAGACTGACCAAGTCGCGCGACATGAAGCAATACCACAAAAAAGCAGAAACAAACAACCTCAGGGAAAGGAAGGCTCAGAGGGCATGAGTACGTTTAATTTCAAAGGAAAAAGCTTTTATCTTGACGGAAAACCCTTCACAGTGCTTTCAGGCGCAATGCACTATTGGCGCATCGTCCCCGAATATTGGGAGGACAGACTGAAAAAGCTGAAGGCTTGCGGCTTCAACACCGTAGAAACCTATGTGGCATGGAACCTGCACGAAAGAACAGAAGGCAGGTTGGATTTCACAGGCAATCTTGATATAGTCCGTTATATCAAAACAGCGGAAAAGCTTGGGCTGAAGGTCATAGTACGTCCCGGACCGTACATCTGCTCGGAATTTGATTTCGGAGGTCTGCCGTCCTGGCTGCTTGCCTACCCTGACATTCATCTCCGTTGCAGCGATCCCCGCTATCTGGAAAAAGTTCGCCCATATTATCGGGAGCTACTGACCAGGATCGCGCCTCTTCAGATAACCAGAGGGGGAAATGTGATAATGGTACAAATAGAAAACGAATACGGCTCCTACGGGGATGACAAGGAGTATCTGCGCGCGGTTGCGGATATTTACCACGAATACGGACTGGATTGCCTATTGTTCACATCTGACGGTCCCGAATATTGGATGCTTAGCGGTGGAACACTTCCGGAATACCTTT
>JAFVTO010000073.1 GCA_017503165.1 Clostridia bacterium | reverse complement strand
CTGGGTGATAAACAGGGCGATCTTGTGGGGATCATAACCGCCGTTTTTGATGGCGTCGATGAGCTGGCCAATGACCAGCAGGGCGGGATAGCAGGTGTCGTTGTGAACGTATTTCAGTCCTTCCTCTGCCACCTGTGGTCCCATATTATCAAGAATTACCACGTTATAGCCGTATGCCTTGAATACGTTTTCGAGTATCTGGAAATGTATGTGCACCATGTCGGGAATCAGTATGGTGTATTTTTTCATCATTGCCGGAGTAAAGGGGATAGGAGGGATAACGTGGCTGTTGAGTTCTTTCATGTTTAATGATTATACCTTTCCGTGAATAACTGCGAATTTTTGTCTGCAGCTCGATCCGACTGCTGCAAGGCCAAGCCTCGGGAGCTGAAAATGCATCGTTTTCAGATTTCATAGGTGCTCTTTCTGTTCGAAACAGGAGCCTTGCGGGTTGCGCGGAATGCTTTCTTACGGTCAGCCCTTAAGTGCGGAGAACAGACTGCGGAGTCGGATCTTGACAGCGCCGAGATTTGTGATCTCGTCTATCTTGATAAGCGTATAGATCTTGTTTTCGGATTCAAGAATGGCGCGTGTCTCATCAGTGGTTATGGCATCCAGACCGCAACCGAAGGACACAAGCTGTACCAAGTTCATATCCGGCTTATCGGCTATGTACTTGGCGGCTGCATACAACCGAGAATGATAAGTCCACTGATTGAGCACCGAGACCTTGAATTTCTCCATGTGGTGACTTACCGAATCCTCGGTGATCACCGCAGCGCCAAGGTCGCAGATAAGGCGGTCTATACCGTGGTTTACCTCGGGATCAACATGGTACGGTCTGCCTGCCAACACGATTATCGGCATTCCCTTTTCCCGAGCAGTGTTTATGTATTCCTCGCCCTTTTCTCTGATCTTTTTCATGTATTCGCCGTATACAGTGAAGGCGTGATCCACTGCAGTCCTTACCGTTTTAAGCTCGAAGGCGCCGTCAAAGTGACGGTTCATTGTCTCGGTGAATTTGACGGGGAAATCTTTTCTTCTGTGGATGCCGAAATAGTCGTGAATGAATTTCACACCGTCCAACCGTCTTACGTTGGCGGAAATGACCTCGGGATAGTACGCAACCACGGGACAGTTGTAGTGGTTGTCGCCCAAGCCCTCGTCAACGTTATAGGAAAGAGAGGGGTAGAATACCGTGCTTATTCCCATATCAAGCAACGACTCTATATGGCCGTGTATCAGCTTGGCGGGGAAGCATACGGTGTCTGAGGGAATGGTCTGCTGACCTGCCAGGTACAGCTTTCTGTTGGACGGGGGAGAAACGATCACCTCGAAGCCTATGTCGGTGAGCAGAGTGTGCCAAAATGGCAGCATTTCATACATATTGAGTCCGAGAGGGATTCCTATTTTCCCCATCCTGCCCGCAACCGGCTTGAATTCTGAAAGTAGCTCCAGCTTGTATTGGTACAAATTGAGCCGGGCGGAATCCGAGCTGTCGCCCTTTATGGGACGGTCACAGCGGTTGCCTGCGATGAATCTTCTGGAAACCGACTTGTCATCCGAAGCGGTGAACGTGTTAACCGTCAGCCGACAATGGTTGGTGCATCCCTTGCAGGTTATCGCCTTAGCCTCGTGACGGAAGCCATCCAGCTTATCCGCTGAAAGCACGGTGCTACCGTTTTCAGGCGCCCGCTCGGCGGCGTAGAGTGCCGCTCCGTATGCTCCCATAAGTCCTGCGATGTCGGGACGGACCACGTTCTGCCCTATCTCCTTTTCAAAGGCGCGCAGGACCGCGTCATTGAAGAAGGTTCCGCCTTGGACGACTATGTTCTTTCCCAAAGCAACGGATGCATCCTTTGTGGAAGCGCGGATCACCTTGTAAAGTGCATTTTTTACCACCGACATGGACAGTCCTGCCGATATGTTTTCTATACTCGCTCCGTCTTTCTGAGCTTGCTTTACCGAAGAATTCATAAATACGGTGCATCTGGAGCCGAGATCCACCGGCGCGGTAGCAAACAGTCCTAATTTGGCAAAATCCGCGATAGTGTAATTCAAAGCCCCCGCGAAGGTCTGCAAAAACGAGCCGCAGCCAGAGGAGCAGGCTTCGTTGAGAAATATGTTATCAATGGCGCCGTTTGCTATCTTAAAGCATTTAATGTCCTGTCCGCCTATATCCAGAATGAAGTCAACGTCCGGCTTGAAATGACGGGCGGCATAGAAATGGGCTACCGTTTCCACTATGCCCATATCCAGACAAAAAGCATTTTTGATTATCTCCTCGCCGTAGCCCGTGGATGCGGAGGAGGCAATTTCCAGATTGGGGTACCTTGAATAGAAGCCCTTGAGGAAATTCAGCACCAACGGCACCGGGTTGCCGCTGTTTGGCATGTAGTCGGAATACAGAAGCCTGCCCTCCCCGTCTATTACCGCAGCCTTAAGGGTGGTCGAGCCTGCGTCTATTCCGAGATAAACCTTTCCGCTTACCTTCTCCGGCGAAACGGTCTCTACCCGATCAAGGGCGTGACGCGCCAAAAATTCGTCGTATTCCTCCTGCGACGTGAAAAGGGGATCGGTGGATTTATAGTTGTTTTTCGCTTTTCTGTTCTTAACCTTGGTTATTGCTTGGTCGATGGTGAGAGACTGGGTCTGCGGCGCCATTGCGGCGCCCATTGCAACGTAACAAAGAGAGTTTTCCGGACAGGTTCCGGTTATTTTCAGAGTGTTGTCGAACGCCCGTCTCAGTTCAGACATGAAGGTGAGCGGACCGCCAAGGTACAGAACATTTCCCTTTATAGGTCTGCCCTGGGCAAGCCCTGCCACTGTCTGATTGACCACTGCGTAAAAGATAGAGGCTGAAATATCCGATACTCTTGCTCCCTGGTTGAGCAGAGGTTGGATATCGCTCTTGGCGAAAACTCCGCAGCGCGAAGCGATTACGTATATCTTCTCCTGCTCCTTTGCCGTTTCGTCCATTTCGTCCGGGGTTATTCCGAGAAGTGTTGCCATTTGGTCGATGAATGCTCCGGTGCCGCCTGCGCATGACCCGTTCATGCGAACCTCAAGCTCTGCCTCACCCGATTCCTCTCCGGTGAGGAAAAGTATCTTGGCATCTTCTACGCCAAGCTCTATTACCACATCCGTTTCCGGGAAGAGACGGCGAACTGCCAGTCTTGTGGCATATACCTCCTGAATGAACGGAATGTCCACATCCTCGGCAAAGCCCATGCCTGCCGAGCCTGAAATACAGACGGAGACCTCTTCGTTTCCGCGTTCTCCGAGAGCTGATTTAATGTTTTTTAAGAGGGTGGATGTTTTGGGGGGAATCTGGGAGAAGTGTCGCTCGTACGAGGTGTAGAGAAGCTTTCCCTCTTCGTCCAGGACCGCGCATTTTATCGTTGTTGAACCGATATCAAGTCCAATTCTGATCATGTGACTCTGACCTTTCCTTGTCTGGCGCTCGCCATATGCCGCTTTAGTGTCGGGCTCTGTTCGTTTTTGTCGGCGAGCTTAATCAAATTAATCTACATAATTATACCACGGAATAATGTATTATGCATGAACGTTTTTTTAATTTCACCCTTGTACAGTTTCTTTAATTTCACCCTTATACAGTTTCTTTAATTTCACCCTTATACAGTTTCTTTAATTTCACCCTTATACAGTTTCTTTAATTTCACCCTTATACAGTTTCTTTAATTTCACCCTTGTACAGTTTCTTTAAATTCACCCTTATACATTGTCGTCAGCCCCCTATGCTCGGAGCAGAAAATACCGAGTGCGGAAAACGCAAATATTGCTTACGGCTATTGACAATCGGTCAACGGTAGGGTATAATGTGGGAGGAGTGCGAGAGGTGGCTTGCTTTCTCGTATACGTTGGATCACTGAATCGCTGCGTTGCTGCGTCGGAGAAGTCTTTGGGTGCCGTGTGGCGCAGAGCCAAAGAAAATGTAGTAGATTAGCGTGAAAGATATTGCTTGGCCGAAATCCAAGCCGTAGATACTTTCACGTCGCTCTGTGCGCCTTCAGGCGCGCAGAGCCGAACTAAGGAATGGTGATTAGCGTGAAAGATATTGCTTGGCTGAAATCCAAGCCGTAGATACTTTCACGTCGCTCTGTGCGCCTTCAGGCGCGCAGAGCCGAACTAAGGAATGGTGATTTATATGAAGCTTACTGAAATATCCACTATAAAAGCTCTTTGCGAGGAATACGGATTTGGATTCAAAAAAAAGTTCGGTCAGAACTTTCTGGTGAACGCCCGCGTTCCCGCCCGAATAGCGGAATCCGCTGAGGGGACCTGCGCCCTTGAAATAGGTCCGGGTATAGGCACTATGACCAGGGAGCTGGCAGAGATATGCCCGAAGGTGGTGGCGATAGAGATAGATACCTCGCTTGCGCCCTTACTGGAGAATACCCTTTCGGATCTGGATAACGTGGAGGTGGTGTTTGCGGATGCCATGAAGCTGGATTTAGCTGCTCTGTGCCGCGAGAAGTTCGGAGACAGCCCGGTATCCGTATGCGCAAATCTTCCGTATTATATCACGACGCCGATAATACTCCATCTTCTGGAATGCGGCGTTAAATTCAGAAATATAACTGTAATGATACAAAAAGAAGTAGCTGACCGCCTTTGCGCTCGGGCAGGTACTCCCGAATACGGCGCAATAACCCTGACCTGCGCGAGATACGGTAAGGTAAAAAAGCTGTTTGACGTTCCGCGCTCGGCGTTCTATCCCGTGCCCGGGGTGGATTCCACAGTCGTGACCGTCCTGCCCGACGAGAAGGAGGATATCTTTGTTAAGGATGAAAAGGCGTTGACACGCATTATTCGGGCATCCTTTAACCAGCGCAGAAAAACTCTTGTCAACGGAATGAGCGGCGAGTTTCCCCAGTACACAAAGCAGGAGCTTGCGCAGCTACTGGTAGCCTGCGGCTTCCGAGAGGATGTAAGAGGAGAGACTCTTACGCTTGCGGATTTTGCCAAGATAGTAAATGCTATGAGCTTGGACTGATTCTTTGAGTGCGATAATAATAAAACGAAGCGCTTATTCCTACAGGAAAGTGGAAGCGTTTCGTTTTTTTATGGGGGGCGACACCTTTGTATGTGAATAATATGTAAAAATAAAAAAACAACATTTGCGCCCCCCTTGCAATTCGGGAAATTTTGGGTATAATGTATAATGGTGTGAAATTGGAACGCCGAGACCCCGAAAATAAATATATAATATATAAAGGAGAAACCGAAATGACCACTAACAAGAAAGTTCTTGCATGGATCGACGAGATGGCGGCTATGACTCAGCCCGACAAGATCGTCTGGATCGATGGCTCCGAAGCCCAGGCTGAGGCCCTGAGAGCCGAGGCTTGCTCCACCGGAGAGCTTTGCAAGCTGAATGAGGAGCTGCTTCCCAACTGCTATCTGCACCGCACCGCTATCAACGACGTTGCCCGTGTCGAGGGCAGAACCTTTATCTGCACTCCCACCAAGGAAGAGGCAGGAAACATCAACAACTGGGTAGAGCCCGGCGAGATGTACGCAAAGCTGAAGGAGCTATATACCGGTTCTATGAAGGGACGTACTATGTACGTTATTCCTTATTCCATGGGTGTTGTAGGTTCTGATTTTGCTAAGATCGGCGTTGAGCTGACCGACTCCATCTACGTTGTTCTTAACATGCTTATTATGACCAGAGTAAGCACCGACGTTATCAAGGCTCTTGACACCACCGACGATTTCGTTAAGGGTCTGCACGCACGCGCAGATATTGACGAGGAAAAGCGTTATATCACTCACTTCCCTCAGGACAATACTATTATGTCCGTCAACTCCGGATACGGCGGAAACGTTCTGCTCGGCAAGAAGTGCTTTGCTCTCCGTATCGCTTCCTACCTCGGACGTAAGGAAGGCTGGATGGCTGAGCATATGCTCATTCTCGGTGTTGAGTATCCTAACGGCGACGTTAAGTACGTAACCGCCGCGTTCCCCTCCGCTTGCGGAAAGACCAACCTTGCTATGCTTATTCCTCCTGCGGTCTACAAGAACCAGGGCTATAAGGTATGGACTGTCGGTGACGATATTGCATGGCTCCGTGTAAATCCCGAGGACGGTAAGCTCTATGCTATCAACCCCGAGAACGGATTCTTCGGCGTTGCTCCCGGTACCAACGAGAATTCCAACCCCAATGCTCTTGCGACCACTAAGAAGGATACTATCTTCACCAACGTTTGCTACGATAAGGATAACAACAGCATCTGGTGGGAAGGTCTTGACAACAATCCTCCCGAGAACGCGCTCAACTGGAGAGGCGAAGAGTGGGATTACAGAAAGTACAATAAGGCTGACAAGGTGGGAACCGCAGGCGCACATCCTAACTCCAGATTTACCGCTAAAGCAACCAACTGCCCCTGCCTGTCTCCTGAATTCAACAATCCTAAGGGAGTTCCGGTATCCGCTATCGTATTCGGCGGACGCCGCGCAAAGACCGCTCCCCTGGTATATCAGTCCTTCAACTGGAAGCACGGCTCCTTTGTTGGCTCCATCATGGCATCCGAGACCACCGCTGCCGCTTCCGGAGCAGTCGGTGTAGTAAGACGCGATCCTATGGCTATGCGTCCTTTCGTTGGCTACAATATGGGTGATTACTTCAAGCATTGGCTTGATATGGGCAAGGTTATCCCCAATGCTCCCAAGATATTCCACGTAAACTGGTTCCGTACCGACGACCAGGGCAACTTCATTTGGCCGGGATTTGGCGACAACATGAGAGTTCTTCTCTGGATCCTTGCTCGTTGCGAGGATAAGGTTGACGCTGTTGAGACTCCTATAGGATTTGTTCCTAAGGCTGAGGATATCAACATTGAGGGTCTTAGCGACGTTACTATCGACACCATTCGCGAGCTTCTTACCATCGACGTTAAGTCCTGGAAGGATGATATTGCGAACATCAAGGAGTTCTATGCTCAGATCGGCGACCATGTTCCCGCTGAGATGTACGAGGAGCTTGCAGCTCTTGAGGCAAGACTCAACGCCGCAGAATAATTGACGGCGAAAGCTCGGTAAAAGAATATGCAAAACAAAAGCACACGTTAGTCCACATACGGACGGACGTGTGCTTTTTTCTGCCTTAAATGGGTGAAAAGGTCAAAAATCGAGGTAAAAGCGAAGAAAAGGTCAATATTTCGTCTATTTACCCTCAGCTTGAATTTTTCTGTATCCATCAAACAAAAATATATTTTCCAACAGGAAGATGGGGATTAACAAACCACCGTATAACCCACCTGTAATTATCCCACAAATCAAATATACCTTGCTCAACTTATGATATTTTTTGATTGATTCCATCGAGTGTTGCTTGTTTAATACGGCTATAATGTTGAAAATTACACTGGCGACGATATATACAAAAACAGTTCTAATAATAGTGCCTTTTTATTAATGGTTTGTAATTCATAGTCGCTCCTCCTTTTTAAACATTATACCACGAATTCTCGTGTTTGTCAAATGATGCATTGCCTGCGTAGATATGATGTTTTTCGCTTCGCTCAAAATGATGTTGCTCCCGTCGGTCGCAATGATGCGATGTTTGCCCCAAAATGTGGCGAAGCCACGCATCATTAGGCGTAGCCGTCATCATTGGGCGAAGCCCAACATCATTTTGCCGAACAGTTCGCATAGCGAACTGAGGCAAACATCATTCAAAAAACGCACCTTTGTCGGTAGACAAAAATGCGTTTTTTGTTGCGAAGAAACACGCAAACGGTGCGTAGAAGTAGGTAAAAACGCAAAAAAGGTGCGTAAAGTCGGCAAGTTGGTGTTGAACGCTTATGTCAGATCAAGAGAAGTAAATCCTAAAGCGTTAAGCTTTTTTTGAAAGGCATAGAATTTTGAATGCTCCTTTGAGTACGGATCCCAACCGATCTTTTTCAAAAATTGCGTAAATGCCGTTTTCTTTAATGGTATGAAAAATCTTGTATGGTGAGTGGATGTGAAAAATTCAAAAAAAGGAAAACATCTGCCACCAATGCATTTTAATCTGCCCTCTCGTTGCTCGGGCGATATGCATTGCGCCAAATCATAGTTTTGGGCGCATTCGTTGAGATTGATTTTTTCGGTATTGCCATAATCGTTTTTGAAAATCAATTCTTCCGAGGAGATTTCAATAATATTTTCAAATGGTATCTTTATTACAGTAGCTTCGTCTTCTATATGATATGCCTCTTGAATTGATTTGTAAAATTCGTCCCAACTCATATTTTTACCGCCTTTCTGAGAAT
>JAFVTO010000072.1 GCA_017503165.1 Clostridia bacterium | reverse complement strand
ATTTGGGAAGCTATTTCACATGGCGTAGCCGGTATCATCAGGCAAAGCCAACATCCTCTTACTGAACTCTTAGCATAGCAAACTGCGGCAAAAAACATTCAAAAAACGCACCTTGTCGGTAGACAAAAGTGCGTTTTAGGTTGGTGCCGGTAGCGGGACTTGAACCCGCACGATGTTGCCATCAACGGATTTTGAGTCCGTCGCGTCTGCCATTCCACCACACCGGCATATTAAAACACAGTGATTCTTAAGCATCACTGACTTGAGATCCTGTTAATTATATCACAATCCAAAATAAAAAGCAATAGGTTTTCGAAAAAAAATGTTTTATTTTCAGGGAATAAACGTAACGCTGTAAAATATAACTTCAGGAAGCGACCTGATGCCGCTTCCTGAAGCACTTTACATTCGTAAAAGTTATTTAGATTACTTGGAGAGAACGATGGTCAGAGTCTGTCCGTCAGCAACTGCTGCTCTATCAACGGTAATGGTGTTTCCGGAGAAGGTAAGTCCAGCATCAGCCTTTACCTGAGAGAAGCTTCCTGTAAGAGTAATAGTGCCACCATTATTATCAGGAGCATTGTGGCTGAAATCTGCAATAGCAACAGTAATCTGGCTATCGCTTTCCTTAACCATGATAGTGCAAGCAAAATCGGTAGTGATTCCATTGCAGCTTGCTGCATTCCAGAAGGTATAACCAACATAGTTGTTCTTGGTATCCTTTACAGCCTGAACTTCACCTGTGTTGGAAAGAACGGTGTAGCCCATATCGCCCTCTTCCTGCATAGTGTAGAAGCTACGCATATTAACAGCAGTAGAGGGATAGATAGCGTACTCATAAGACGCATCCTCAGGCTCGGGACCGTGCTCGATCCAGATTTCAACAAAGTTGCCACCATCGTTAGTATTGAGCTTGGTCTTAACAACATCAAGGTTGGATGCGGGAATATAAATTCCACCGTAACGGCTTACAAACATGCAGGTTCCGGGCTCAAGAACCTTCTCCGCATTGCTCAGAGTCATATCACCGTCCTCAAATGCGGTGTAAACTGCGTTGAAGCTACCGTAATATATGTTCTCAATGACAGTTTCGATATTCTGCTTATGTGTGCTGGGAATCTGCTTGGGAAGAGTTGAGTTGTTGATTTCCGTGCCGAGGAAAACTATCTTATCCTCGAAGACAAACCAAGCCTTCTTAGCAGAGAGGTCTGACATATACTCAGCATTGTTACCGGTGGCTATCATAGCGGAAACAGCAGTGCTTCCCAGAACAGCGGAACCGGCATAGTTGGTAATTCCGTTATAAGCATCGGTGTAGATCTTCTTGCGCTGACGGTTATCCACGGTAGTACCTGGGATTCTCATTGCATTAACGTTTGCCCAATAAGAATTGGGAAGCTTGTAATCGGAGGAATAAAGAGTAAACATACCGTCACGGACAAACCACAGATTTCCGTTATGCGCATCCGGCACATCCTCTTCGGCAATGTTCTGCTTGCTTTCATACTTGTTGGTACGCAGTGAGCTCATCGCGATAGAAAGAGAGAATTCCTTTCCGAGAACGGAAAGAGTATCAGCCTCAGCATAACTGTGAGCACCTATGATCTCAGTGGAAGCCTCGATCTTCTTGCTTTCCATGACCTTGAGATAAAGCTCCGCGCCATAGGTTCCAAGCCCGGTCGCAAATCTTCCGTCACCGTTGGTGCCGTATGCCTTTACCAACGACTTTATGGCAAGCGCCTGCTCTTCGTTGCAAAGCTCCGCGATCTTAAGCATGGTGGCGATCGCCTGTCCACCCATGTACTCTCCCTTAGTAAAGGAAACGCCAAGCGCGGAGGACATAGCATTGCCGTTATACAGAGCATACTTCATGGAGGAAACAACCCAGTTATAAAGCGCATCGGTTGCCGGGGTTCCGAGAGCACAATCGGTATCTGCAAGAGCATAAGTAAGGTCAGCAAGCAAAGAAGCCGCCTCAACGCCGCCCTCAAGAGTGTTGACTGTGTTGAAATCCCATATGTATGAGCCGTCTGCATGCAGTCCGTCACCGGTATTTACAACAGTAATAACATCCTCCAAGAACGTAGTCGCGAACTTCTCAACGTTCTCGGTATTGCCGACATAAGCATTGTAAGCAATGCAGATATAGGTGGTACGAAGTCTGTCAAGCCCCTCGCCCAATGGAGCCGGGAATTTAATTTCAATGATAGAAAGCCATTTTTCTACATCCGCGCCCTTAAGCTTTCCGTCAAGAAGCATTACTATACGGAGAAGATTGATGGCACAGCTCTGACGGTCATACAGAGTTCCTCTGTTAACGACAAGCTGGTTATCACCGAACACACTGGTGTATCCGTATTCAAGACCGACCTTGATCTTATCAAGAATGTCTCCGCTATGATAAAATTCAGAGCCCTTAGTTGCCCAGGCAAGAGCCATCTTGTAAAGATACTTATAATGAGCAGTGGCGGCAGAATCTCCGTCCTTTACTCTTTCGGCAAGCCAGCTTCCTGCGGGCTGGAAATGCGAATTGAGCGTCTTTACCTCTTCGTCAAGCGCCGAAAGATATACTTTCGAGCTGGCATCATCAACGCTGAGTTTTCCGCTTCCTATAAGCTGCTCACCCAACGCGGAAAAGGTATGTCCTGCTAACTTGTTGCCACATCCAAGTGTCCATAAAGGCAGCATAACTACTACCATCACGACAGCCAGGATCTTCGCAATATGCTTAGATTTCATTTGTTTTGTCTCCTTTTGCATTATGGCTTTAGTGGTGCTTTAATTCATGTTAAATTATATAATATTTATTGCGAAAATGGTTGAACGATTTGTTAATATTTTTATAATGAATGAAAATTAATCCTAATTTTCCATCAATTCGAACTATTCCTTCATTATATTATATGCGCGCGTACGACAGTTAATTAAACATTTTCCTCAACCCAAAACGGTGAATCTTACTCTATTTTATCAGGCAGTTTTAACAAATCGTAAACAGCGCAATATTAATAATTATGTTACAAATTGCTGATTGCAAAACAGATAAAAATATGGTAGAATAATCGTAACTATCAGTTTACAGCAGAAAGGATTGAACAAATTTTGAAAAGAGCGATATCTGTTTTGCTTCTCATTGCAACCTTGTTCAGTATGTGCACAGTGTTTGCGGCATGCAAAAAGGACAAGGTCGATGGTGAAGACGAGAAATTCATATTCGAGCACAATGAATCGGTGCTTGTAGACTTCAACGACACTTCGAAAATCACCGGTGCCGGGCTTAGTGTTGTGACTGGAGAGAAGACTGCTCCCAACGCGGGAACCGTCACTCTCAATAGTAATGCTGCAACAGAGATCAAGTTGGTTACCCCCACCGATCTTTCTGGCGGCATGGAATTCATAATATGGATCAAGAGCACGTCCGAGACTAATCTCAAGGCGAGGATCTACGCAATGAGTGACGATGCAGGCTACCCCGGCTCAGATTTCTATTGCGCCGCCTTCCAGATCAAGAACGGATGGAACGAATACCGTATTCCCTTCTCCGAGCTTGAAAAATCCGGACGCCCCTTTGGCTGGAACAGCATCTCCGAGGTCGTATTTGAGCTTGAAAGAGGCGGTCAGGGAACATTGACCTTCGACTCGCTCCGTATGAACTCAGAAAAATACGGCACTCTCAAGGGACTCAACTATCCCAAGATCGCAAACGCGGTATGCTTTTACGAGGATTGCGGGCTTTATTTCGTTGACCAGTTCCGCTATTCCATGTGCCCCACCGATGAAAAGATTGCGGTAAAGAGCGACGACGAGACCACCTACGTTCCGATCTCTGTTCTGGCAGCTCACAGAGGCGCTACCGACATTGTTTCAAGCGCGGAAAAGGTTTCATTTACATATAACGGCAAGTCTTACGAATATACCGCAGGTCAGTCGGTAGAGTTTATCGGTGATGCGCAGGGCTTCCGTCCAGGTAAGGCACTCTCTCTTAAGCTCCCTGTTTCCGGTGAGCACGTTCTTGT
>JAFVTO010000071.1 GCA_017503165.1 Clostridia bacterium | reverse complement strand
CTAATTTGTCTACCAAGACAAATGTTCTTTTTTTGAATGATGTTTGCCTCAGTTCGCTATGCGAACTGTTCGGCAAGATGATGCAGGGCGTTGCCCTATGATGACGGCTTCGCCTAATGATGCGTGGCTTCGCCACATTTTGAGGCAAACATCGCATCATTGCGGAACGCAGTGGAGCAACATCATTTTGAGCGAAGCGAAAAACATCATATCGCCGCAAGGCGATGCATCATTTAGTTTGAATATATCGCCTACGGCGTGATTTGGGCGCGAAACGGTTGAAATGTTTACAAAGTTGTGGTATAATAAAAAAAACAGAAAGGCGGTATTTTTATGGAAAATTCGGACATCTTTTTTCGCAAAGGTGATATTTTTGCGTACAAAACAGAGGACAAGTATAGAATTTTTTGTTTAGTGAGCAGTGCTATGATTGATGAAAATGCCTTCGCTGCTTACGGCTATGTATGGTCGCGTTTTTTCGACGAAATTCCAACGATAGAAAGCCTTGTTGACGATTATGTACTTCCGCTCGGCTATTTTACTTCGCATACAATTCCACCAACAGACCAACTGATTCTTATTGGCAATTATCCCGCTGTCGTAAGCGAGGTTGGCGGACTCATTTATCCTCATTTTATCAATGAAGCGTGGAAGCCTGCAACATTTGCTATGGCAAAAGAAGAAAATCTCTCTGAAACCATACCGCTTTCACTTTGTATGAAGCTTTCTGATGTGCTTCGGAAATTGAATGAATTGCGCGAAACCGCAAGACAAAAATTAGAACAACAAAAAGGAGATAAAGAAAAGTTTGGATTCAAGAAAAAAGTGGCAAAAAAGAAAAAGCCCAATCTTAATAAGCTTTTAGATACGTTACGTAAGAATGAAATATCTGTTTCAACGCGCACGGCGATGAACGACGGAGCTGTATATAGAAGCAAATTCGGCGGCAAACCTGCTGTTCCCACTGGATTTGAATGGCCGAGATTTGAAGCGGAGAATTACAATGGAGAAACCGCAAACAGACCGCTTTCTTTCCTCTGTCAAATCAACCTTGAAGAAATTAGGGCTTATGACAAAGAAAATATGCTCCCAGAGAAAGGCTTACTGCTTTTCTTCTATGAGCAGGAGTCGATGCGTTGGGGATTTGATCCCGAGGACGCTGGTTGCTCTCGCGTATATTACTATGAAGATGTGAGTCAACTTGCAGAAGCGACTCTTCCCGATGATTTAAAGGATGAGTTCAAAGTCAAGGAATACGATTTGTCTTTCGAGGCAAAGGATTCCTACCCGAGCTTTGAGGAGCTTGATTGTCATTCCGATGTGGATTGTGATTGGGATGATTATGAAGAAACAGTTGAAAAGAAAGACTATGAGATTGAGAGCGAACGACACAAACTTCTCGGATATGCAGATCTCATACAGGGAGAAACACTAACTGAATGTGAGAGAACCAAGCGCGGTTTATATTGCGGTAATCCTGAAAGCTATCGAAATACATCAAAGGATATCGAAGATGATATCAATAAATCTGCAACTGAATGGATATTGCTGTTTCAAATGGCATCAATTCAAGAGGATGACTATGAATTGATGTTTGGTGATCTTGGAAACCTCTATTTCTACATTCGAAAGCAGGATTTGAAGGAGCGTAACTTCGATAAGGTTTGGCTCGTTTTGCAGTGCGGATAAATTCCTATATGCTTGAATTAACTACATAGCTTCGTTTACGCGCATGGAGCAGCTCCCCGGAAGATAGCGGTCGCGTGCAACTCCTATCATCACCAATGGATAAGTCTACCCACCGACCGAAAACCGCGGATCGATTTCGAAAAAACTTGCGGTATGGATCGATTTTGAACGGGTTTGCCAGAAAAAAGGGGCTGAGTCATTAACTTAGCCCCTTTTGAACTAAGTGTTCCGCAAGCGGAACGTGAAGTATGCTACGCAAGTGAAGCGCACTTCGTGCGTGAAGTGTGCCTTCGGCACAATGTGCGGGACACTTAACTTCACGCAGTAAACGTAGCGTCTGCTCTTCACTTGGGCGCAAGCCCAAGCTTCACTGCGGCTTGCCGCAACATCAATATTGAAACATTTGCAAGCATATAATCATATAATAATGAAGATTTCCGCTCCTGAGGTCAGTTATTATTGGAACAGCTTACGCCCGGATATGATTTGGTTATCTTCAATTATAGCGTTGAACGCAATACGCCCTTTCTTCTGAATTCGCTCGGACTCATTCCGTAAGCCGATTTAAAGGTCTTGCTGAAATGGAATTCGTCATAGAAGCCAAGGGTAATTGCAATAGAGCTTATTGTCATATCAGGGTAATCAAGCAGATAGTTTTGCGATTCCTTTAATTTACTGTCGATAACGAATCTGTGTATAGTAGTACAGTATTCATTTTTGAATACCGTTTCTGCTGTTTTTACGCTTACATTGAAATGCTCTGCGATTTCTTTGTTACCCGGTATTTTTCCAGATGAAAGCACGTAAGTATGTATCGCGTTTGCAAGAGAGATGACTCCCTTTTTTTCCGAAAGCTCACTCAGCTCATACAAAAGGCAGTTGAAATACGCCCCCGCAATCCTTTCGTTGCTCTTGGTCTTTATTATTTTCTCAAAAAGAGACTTGATATTGGGATTTTTCACTGTTCCTATCAGATTATCAAGCACTATTCCTCCTCGGCATTGCGCGGCACTGAAGGGAGCATCGTCAAGGGTGCTTGCAATATGAAAATACATAGTTTTGGTTTTGGGAGAGCATGGCTTGATACCGTAATGATGCACATTCGCCGGAAGTATCAGAACCTCGTTGGTCTTTACAGTGAATTTTTCATTTCCCGCGCCTACACGCCATTCCCCGTCTACCATATATACAAAATCATGACAGGGCATTGTTCTTGTCGGGTGCTCTGTAGGTCTGTCAAAAAAGCAGTAATTGGCAGCGCTTATTTCTCTCAGCTCATCTGTTCCGAAGCTGTATAGCATGGTTCCACCTTCGTTTATACATTTTTTCAGCGATTTTACAACCGCTTTTTTCGTTATTATACATGTATATATCGTTTTTGTCAATGGATTTGATCAAACATTTATGCTAAACTGAAAACGGAAAAGGAAATTCCTTCGATGGTTTGAGCATAAAAAGGAATGTCACCATCGGAGTCCACCTCGCATAAGCCATAATAAAAAAAGGAAGGCGTAGAACAGTATGAAAAAAATCAATGTTGCATTGGTCGGTCTCGGATTTGGCGGTTGCTTTGCCGAAATCTACAAGGAGCACCCCAACGTAGGAAAAATCAAGGTGTTCGACACAAATAGGAATATTACCGAAACCTTTGTGAACAGGTTCGGGCTCGAGGGCTGCAGTTCATTGGAGGAGATCCTGAACGACGATACTATAGATGCGGTGCACCTGGTAACTCCTATTCCCCTTCATGAGGAGCAAACTGTTCGCGTCCTTGAGGCGGGAAAGCACTGTGCCTGCACCGTTCCCATGGCGACCTCGCTGGAGGGTATTCGCCGAATTACTGAGGCTAAACGAAGATCAGGTAAAAATTACATGATGATGGAGACCACCCTCTACACCTATCAGTTCTTTTATGTCAAGCAAATGCTGGAGAGCGGCGAGCTTGGAAGGATCCAGTTCTTGCGCGGTTCCCATTACCAGGATATGTCAAATTGGCCGAGCTATTGGATGGGGCTTCCTCCCATGTGGTACGGAACCCACGCAATAGCACCCATGGTCGCCCTTTCCGGTTCGAGAATAAAAAGAGTTGTTGGCTTCGGCTCCGGCAGTATGGACAAGGAGTTGACCAAGCAGTACAACAACCCCTTCCCGGTAGAGAGTGCGTTGTTTGAATTCGAAAACGGACTGAAGGGCGAGGCAACGAGAAGTCTGTTTGAGACGGCGCGTATGTATCAGGAAGGAATGTTCGTTTACGGAAGCAAGCAAAGCTTTGAATGGGGCTTCAGGGACAACGATCTTCCCTATATAACCACGTTGGGCTCTACCGGCAATAACCGCGGAGCCTATACAAAATACGAAATCCGTGAAATGCCGAATTTCCATAGCGTTTTGCCCCCAGAAATCCAAAGATTTACAGTCGGCTCAGACAGCTTCGATCCGCTGAATCCCCAGGAATCTCTGAAAAAGGGCGCAGGCGGCGGACACCACGGCTCTCATCCCCACCTTGTACACGAATTCGTAATGAGTATCATCGAAAACAGAAAGCCCTGGATAGACGAGGAGCTGGGCGGTAATATCACGGGAGCAGGCATCTGCGCCCATGAATCCGCCCTGAGAAACGGCGAGAGCATAATCGTTCCCGTCTTCTGATAGCCTAACCGCGCTCTCTGCACTGAACCAATGCTAATACTACGCGCAATAAAATGCGACGGCTTTTTATCTTTACACCGAGATAAGAGCTGTCGCTTTTTTTGTCGGCATGCAGGAATGCTATATAAACCTGTGCCATCCCGAGGCTCCGAAGCCGATATTCCGTGAGCCAAAGCTATCATTGCTTAGCACAGTAAAGTCGCAGATTATTGTCGCAGATTATTGGGGCGCCCCCTTGACAAATAAGATATTCTGTGATATAATTATGAAAAAAGCAATTGTGCACGAGCACAAAAGTGCACAATAGGCAAATACGCCTCAAATCCAAACGTGTATGCTTTGTCGCACTCAAACAGTGAAAGGAACAGAAGGCTTATGAAGATCTCGCAAAAAATGATAGCTGAGCTTTCTGGAGTATCCAGAGGAACCATAGATCGGGTACTGCACGGAAAACCGAATGTAAAGCCTGAAACAAGACAAAGGGTGCTTGCCGCCATCGAAAAGCTTAAATACAGCCCAAACACTGCGGGAAGAGCCTTGGCTCTCAGCAAAAGGGAATATTCCATTTGCGCAGTGCTCCCGGATAACCCCTTTTTTTCCGACGTAATGAAGGGCATACAAGCGGCGCTGGCGGAGCTGAGTGATTACAATATTTCATTTTCCTGCATATATACAAACGGAAAAAGCAATGCTGAGATAATCCGCTTGATTTCAGAAAATGAGAGCAACGCATTTGCGGTGGCGTTGGGAGACAGCGATGATATAAGGGAATGTATAAAAGCAAAGACGGACCGCGGAATCCCCTTCGTAACCTTCAATACAGATATAAAGGACTGCGGACGAATATGCTTTGTCGGACAGGATCTATACAAAAGTGGGCGAATTGCCGCGTCATTGATGCTGAAAATGCTGCGTGATGACACCGGAAGGATTTTGATAGTATCCGGAAACAGCAAATACAAGGCTCACAGAGAGCGGGTTTCGGGATTTACAGATGCACTGAAAGCTTCCGGGCGGGATATAACCGTTTCGGAGGTAGTCGAGACTGACGATGATAAAGCCCTTACCTATTCCCGCGTCATGGATGCACTGAAAAAGCATCCCGATACAGACGGTATCTACGTAGCCTCAGCAAGTGCAGAGGCATTCTATTCTGTGCTTTGCGAGCTTGGAAAACGTTACCGCGTGGTAGTGAACGATCTGTTGCCATCCGTCCGGGAAGGGCTCATGGACGGAACATTTGATTTTAGTATTTTCCAAAATCCCTTTGAGCAGGGATACAGACCGATAAAAATTCTGTTTAACTACCTTGTCAACAAAAGATTACCAGAAACGGATATAATCTACACCGACAATACTGTTATAACCGGAGAGATGCTCTGAGCATCCCCGTAATAATACAAGCAGGAAGGATAAGCACCATGTTCAAGAAAAAGTATCGTTCAGTATTGGCAGAATATGAAAAGTTCTGGGAAAGAACGAACACGTCCCGTCCAATCATGGACCTTGCCTACCCCATAGAGGGCGCAACCCCCTACAGAGCCCCCATAAGCCTGGAGGAACAGTGGCTGGACGAGAATTATAATTTAGCAGCTCACAAGCATAATCTGGGAGTAAAGGGTTATATGGCTGAGGGAATCCCCTGTCTGTTCCCCAACTTAGGCCCGGGCTGCCTTGCCGCATGCATTGGCGGTAGCTATGTGCTCGCTCCGGACACTGTCTGGTTTGATCGCAAACCCATAGTGGACGACTGGGAAAATCCCCCGGAGATCAAGTTTAACGAGCAAAGCGAAATGTGGCAGCATCTGACCCGTCTTCAAAGCAAGTATGCCTCAGATCCCGACATCAGCTTTTCCATCACCGACCTGGGCGGCATAATGGACATAGTGGCTTCTCTGCGCTCAACAGAGATGCTTTTGTATGACCTTTACGACTATTCCGATGAAGTCAAAAGCTTTACCGCGAAAGTAACCGAGATTTGGCTCAAGGCGTTCGACTTGCAGCTGGAGGCAATACGCAAGGCAGGACTACCCTACAATAATTGGATGAATATCCCCTCGGAAAAGCCATGGTTTCCTATCCAGTGCGATTTTTCCGCGATGATTTCTCCCAAGCAGTTTGAGGAGTTCGTGCTTCCCGGTCTGGTACAGCAAGTAAACCATATGGACCGCTCCATATACCATCTCGACGGCCCCGGAGAGCTTCCACACGTTGATATACTGCTTGATATCCCGGGTCTTACCGGAATCCAGTGGACATCGGGCGCCGGAGAAAAACCGCTTTACGATAAAAAATGGTTCGATCTTTACAAAAAGATTCAGGACAAAAAGAAAAACCTGGTTCTTCTCGGTGGCATACACGAGGGGGATATGGCAGGTGCCGAGCGACTGATAAAGAGCATAGATCCTACGGGAGTATGTATGTCCGTATGGGCTTCCAGCCGCGACAAGGCTGAGGAAATAGTTGAAAAAGTAACTCGCTGGTCTGAGTAACGACCGCGTTAATCAATGCTATGTCACAGCAGACGTCTGATTAGTAATTCATGAGACGGAGCCCCAAAATAAAATAAAATAAGAAAGAGAAATGATTATGACCTCAAAAAAACGTTTACTCGATGCGCTTAATCACAAAGAGACCGACAAAATCCCCCTTGATTTCGGAGCAACTACCGTTACAGGAATGCACTTTTCCTGCGTTGCCGCACTTAGGGAATACTACGGTCTTGAAAAGCACCCCATAAA
Source organism: Clostridia bacterium (assembly GCA_017503165.1). Lineage (GTDB taxonomy): Bacteria > Bacillota > Clostridia > Oscillospirales > CAG-272 > SIG673. The sequence continues at coordinate 12,302 of JAFVTO010000071.1, read as the reverse complement.
GGTCTATGAGCCTTATCAGATGCTCGGTCTTATCGAGGATGACCTCAGGCAGGCTCTCGGAATCGACACCGAGGGTGTTGGCGGCAGAAAAAATATGTTCGGTATTCCGATCTCGGATTGGAAGGAATGGCGGACCGACAGCGGAGCGACCGTTCTTATTCCCGGCGGCATGAACATGACAAAGGACGGAGAAGGCAATCACTATATTCATCCCTGCGGAGACACATCTGCAAGGCCTTGCGCAAAAATGCCGAAGAACGGCTACTATTTCGATGCGATCTCACGACAGGAGCCCTTTGACGATATAGAGGATCTTGATCCCAACGACAACCTTGAAGAGTTCTCTTATACAACCGACGAAGTCCTTGACGAATTTACTGAGGATATCAAAAAAGCATACAATACCGGAAGAGGCGTGGTGGTCAGCTTCGGCGGTACAGCCCTCGGAGACATTGCGCTGGTTCCGGGACTCACCCTCAAAAACCCCAAGGGTGTACGCGACGTAGCCGAATGGTATATGGCAACAGCGACCGCTCCGGATTACGTTAAATATGTTTTCGACAAGCAGACGGATATAGCGCTGGAAAATCTCGCAAAGCTTAAGGAAAGAGCGGGAGATATGATCGACGTTCTGTTTATATGCGGAACGGATTTCGGCACTCAGATCTCCACATTCTGCTCAACCGATACATTCAGAAATATTTATATGCCATTTTATAAGAAGGTAAACGGCTGGATACACGAGAATACAAATTGGAAGACCTTTAAGCACAGCTGCGGCGCCATCGAGCCCTTTATACCGTTACTCATCGAATCGGGATTTGACATATTGAATCCCGTTCAGTGCTCCGCTACCGGAATGGATCCTGTGCTCTTGAAGCAGAAATACGGCAAAGATATCGTATTCTGGGGCGGCGGGGTTGATACTCAGCATCTTCTGCCCTTTGGTTCACCTGATGAGATACGCGAGCAGGTAAAAAGTCGCTGTGAGATCTTTGGACGCGACGGAGGCTTCGTGTTCAATTCAATACATAACGTTCAAGCCGGCACTCCCACAGAAAACCTGGTCGCTGTTTTCGAGGGACTAAAAAACAGATAAGTATCGGCATTAAGGCTGCAAATAAAGACGGAGAGCGCTTGAGAACCAAGTCGCGCTCTCCCGGGACAGTATTTGCTTTTATCCAGATAATATCGCACAGTATATCCCAACACAGACAGAAACGGACGGAAGGATCTATCATGAAGCGGGAAAAAGCCATTATACAGGAAATCATGTCAAAAACCAAATGTCTGGTTCTTGACATGGACGGAACTATATATCTGAGCGAAGCTCCTATCGGAGACATGGTAAACACGTTGAATCTTTGTCGCGAAAAAGGAATACAGATCTATTTCTTCACCAACAACTCCTCAAAGACTCGCGACGAATATGTAAAAAAGCTACAACGCATCAACTTATTTGATGAGCGTGATACTGTGTATACCTCCGCTATGGCAACGGTCAGCTATATAAACGCCAATTATCCGGACAAAACCGTATACGCCGTGGCAACAGACCCGGTAAAGAGGACTCTTGCGGAAAGCGGTCTCAGACTGGTTGAGGAAAATGCCGATATTGTTCTTTTGGCTTACGACACCACTCTAACCTTCGAAAAGCTGAAAAAGGCAAACGAAATGATAGTGCGTGGTGCAGTCTATATTGCCACCCACCCGGACACCGTATGTCCCACAGACGATATTTATATGCCGGATGTCGGCTCCTTTATCAAGCTGCTTGAGGCATCCTCAGGCGGACGACTCCCCGATGCCGTTATAGGAAAGCCAAATTCGCTTGCGGGAACAGAGATCATGCGCGCCACAGGTCTGCATTCACATGAGATCACTATGGTAGGCGACCGACTCCACACCGATATCCTTTTCGGCATCAACTCCGGGTTCAATACTGTTCTGGTTCTGAGCGGAGAATCCACTGAAGAAGATCTTCAAAAAAGCCCGGTAAAGCCAACGTTTGTATTCAATGATCTAAACGAAATAACAGAATATCTTACCCGATAACCAACAAAAGCTCGCGGCAAATCCCATGGATCTACCGCGAGCTTTTAATATTCAGCATTGCCTTTCGGCATACTCACATCAAATAAAGCAACGCAAGGCCGGCAATGTAAGCCGCAGCACTTGCGCCTAACGCCACTGTAATAAGGGAACGGTTAAAGAGTGCCAATATCAATGCTACGACCAATCCGGCAGCCGCAGTTATCATGCTACCGGTTGACGAGAACACCGCGGGTATCACCATAGCGCTCAGCACTGCGTAAGGAAGATAGTAAAGCATACTTCGGATAAATCGGGACGTTACCTTTTTTCTGAAAAATGTCATGGGTATCATACGCAAAAGGTAAGTCACCACCGCCATAACAAGTATGTAAACACATATTTCAAGAGTTATCTGCATTGTCTGTGACCTCACCTTCCGCCGATGTCTCCTGCCCTTCACCGTCGCTATCCTTTATCGGGAAGAAATACGCCGCTACGGCTGACGCACACAGCGCACAGATAATAATGGAAAATCCCGAGGTTATAAAATCGAACAAGGGAACGTAAGCAATAATACAGCTCAGCGCGATCGCCACCAAAACAGCGGTAAGACAGCCCTTGTCAGTTTTGGCAGGGGGAACCACAATAGCCACAAACATACCGTAAATAGCAATACCGAGAGCGGCTTTTATGCTATCGGGAAGAATATTTCCCGCAACCGCGCCCATAAGCGTTCCCATGCTCCAACCTATAAAGGGAAGCAATATCAATCCGTACATAAACGGGGTGGTCAAGGGTTCTTTCCGCGATGCGGCAACTCCGAACACCTCGTCCGTTATACCAAAGGAGGTCAGCAATCTATGGATCACGCGGTAATTTGAAGGAATTTTCTGGGAAAGGGAAAGGCTCATCATAAAATACCTGGCATTGATGGTCAACTGAGCCAAAGCCATTTCTATCAGCGTTCCCGCCGTAACTATTATTTCCAGTCCGGCTACCTGTCCTGCCGAGGTAAGATTAGTCAAGGAGATCAACACCGCCGCAAAAGGAGAAAGACCTCGGCTGACTGCGCTGATACCGAAGCCAAAGGATACCGATAAATAACCAAGGGCGATCGGAATACCCGAATTGACTCCCGATATAAATTCTCCGCTTTTTTTATTACTTATCATCTGTCTGCACTTTCATTGTAATTATACACATAAGTGTATTTCAAGGATTAAATGTCACACTCTTTGTATTTTACAGCATTTTATTTAAAATTACAATACAAAATTTGTGAACAGCGCAAGTAATTCTCACCTGTTACCGTCATTCAAGCTTATTCGGTATCAGCACAAATTACCGTAAGTCAACCGTTATTCATAAGTACCGGGTTTATGAAAAATGCTTGACAAATCCTCTTAATCGTGTATAATTATGGTGGAATAATAAGTTATAAATAAACGGAGAAATATATGAACCCCCTTGATTATACCGAAGCAGAAGTTGAACGCGTAAGTAAACTGGCAAAACTACGATTGACAGACAGCGAAAAGCAGCGCCTGGCGGAAGAAATGCAAAAAATATTGGAATTCGTCAGCCTCCTTTCCGAAGCGGATACCGAAAGCTTACACGAGTCCGGGAATTGCTCTGCTCCTCAACTACCTCTGCGGGAGGACAAGGCGGAGCTTCTGTTTGACCGACAGCAAATGCTTATGAACTCCGCCACGGTAACGGACGGATATATTACCGTTCCCCGTGTCATCGAATAAGGGTGAAAGGGAACGGAATACAATGAGTTTTGCAAAACAAAACATCCTCGGCCTTTCTGTAACCGAGTTATCTCTCGCTCTTTCCGAAAAATGGATTTCATCTCAGGAGCTTACCGAGGCATATCTCAGCAAAATCGAAGAATCCGACGGTGATCTCGGCGCATATCTGACAGTGACCGCAGAAATAGCATTATCCGCGGCAAAACGCGCGGATATTCTGCTTTCAAAGGGTAATGCGCGCCCTCTGTGCGGTGTGCCGACCGCATATAAGGACAACCTCTGCGTAGCGGGTGTTCCGACCACCTGCGCATCGAAAATGCTTGAGGGATTTATTCCTCCCTACTCCGCTACCGCAGTTAAAGCGCTCTCCGAGCAGGGCGCAGTAATGCTCGGCAAGCTGAATATGGACGAATTTGCCATGGGCTCCTCCTGCTGCACTTCAGCATTTCGACTTACCAGGAATCCACTCGACCGTGAGCGCGTACCGGGCGGCAGCTCAGGAGGTTGCGCGGCGGCAGTAGTCTCCGAAGAAGCACCTTATGCCATCGGCACCGACACCGGAGGCTCTGTTCGTCAACCTGCGGCTTTTTGCGGCGCAGTCGGACTTAAGCCAACCTACGGAAGAATCTCCCGCTATGGACTTATCGCATTTGCCTCATCTCTCGATCAGATAGGTGTTATCTCGCGCACAGTAAGCGACAGCGCGCTGATATTGAATGCCCTTACCGACGTGAGTGCCCGTGATACTCACGACGCAACGCTCGCTAAGCTTCCCCCCATTGATTTCTCCAAGGACATAAACTCGGGGATTCGGGGATTGCGCTTGGGCATTGCTCCGCAGTTTTTCGGGAAGGATATAACCCGGGAAATCAGCCTTGCTGTTGATAACGCGGTAAAAACCTATAATTCACTCGGCGCAACCATAGTAAACGTTAACCTACCGAGCTTGAAATACGCCCTGCCAGCTTACTACGTTATATCCTCGGCTGAAGCCTCCTCAAATCTGTCGCGCTACGACGGCGTGCGATACGGTCATCGCTCATCCGCTCCGTCTGACAGCATAGAGGAAACGTATATCTGCTCAAGAAGCGAAGGCTTCGGGGACGAGGTCAAGCGCCGCATCCTGCTTGGAACCTACGTTCTCAGCAAGGAGCATTATTCTGATTACTACCAAAAGGCATTAAAGGTCTGCGGGCTTATACGCACCGAATTTGACAGCGTGTTCCATCAGTGCGATGCGTTGATCGCGCCGGTAACCCCCACCCCTGCATTCAAGATAGAAAGGGACTTTCTCTCTCCGGTAGATCAATACAACGGTGATATTTATACCGTTCCGGCAAGTCTTGCCGGACTTCCGGCTATTTCCGTTCCATGCGGAACAACCTCCGATGGGCTTCCTATAGGAATGCAGATCATCTGCAGACCCTATGACGAGAAAACTCTTTTGCGAGTAGCAAGAAGCTTTGAAGCGGAGGTGAGCGCAAGATGAAGCTGATAAAGGATTATGAGCTTGTAGTTGGACTTGAGGTCCACGTTGAGCTTTCCACCGAATCCAAGATCTTCTGCTCCTGCCCCACCGCCTTCGGAGCTGAACCGAACACGCAGGTCTACCCCGTCTGCATGGGACTCCCCGGAGCTATGCCATTTCTTAATAAAAAAGTAGTGGAATACGCGGTAAAAGCCGGACTTTCCACCAACTGTGAGATCAATTCATTTTCAAGGTGCGACCGAAAGCACTATTTCTATCCCGATCTTCCCAAGGCATACCAGATCTCTCAGTTTGATATACCGATCTGCCGTGGAGGGTGGATAGATATTGGCAACAAAAGAATCGGTATCACCCGTATACACATCGAAGAGGATGCCGGAAAGCTGATACACCATCCGTTAAACGGCACCATGATAGACTGCAACCGTTGCGGAGTCCCTTTACTCGAAATAGTATCCGAGCCGGATATAAGCTCCCCGGAAGAAGCCGAGGCATATGTAAAAAAGCTTCGCTCAGTCCTGGTGTATGCAGGAGTATCAGACTGCAAAATGAACGAGGGCGCTCTGCGCTGTGACGTTAATCTTTCGGTCAAAAAAATCGGTCAATCCCGACTTGGGGTTCGCACCGAGATCAAAAACCTCAATTCATTTGCTTTTATCCGCAAGGCTATTGAGGCAGAATACATCCGCCAGGTAAACACCCTTGAGCGCGGCGGGCAAATAATACGGGAAACCCTGCGCTTCGATACGGATACCGGAAAAGTATATACGATGCGCGCAAAGGAGGATGCGGCTGATTACCGCTTTTTCCCCGAGCCGGATCTACCGCCAATTATTCTCACCGTCGACCAGATAGACGGGATACGTCCGCAGCTTCCGGAGCTGCCTGACAGCCGCAAAAAGCGTTATTCGGAGCAATTCGGAATATCTGACTATGACGCAGACGTTCTTGTGAGCAATAGGACGGTAGCAGACTGGTTTGAAGCGGTAGCGGAAATGTCCAAATACCCCAAGATTGCGGCAAATCTCACTATTTCTCAGCTTTTCAGATTGCTCCCGGCGGATATCGAGGAGATTCCCCTGTCTCCTGCTGCAATGGCTGAAATTGCAGATATGAGCGGAGACGGAGAGATCAATTCATCTGTCACCAAGAAGGTGCTTGACGAAGCTTATATGCGTGGCACCTCACCCCGCGAATATGTTCGTGAAAACGATCTTGCGCAGATAAACGATCCGTCAGTGATCCAAGCAACGGTGTATCGCGTACTGAGCGAAAACCCCGCGCTTATCGCGGATTACCGCTCAGGAAAGACAAACGTTAAAAAAATGCTCATGGGACTGTGCATGAAGCTGACACACGGAAAAGCCGATCCCGTAAAAATGAATGAGCTGCTTGAAAAGCTTCTAAACAGCGAAGAATAACCCGTTACCCTGTTTTTCAATACAAATTATGCCGAACTGAAAGGAACGCAAAAGACATGAACAAAAAACAGCTAACTCAGTTTCTCGATATGATGCGAACTCCCGGATCTGAGATCAGCATCAGGCACTGCCACAAGGAGATATACCACCATTGCTCTGGGTATTCCGACGATAAATGCCAAAAGGCGACCTCCCCCGACGATTTATACATACTTTACTCAGCCAGCAAGGTAATGACCTGCACGGCGGCAATGCAGCTGATAGAGCGCGGTCTGCTTTCCCCCGACGATCCGGTTCACAAGTATCTTCCGGAGTACAAAAATCTTACGGTGAACACAAACGGCGCAGTAACTCCCTGCAAAAATATAATGACAGTGCGTCATCTGTTCAGTATGTGCGGCGGTCTCGATTATGACCTCAATGCCCCTGCAATTCGCCGAGTAAAGGCAGAAAGCAATAATCTGGCATCCACTCGTGAGGTGGTTCGCGCAATAGCTGAAAAGCCCCTGCAATTCGAGCCCGGCACCCATTTCAACTACAGTCTTTGCCACGATGTATTAGGCGCAATAATCGAGGTCGTAAGCGGCATGACCTTCGGAGATTACATGAGGGCAAATATCTGGGGGCCACTCGACATGAAGGATACCTGCTTCTTCCCGAACATCGAGCAGCAGGAGCGCCTAACCGCTCAGTACCGCCTTGAAAATAACAAATTTGTAAGCGTTCCCAAAAACTGCGCTTACCGACTTACCGATAACTACGAGAGCGGAGGAGCCGGTATGATATCCTCTGTGGAAGATTATGCGATTTTTGCCGATGCCATGGCAAACGGCGGCACCGGCGCAAACGGAGCGCAAATACTCAAGCCGGAAACCGTTGATCTGATGCGCACGCCTCAGCTCTCCCCCGACTGTCTTTCGGATTTCAAGCGCAAGTGTGCAAACAAGCCGGGATACAGCTATGCCTTCGGAGTACGCAGTCTGATCGACGCAGATGCGGCAGATTCAAAGTCTCCGATCGGCGAATTCGGCTGGGACGGAGCGGCAGCATCCTATGTTTTCATAGATCCCGAGAACAAGCTATCCCTTTTCTACGCCCAGCAGGTCCTCGGCCACGGAAGCGCTTATGAGATGATACATCCTATCATCCGGAATGCGGCTTACGATATTTTAAAGGAGCATCTTGCAGATTGATTCAGCCGTTTTCTCCCCCAAAAACTCATCCACCAACATACGCCAAAGGAGATCCCACGACAATGACATATACATTTTTTCTGGATATCGACGGAACCCTCCTGTGGGGTAGCAGATCTCCCACCGAAGAGCTTATTTCAGTGGTGACCGAGGCGCAGAAAAAGGGACACCGATTTTTTATAAACACCGCTCGCCCCACGTCAAACATTGATCGCAAATATTTCCCCATAGATATTTTCGACGGCTTATGCAGCGGATGCGGAACCAATATCATTTACCGCGGCGAAACCATATACGAGAATATACTGCCAACGGAAGTTCTCTTCACGACCGTTGAGCTGATACTGAAAAATCAGCCGGAGCTCAGTCTTCTGCTTGAAGGCACCAACGCCATCTATTACCACGGCATTAACAGAAATTGGGAGGGGATCCGAAACATTCCTTATTCAAGCGTAGCCGAGATCCGTTCGCTTTTTCCGGGAATCCGGATCCAGAAATTCGCAACGTACGACAGAAGCTTTCTCACCAATCAAACGGCGGAAATGATCTCGGACAGATTCGACACCTATTTTCACAAAAATTATACTGAGATCGTTCCCAAGGGCTACAGTAAGGGAAAGGCAGCGGAGATAGTTGAGAAGCTTCTATGTATTCCCCATTCTTCTACCGTTGCCATTGGAGACTCACTGAATGACGTATCCATGTTTGAATACTGCGCTACGTCAATTGCAATGGGTAACGCCCCGGATGAGATCAAGGTAATGTGTGACACAGTGACCGAATCTGCCGCTCATAACGGTGCCGCCAAAGCCATCGCACGTCTGTGCGATATTTCTTACCAACGCATTTCAACATTTGTATAATACGGAAAGGATAAGAGGAATATTATGCCATACATCAACACAACCGTAAACGTGCCCATCCCCCCAAAAACAGAGAAGGAGCTCGCCTCAGAGCTTGGAAAGGCAATAACCCTGATCCGAGGCAAAACCGAAAGCTGGCTTATGCTCAACTTTACGGAAAACAGCAAAATGTATTTCGCCGGAAGCGATGCTCCCACAGCAATGGTGGAGATACAGATATTCGGAAGTGCGTCCGATAAGGAATATGACGCTCTCACCGCAGCTACCTGCCGCCTGATCTCAAAAAAGCTGAACATCCCGGAAGATCGCGTATATGTAAAATACGGCGAATACGACCGTTGGGGCTGGAACGGGCAGAATTTCTGATAAACTAAAAACGGAAAATAAAAGGAGTTTTTACTGATATGGAGCTCAATGGTATCAAAGCAAACTTTTTAGGAGACAGCATAACCGAGGGTGTAGGCACAAGCTCACCCGACAAGACATTCCATCAGCTTATCGCCAAAAAATACTGCCTTGCCGCTTCCAGAAATTACGGCATCAGCGCAACAAGGCTTGCAAAGCAGTATAAGCCCAGCGATAATCCCCGTGCAGATCTGGATTTCTGCAGCAGAGTCGGTGAGATGGACGGTGACGCGGATCTTATTGTAGTTTTCGGCGGAACAAACGATTACGGTCACGGAGACGCCCCATTCGGGGAATTCGGAGACAGAACTCCGGATACCTTCTGCGGAGCTTGCCATACACTTATGAGCAGTCTGATAACCAAATACCCGGATGCGGTGATCGTTATTATGACGCCTCTGCACCGCGCAAGTGAGGATGTTCCAAGTGTCGGTAACCACTTGCCTCTCCTCGAATACGTAAATATGATCCGCCGTGTGGCTGAATTCTACTCCCTTCCGGTAATGGATCTCTGGTCAGTGTCGGGCATACAGCCAAGGGTAAAGGCTATAAGAGAAAATTTCTGCCCGGACGGCTTGCATCCCAACGATGCGGGACATGAGCGTATGGCGGAACGCATAGCAAACTTCCTGCTGACGCTCTGAAACGTAAAAGCAGTTAAAACTCCTGACAATTAACCGATAAAAACAGAATAAAATCGAATAAAACAACGAATAAAAACGCTTATTGTTATTGACAAACAAGCTTTTTTAATGCATAATATATACGAGGCTCATTGGTATCCAACAAATAAAGTAGCAATTATTCAATGAAAGGAAAGGGCTTTTAAATGGAAAAGATCAAGGTTGCCGTCATCGGATGCGGTACTATTGCAAATTCCGCACATATACCAAGCTATATGAATTGCGATGAAGCAGAGATAAAGTATTTTTGCGACATCATTCCCCAAAGAGCTACTGACGCAGTCGCCAAATACGGATGCGGTATAGCTATCACGGACTATCACGACGCGCTGAACGACCCTGAGGTAACAGCCGTTTCAGTCTGTACTCCAAACTACGCACATAAAGAAATATCAGTTGCCGCACTTAAGGCCGGCAAGAGCGTTCTCTGCGAAAAACCTGCGGCGCGTACTCTTGCCGAGGCTGAGGCAATGCTGGAAGCACAAAGGAAATACGGAAAAATACTCAACATAGGAGTTGTAAACCGCTTTAACGATAATGTCCGCGAGATCAAGAAGATCATTGATTCCGGCGCGCTCGGTGACATCTACCACGTTTACGTTTCCTTCCGCGCCCACCGCTCAATTCCGGGGCTTGGTGGCGCATTCACCACCAAGGACATTGCAGGCGGTGGAGTTCTGATAGACTGGGGCGTGCACTACCTTGATATCGTTATGTACTGTTGCGGAGATCCTACTCCACTGACTGCCAGCGCAGAGACCTTCTCCAAGCTGGGTAATCCAATGGAGAAATACGTTTACGAAAAAATGTGGGCAGGTCCGCCGAAATATGATGGAACCTGTGATGTCGAGGAATCCATCTCCGGCATAATCCGCACCAACGGTCCGGTTATCACGCTCCACGGAGCCTGGGCGCAAAATATCGGCGAGGAAGACGGACGTTATATCGACTTCATGGGCACCAAGGCAGGCATTCGTTTGTGGTACGGCGGCAAGTTCAAGGTCTACGGCGTAAAGGACGGCAAGCTGACGACCGAGGAGATCGACGTTGTCAACAGTGATATGTTCCAAAACGAGATAAACGCCTTTGTACGCGACTCCGTAACTCAGGAAAAGCTCCCATCACACATAGAGGTCAATATAAAGACTCAACGCATCATGGAGGCTCTGTACGCATCCGCCGAGCAGCATAGGGAGGTAATGGTCTGATGCTAACAGTACCTAAGATAGAAACATTGGCAGATTTCTTTGACACATATCTTGAAATTCCCGTTTCCTGCATAAACTGGGAAGGCTACGCGCCTGCTCCCACCGTAAAGGTCAATCTCGCATACGTTGACGGAAAGGGACTGGCAGTGCGACTGCTTTCATCCGAAACTGATCTGATCGCCAGAGTTAACACCCCTGACGGAATGGTATGCCTGGACAGCTGCCTTGAAGCGTTTATTGATTTCGCTCCCGAATCCGGTAAAGGATATCTGAATTTTGAGATCAATCCCTTTGCCGCTCTCCACGAGGGCTTCGGAACAGGCAGACACGGCAGAGTATTCCCCAGACAAAACGGAGTCCCTCCCACCGATCCCATCACCTCGGTATCAAGCGAGGGTTGGGAGGCTATGTTTATAGTAACCCTCCCCCACATTGAGGCAATATACGGTAAGAGTGAGCTTAAAAGCGGCGACGTTATCAAGGCAAACTTCTACTGCTGCGCTGATGAAAAGCCTACCGGTCAATATTACGCATCTGCTTTTCCCATAAATACACCTCAGCCCGATTATCACCGTCCCGAGTTCTTCGCGGAACTCACCATAGGCTGACTTTAAGTCTCTAAAACGCTACAATTCCCGATATTTCGGTTTTTTAACTGTTATTACGCCATTTTTTCAAAAATCACTCAGAAAGGAAACAGATAAAATGTATAAATTTCCAATAGGAGCAATGATGGATTCATTCCGTCTCCCCACCAGGGAAGCAATAAAAAAGGTAGCCGAGGTTGGAGCACAGGGCTTCCAGATGTATTCCACAAAGGGTGAAAACGCCCCCGAAAATCTTGATAAGTACAAGAGAAAAGAGCTTCTTAAATTCATAAAGGACCAGGGACTTGTGGTAAGTGCCATCTGCGGTGACCTGGGACACGGATTCGGTAACGCCGAGAAGAATCCCGAGCTTATTGAAAAATCCAAGAGAATATTGGAGCTGGCAAAGGATATGGAGACCGACGTAGTCACTACCCACATCGGAGTTGTGCCCACCGACGTAAACAACCCCAGATATGCTATCATGCAGGCTGCTTGCCGCGAGCTCGCCGAGGCAGCTGACGCAATGGAAGCGCATTTTGCAGTGGAAACCGGCCCCGAAACCGCTATCAACCTCAAAAACTTTCTTGACAGTCTTAGCTCTAAGGGCGTTGCTGTTAACCTTGATCCCGCAAATCTGGTAATGGTAACAGGTGACGACCCTG
>JAFVTO010000070.1 GCA_017503165.1 Clostridia bacterium | reverse complement strand
TTGGAGCGAAGCGACCGATATATCGCACCGAGCATAGCGAGGTATATCGCGTTTGCAAAGCAAACATATCGCCCGACAGAAAAGAGGAAACATTTCGGCTATGAAACCGATTTGTTTCCTCTTTCTGCTTGTTATAAGGGCTTGGGCTTCTTATTCCATAAAGCATTTGACCGGTCAAATGCGATGCTCGCACTTAGTGAGATTTTCAAATTCTCCGATAAGAACATCACCCATTCTGCCCAAGTCGTTTTTTTCTGTTTAAATGTTAAATTGGGGACTTTGTACGTTGCGAGCCTTTCAGTATTCTTTTAGTTTTTCGCTGTGAGCGTTCAGTCGAGTCTGCCGATCTCAATGCCGTTCCTTGTGATAGTTATACGTCCGTTTTTAATAGCCAGATCAAAAAGCATGGTACTGCCGTCACTGTCCGAGACCGCCTGTAATTGAACCTTGCCGCTTCCGGCGTTTTTGACAAAGCTGAGATCGCGCATCGGATCGGTATAAAAAACGGAGAAATGACGGTTTTCCGCTTGACCTACCTCGCGGACGGCAAAGGTGAAGGAGAATAGTCCGTAGTTGGTCAGTCCGACAGAGCAGATCTCGTCCTTACCGTCTCCGTCAATATCAAAGCTTGCGGAATCGCACTCTATATAAGTAGTCTCAAAGGGTTTTTCTGAGACAGTGAAGCGTATGACAAATCCGATTCCGCTCAGCCAGTATTCTCCCGTCGTGTGGGCGGTGTTGAATTCCTCGTTTACGTTGTATGAGGTGATGACTTCTTTTCCGTCTGAGAATAACGTCTCCGGTTTTCCGACTAAAGCTACATTATTCGTATAGTCAATCACCATCTTATTGAGAGCATAGGTGTAACCAAGCTGGAAAACCTTTCCCGAATTGTTTATTCGAGCTACGTCAAAGATCAGATCACCGTTTTCTGCTCTGACATCAAGAAGTCGCGCGGTTATTTCTTCCATTTCATAAAAGTCCGTTATTTTTAAATAGTATATATTACCGTCTATACCAATGTATGAGAAATTGATCGGGGGTGAGAGTGTTGTGTTGACTTCGGTTACTCCGTCTATTGCATCGACGATTGAAATAACGTACGATTCTCCTCCGCCGTCGGTGGGAGTAGACAAGCAAACGGAGTCCCCCTTCATAAGTAGGAATTCCGTTACCGCTTCATAGCCGCCCTCGGCATTGTGCATTTCAAGCTCATCGGAGAGCAATATTACCAGAGAGTCGGGCCGTATTTTCGAAATTGTAAAGCTGACGTCACATACCCCGACGGTATCGCAGGGCAAGACTGCCCCCGAGCCAGCCTTAATGGGATAATATTTATTATACGGCTCGGAGGCTTCAAAGCCGCTTAGGTGTGTGGTACGGATCTTCAGTAGCTTTTCTGAATACGATTTTTCCACCAACGGATCGGTCAAAAATAGGGCGACTGTAGCAATAACGAGGAGTATTGACGCAATAATTATCCACAAAGTCGGTTTCTTATAGCTGAGAACAGACTTAATTCTGTCCTTGACACCCATTTCTCCGAATGCTAAGGGGCAGGCTGTGATCATCCTTTGTCTGGCTCCGCAGGAAAGCAGAGCCTCGGAATATCCCTTTTTGTCCTCCGTTTCCATCGTCGATATGACCTTTTGGTCGCAGGCAAGCTCGATATCCCTGCAAAGCAATGCGTAAGCGAGCCAAAGTAGGGGGTTAAACCAATAGACGGAAAGAATAAGGAACCCCAGCGGCTTCCAAAGGTGATCCAGCCTACGCAGGTGCGCTCTTTCGTGAGATATAACGTATTCGGCGCTTTGCTCCGAGATATTTGACGGCAGATATATACGCGGTCGGATAAGTCCAAGAATGAACGGCGAGCTTATGGTGTCGCAAATCCAGACGTTATCTTGGGCGCAAATCGATACACGAACGGTCATTTTTAGTCGTAGGTAAGCTACAACCGCGTAAATAATCATTGAAGCAATTCCGATGAGCCAGATAACCGATGCGATAAAGGTGATTATCTGCATGGGGTTTACGCTATCGCCGAGCTGTGGCGCCAGCGACTCCGAGATTATCGGATTGACTGCGGAATCAAGTATCGGAATACCGCTTTGTATCTTGGGCGCACTCTGGTAGAGAATATCAGTCGGAACGGTTTCCGCGCTTGGAATAACGCTGAGCGCGCTTTCAAAAGAGAACGGTATCAAAAGACGGAGCCCGACCAGCGCCCAAAGGCAGACATGGATTGCCTTTGGTGCCTTTTTAAGTAAATTGCGCAGAAGCAGAATTGCAATTACCAGCCATATAGCGGAAATGCTCATGTTAAACAGCTTGAGAAATATTTCTTCCATAGTGATATAGCTCCTTTCGCTCAGTTTTCCGAGTCGGTAAACAAAGCTATCAGGCGACGGATCTCACGGACATCATCCTCGGAGAGCTTTTTTCGCGTTCCAAACGCAGCAATAAAGGCGGGGAGGGAGCCGCCAAAGCTTTCGTTGACCATTTTTTCGCTTTGGATGGCAATATATTCCTCTTTGCTTATGGTTGCGGTCACTATACTGTTCTCCATAGAGAAGATACCGCGCTCACATAGCTTTTTCAGCACCGTATATGTGGTGGTTCGCTTCCAATTTAATTGAATTTCGCATAATCTGACCAATTCCTTGGTGCAGAGAGGCTGGTTTTGCCAAACTATATCTGCAAACCGCGACTCTACAACTCCCAATCTCAGTTCTTCCATCTCGCTTGTCTCCTCCTGCTTTGGAATGATAAAGTGTCTATTAGTAATAGACTACGATTACAGTCTATCACAGATAGATAAAAAAGTCAATAGCTTTGAAAGG
>JAFVTO010000069.1 GCA_017503165.1 Clostridia bacterium | reverse complement strand
GAGAGGGAAGAGAACGGGGGCGGGCAGCGATTCGCAATAGATCATAACGAAGGCTGTCATAAGCGCTCCGATAAGCACCTGTCCCTCAGCGCCGATATTCCAAAAGCGCATTTTAAATGCGGGAGCGAGAGCAATAGCTATACAGAGGAGCTTGATCAAGGATTTAAGAGTGCTCCATATACGGATGGAATTTCCAAACGCACCCTCGAGCATTGTGGCAAAAGCGGCGAACGGATTAAGCTTTGCTGTGGTTCCGATAAATATCGCGCTGAGAATAAGCGCAAGAAGTACGGCTCCTCCTCTTGCTGCCCAAGGAAGCCATTTGGGCGGTACATCCCGTTTTACAACACGGAAAAGAGGTTCTTTTACTGCCGAAGCTTGATTTTTAGCCATTTTCAGTATCCTTCCTTTCCGTTTTGGTTGTGTTATCCGAACCTACTGCCGAGGTGTTCAGATTGGTCATGAGCAGACCGATTTCTTCCTTTGTTGCGGTTCGAGCATCAACTATTCCGTTAACACGTCCTCCGCAGAGCACCAAAATACGGTCGCATAGCGCAAGCAGAACGTCAAGATCCTCTCCTACGTATATTACTGCGACCCCCTGCTCCTTTTGCTGATTGAGCAGACGGTATATCGTGTAAGATGTGTTTATATCAAGACCTCTTACAGCGTATGCAGTCATGAGCACCTTGGGCGATGCAGCTATTTCACGTCCCACAAGCACCTTTTGAACGTTACCTCCGGAAAGACGGCGGACTGGAGTATTTATACCCGGAGTAACGACCTCAAGCTCCTGGAGTATTTTTTCGGCAAGCAATTTTGCATCCTTTGTCTGAACAAATGCGGAATGACCGACACCGTAGTTTTTCAACAGCATATTGTCCGTCATTCCCATTGAGCCTACAAGTCCCATTCCAAGCCTGTCCTCGGGAACGAATGAAAGGGAAACACCAAGCTCTCTTATCTGCTTGGGGTTGCATCCAATAAGCTCTTTTTTCTCATCGGCATCGGGAGGATAAAACATTACCGATGCATTGGGCTCTGTGCGCTGGAGTCCTGCGATTGCTTCAAGAAGCTCCTTTTGTCCGCATCCCGAAATGCCCGCAATACCGAGTATCTCTCCGCTGAAAACGTCAAACGAAACGTCAGAGAGGGTGGGGAGACCGTATTCGTTTATGCAGGTTATATTCTTTACCGACAGTCGCAGCTTTGGATCGACTGGAAGGCTTCTGTCTATATTCAGCTCTGTTTTCTTACCCACCATCATGTCGGAAAGGGTCTGCTCGGTTGCACTTTTGGTATCCACCGTATCTACGTACTCGCCGCGGCGCAGAATTGCGACTCTATCGGATATATCAAGCACCTCGTGAAGCTTGTGAGTGATGATGATAACTGATTTACCGTCTTCTCTCATCGCTCGAAGAATCTGGAAAAGCTTGTCGGTCTCCTGGGGAGTAAGGACAGCGGTAGGCTCGTCAAGTATAAGTATTTCCGCTCCTCTGTACAGTACCTTGATTATTTCAAGAGTCTGTTTCTGAGAAACTGACATATTATAGACCTTCTGGTCGGGATTGATCTCAAATCCGTACTTGCCGCATATATCCTTTATTTCGTTTTTTACAAGCTTCAGATCATATTTTTGGTTGTTCTTTATGCCCAGTATTACATTTTCCGCGGCAGTGAATACGTCAACAAGCTTGAAATGCTGATGTATCATTCCTATTCCGTAGTCAAATGCATCCTGTGGTGACCTTATATGAGCCTCTTCTTGCCCGACGTATATGGACCCATCATCAGGATAATATATACCGGACAGCATATTCATAAGCGTGGTTTTGCCGCTTCCGTTTTCTCCTAAAAGCGCAAGTATCTCGCCTTTGCGGACATCCATTGTAATTCCGTTGTTTGCTACGACGCTTCCGAACCGCTTGGTGATATTTTCAAGCCTCAGGGCAGGAGTACCGTTCAATGCTTTTCACCCCTTCTTGTGAATTGAATGAGATCGTTTTTATTAATGCTTTACGGCGGAAGAGGCCTCATGCAGCCGTTTCCACCATGTTTATAAATACAAAATTCACCAAAGGGCTGTGTCGGGCAAATCAGAAAAAATGCTTCTGATTTGCCATAAAAGACACAGTTCCCTTTGATGAAAAAATGCTTATCGCTTATTCGCCAAGCTTCTTATCGCTTTCGACGATTCCGTCGATACGGAGACTGAAGTAAGGTGCGGAACGAAGGGTGGATTCATCGAAATAGGTGATTCCTCCCTCGGTCTTCAGGCACTCAAGAGTCTCGCCCTGGTATACTACCTTGGGGGCGTCTCCGGAGAAGTCCATGTAAGACATATCTACCTTAGCGGTGGTTATAGCCTCGCCGCCAACGGTGAAGTTCGCAGTATTGAATACCTTCACGGTTCCGTTCTTAAGTCCTGCGATGACATCATCGACCTTCGCCTGAGTGCCGGTAGCGCAAGCCTTTCCAAGAGCGGTGATGGAAACCGCGTTGTCAGTGTAACCCTTTGCCCAGTTGGTGGTAAACTTCTGACCGCTTGTAACTGCAGTGAACATATCGGTGTAGCAAACTACCCAGTTGTTAGCTGCAGAGGTGAGCGCTACATCGGGGGCAACGGAAAGCATGTCTACATTGTATCCTACGCAGTATACATTGGTGTATTCGCCCTTCTCGTGAGCGGACTGAACAGCACTGGGAGCTCCGGTGGAGTCAGCATGCTGGCTGATGATGACACAGCCCTGGGACATAAGATACTTTGCAGCCTCTGCCTCGAGAGCCTCGCTGAACCATGACTCGGTATAAACGACCTCCATGGCTACATTTTCAACAATAGACTTTACGCCAAGGTAGAATGCAGTGTAACCGGAAACAACCTCTGCATAAGGGAATGCTCCAACGTAACCGAGCTTGATGGTTCCGTCAGCGTTCTTGTTGCTGTCGCCAACCTTGCCGGCATCAACCAGCTCCTTCAGCTTCATTCCGGCAACAACACCGGAAACATAACGGGACTCGAATACCTTGGTGAATGCGTTGCTGATGTTGGAGATTCCGCAGATAGCTGCAAAGTCGCCGGTCATAGCAACAAAGGGGATGTTCGGGAACTCTGCGGCAACCTCGCGCATGTAGTCCTGGTGACCGTAGGAGTTGGAAATGATCAGAGTGCATCCGTCAGCAATAAGAGAACGGGCTGCCTCGGCTGCGGCCTCGGTCTCCTCAACTCTCTTTCTGTAAACTACCTCGATCTTCTTTCCGGTGATAGCTTCGGCGGCGGCGTTGATGCCGTTCATGTGAGCAAGCGTGTAACCCTCGGTTTCATCGCCTACCAGGATCGCGCCGACCTTCAGATCAGCTTCATCGGTTCCACCACAGGATACCAGTGAAAGGCACATGGGAAGAACGGTGAGGCAAACGAGAAGGATAGCAATGAGTTTCTTCATGTTTTTTTCCTCCGATTTTTTAGCCTCGCGGCTTTTATTTTATTGTATTTGCGACAAAGATTATTAATGGCGGAATACTATTTTACAATCTTCCATAGAGTCGATTATGGCGAGAGATTCAATACGGTATCCCTTATCGCGGAGCTTGTCTCCACCGCCCTGAAAGCCCTTTTCAATTGCTATTCCGGCGCCGGCAAGCTTTGCTCCTGCCTGTTCTACGATAGAAAAAAGCCCGATCAAGGCGTTTCCTACCGCCAGAAAGTCATCAACGCAAAGTACGGTATCCTCGTGAGTGATATAATCTGTCGATACCATTACGTTGTAGGTCTTTCCGTGTGTAAAGGACTTGACCGGAGCAGAATATACATTGGAATTTACATTGGAAGTCTGAGTCTTCTTGGCGAAAACCATGGGACATCCGAAATATCTCGCAGCCGCATACGCGATTGCTATACCAGAAGCTTCGACGGTGAGTATCTTGGTAACTCCCTCGTTTTTGAAGCGCTCAAAAAACGCCTCACCCATTTTATCCGTCAGAGTGGGGTCTATCATGTGATTTATGAAGCTGCCTACCTTCAGAACGTTTCCGGGTAGGACCTTTCCTTCTCTTAGAATTCTTTCTTCAAGAATCTTCACGGCGTTTCTTCCTCTCAAAGCTTTAAAAAGGGAAAGGCAGAATATTCCGAGAGATTGGGGTTTCGGGTTTATTCTGCCGATTTGACGTTTATAGTGGAATTGACTGACGATTCAGACCTTAGCCAAAATATATACATATATTATACACGACTTCCACTTTTTTTTCAAGTAGGATTTTAAAAAAACGCTGTGTGAATTGTGACGAAATTATTAGAATTATGCGAATTTGTTTTGTTGATTGTGCACTGATTTACTCAACTGTGACAGATTTTGCCAGATTTCGTGGTTTGTCTACATCTCTGTTCAGCTTTTCCGCGGTCCTAAGCGCTATCAGTTGCATAATCGCAGTTGCGCTGAAAACAGAGGTGATACTGTCACTGTTTGGAAGGACGATCCTGTTTGCGGGTGGAACGCACATAGGGGCATTGTCATGCGTTGATATGGTGAAAACAACACCGCCGCGGGACATGATCTCTTTGATGTTGGCAGAGGTTTTTGAGAGCGCATCAATGTTGGTTATAGGAGCCAATGCAGGTGTTCCCTCGGTGACCAGCGAAAGAGTACCGTGCTTAAGCTCACCTGCAGGTAGCGCCTCGCTGTGGATATAGGTGATCTCCTTTAATTTGAGCGATCCTTCACAGGCAAGAGCGCTGTCTATCTGTCTGCCGATATAAAATGCGTGCTCTGAGCCTGCAAGAAAAGCGGATACGCGCTGTATATCCTCGCTGTGCGCCAAAACTTCTCTGAGTGCATTCGGAGTTGCTTTCAATGAATTCAGTATCTCAACATCCCCGGTTGCGTAGGATGACAGCATTGCAAGTATCGCTACCTGTGCGGTGAATGCTTTTGTGCTTGCCACAGCTAATTCCGCATCTGCTTTAGTGTCAATAACATAGTCCGCCTCGCGCGCGACGGTGGATTCCGGAGCATTTACTATGCCAACCACCTTTTGTCCGTGTTTTTGAATATATCTCATTGCGGCAACTGTATCGGCGGTTTCCCCCGACTGCGAGATCACTGCGTACAGAGTGTCGGATTCACGGTAAAAAGGTGAGTATCTGAACTCTGATGCAAGGTGACAGGAGGACTGTATCATTTTGGCGTTAAAAAAGTAAGAGGCGGTGAGCGCGGCATGAAAAGCGGTTCCGCAGCCGATCATCCGTAGTTTTCTGAAGCATGGGATTGTAACACCGAAGTCGACCTTGTTGTCATTTACATATTCTCTCAGAAGCTTCTCTATGATCTCCGGTTGGTCATTTATCTCCTTTTCCATATAGCTTGAATAACCGTCCAGACTGTGGGAATGGGATCTGTGGTTTCCGACGGTTGGGTGTTTAATTATTTGCTTTCCGTAGAAATCAAAAAAATGTCTTTCGCTTTCCCGTATTACAGCTATTTCCTTTTCTTCCGGGAGATAATACGAGGAATAGTTTGCGTTTATTGCCGTCAGATCAGAGCAGACTGCGGTGAATCGGTCAAATGGAAGGATAAGAAGAGGACTTTCCTTTCGGGTGGCGAAGATGCTGTCCGGAATATCCGAAAACATTATGCAGAAAGCATAAGACCCTTCCATTTCCTCACAAGCCGATGCGATGGCTTTCAATGGGTCTCCGCAATCGTTGTATTTATCATTGATAAGTCCGCAGGCGATTTCTGTATCCGTGTCCGACTCAAAGAGGTACCCTTTATTGATAAGACGTTCCTTGATGCATGCATAGTTTTCTATTATTCCGTT
>JAFVTO010000068.1 GCA_017503165.1 Clostridia bacterium | reverse complement strand
GGCGTCAACCGCGACGATAGGAAAAAGGGCTACCGCTTCCAGGCACTCTACTCCAGATATATCTGCTTCCGTTGGGAGGATGACGGAGGAGAGCTTGAATATCTGAACGGCAAGGAGATCTCCCTTGACGAGAATCAGATCTGGTTTTACCGCGATTTTGTTTCTGATCCAAAAGTGTGACTGCTGAGAATGACTGTATCGAAAGGATTGAATATAAAATGAATTCCGAAGAAACCGCCTGCTCTGAGCTTACTGAGCAAGCAGAGAAAACCAACGTTTATAATACGTTGCCCTATAAACGAAGCCGCGTGGCTTATAACGCCGAAGCGCTGCTTGAATATCTCATCGCGCTTACGATAGCCGATTCGTTTCTTGCCGCGCTGGGAAAGAGCATGGGAATATCCGACGCTCTTTTGGGTATCTGCGCTTCTATCGCCTCCTTTGCGGGGCTTACCCAGATGTTTACCGTGTTTTTTAACCATCGAAGACCGGTCAAGCGTCTGATACTCACCATGCACCTTGTAAATCAGGTCATGTTTGCTTGTTTGTACTTTCTTCCGTTCTTTTCGGGAGTGCCGCAGCTCCTTAAGGAGATACTGTTTGTGGCGCTCTTGTTCGGTGGCTACCTGTGCAGTAACGTGATGGGCTCTATGAAGTACGTTTTTGCCATGTCGTCGGTAGAACGCGGCAAATACGGCTCCTTTTCAACCACCAAGGAGATGATCTCGCTGGTGGGAGGAATGATATTTGAATACGTTATCGGTCGGGTGGCTACATATTATACCAAGATCGGAAGGCAGGAGATCAGCTTTCTTCTGTTCGGAATCACTATCCTGGTGATCGCCGTTCTTCACGCCGTTTCCGTCGGATTTATGCGCGAGGATAAGGAAAAATACCGCATAATGGCTGAGCAAGCGGAGCAGCCGAAGGAAAAGCTGAGCGTCAGAATTGGAAAAATGTTCGGGCTTCTGGGAAACCGTAATTTCGTTCTGGTGCTTTTGGTGTTTCTTATATGGCGATGCGCGGATTATATCGCTATGCCTTTTATGGGAACCTACGCCATTGATCCCAACGCCCTTAATTTCGAGCTTGAGGATGTTGCGATGTTTGCCATCATCGGTAACGGCATCAGATTTGTTATCTCCCGTCCCGTGGGAAGATTTGCAGATAAGACCTCGTATTGCACCATGCTGATACCTGTATTCGGTCTTGCGGCGGTAGCTTACGTATTCGGGGTGTTTGCCGCGCCGGGACGGGAATGGATGTTCGCTGTTTATAAGATACTCAGAGCTGTTGCATACGTTGGTATCAATAGCGGAACATGGAATCTTATGCTTGATTATGTTCCCGTAGACAGAAGCGACTATGCTATCGCGTTGAATCACTGTATAATCGGACTTGCGGGATTTCTTTCCACTCTCGCAGGCTCGGCTATCCTCACGGTGATACAGGAAAACGGAAATACCGTTTTCGGAGTTCCTATGTTTGCTCAGCAGTTCCTTTCTGTCATTGCCTTGGTTCTGATCTTGGCGGTGGTTCTTTATCTGGTTTTGGTTGTACGGAGGCTGAAAAGAGTCGGAGTCGAGGAACGGTAAAGCGACAGCGCAAAAAAACAAGGTTTTTTCTGGATTTTCCCAATATATTTATGGAAATCTGTAAAAAAATGCTGTATAATCATGGTGGTAAGACATGAGTTTCCCAAACAGTCGATCGGAAAGGAATGGTTATAATTATGGCAAAGAAAAGATACGCTCACGTCGGAATAGGCGGAAGAGCGAGAATGTATTATGAGGCTATCGCAAAAAAATACAGCGATACCGCTGAGCTTGTCGCTTTCTGCGACGTTAACAGAACCAGAATGGAGTACGCCAACTCCTTGCTTAAGGGGGAGCTGGGGTATCATGCCGTGCCTATGTACGGCGCGGAGGATTTTGAAAGGATGATCGCTGAGACAAAGCCGGATGCGGTCATAGTAACCTCTGTAGACAGAACTCATCACAGATATATCATAAAGGCCATGGAGATGGGATGCGACGTTATCTCCGAAAAGCCGATGACCGTTGATGCGGTAAAGTGCCAGGAGATCATAGATTGCATACAGAGAACGGGAAAGAATCTCCGTGTTACCTTCAATTACAGATATGCGCCTCACAATACCAAGATCCGCGAGCTGATAATGAAGGATACTATCGGAAAGGTTACGCAGGTGCATTTCGAATGGATGCTGAACACCTCTCACGGCGCGGATTATTTCAGAAGATGGCACCGTGATAAGAGGAATAGCGGCGGTCTTCTCGTACATAAGGCCACCCATCATTTCGATCTTGTGAACTTCTGGTTGGGTACCTATCCCGTAAAGGTTTTTGCTCTGGGTGATCTCAAGTTCTACGGCAGAGAAAACGCAGAGGAAAGAGGAGTTACCAAATTCTATTCCAGAGTCCACGGTCAGGAAAACGCGGTGGGCGATCCCTTTGCCCTGGTAATGAAGGGAAATAAGTATCTGGAAAATCTTTATCTGAACGCAGAAAAGGACGATGGGTATCTGAGAGATCAAAGCGTTTTTGGAGATAATATCTCAATTGAGGATACTATGAACGTGCTGGTACGCTACAAGAACGGTGCGCAGATGTCCTATTCACTCAATGCGTATTCCCCTTGGGAAGGCTTCCGAGTTTGCTTTACCGGAACCAAGGGACGCATCGAGATCGAGGTTATCGAGTCGGTATATATCAACGCGGGCGGCGATTCCTCCAAGGAGGGCGTGGTTAAGGGAAAGAAGATCACTGTCTATCCCATGTTCGGAGAGGGATATAACGTTCCCATCGAAGAAGGAAAGGGCGGACACGGTGGCGGTGACAGCGTGCTGCTCAACGATCTGTTCGGCACGCCCGACGAGGATCCCTACAAGCGCGCCGCGGGGTATATTGACGGAGCTATGAGTATTCTTACAGGTATCTCCGCAAATAAGTCCATTGCGACCGGTATGCCGGTCGAGGTATTGAGTCTGGTCGAGCTTCCGGGCTTCAGAAATTTATACTGATGTGCAGTCAAGTGATTAATGAGTGGAAATAATACCGAATAATTTCAACAAAATCCGACTGACGGATACCTTACACAAAGCGGTTCTTCCGAAAATACAGTAGGACGGTTGCTTGCTGGCACCGAAACCATACAGTACAGAATAAAAAAGCGGGGCTGTCTCATTTAGATGCAGAAGACGTGATTTCGCCATCGTCGGCGTACAACTGTACGACAGAGGGAGAAATCGCGGCTAAAAAGTCACATTAAAAGGAGAAATCCGCCGGTTTTCCGGCGGAATTCCACATTTTCAAGAGAAAAATATAAAATTTCCACTAAATTTCTATAGTGTTCTTTCCTGTGACTTTTGTTCGGCGCTGAATGAGACAGCCCCTTCAACTCATGACTGCTTGGGATCAAAGGCAACAAGCTTGTATTTTTCTCCGTCCTCACCCGTTTTCAGCATAAGCACGTTTCCGGCGTTTTCCCCGAACAGATTGAACACTGTCAGCATATGGGTGACAAAAATATACTTGGTTCCGTTTATGGGAAGTGCATCCAGGATCAGCTTCATCCCCTCCGCGCCCTCCTTATACGCCGTGGTTTGGAAGGTCTCGTTGAGCAGTACCAGCGAATACGGACGGAGCTTCTTCAGCATGCTCGCAATATCCTTTACCTCGCCCTCGAAGCGTCCCGCGGCATCGTTGTCGGTAAATTCCTTTTCCGCCGAGGAAAAATGGGAGAAAATACCGTGGCGTATACTGGCGGTAAATTCTTCGGCGCACACAAAAAGTCCGGATTGAGCAAATAGCTGAGCTGTTCCGACGGAGCGAAGGAAGGACGTCTTTCCGCAGTTGTTATCACCGCGCACCAGTATTCCGTTTACTCCCTGCCTGAGCTGTGCGCTGTTTGGAACTATAGAGCTGCTGTCCTTGTCCTCATTCAGAAGCAGAATATCGCATATTCCATTTGAGTGCATACGGTTTTCCTCAGGCTTAAGCACTGTGGGAAAGCAGACAGGAAGTCCGGCACCCTTTATTCGCTTGTGCAGATCCAGGGCAGCGCGATAAAACCGAAGCTCGTTGCCCATTCCGAACAGGCGGTCATACAGACCGTTCGCAAGAGCATCGTAATAATCGGCAAGCTCCTCCAGAGCGTAGGCGGTCGCCGCATCTGCGTTTTCTGCGGCGGAGGTTCCTATGTCAACGACGGTGGGGATCTCTTCCTTTTTCTTGAATTTTATAGCGCCGAGAGGGTTGAATCTCTCTTTTTTCTTTTGGGAAATATCCGAGAGCTCCGCTCGCTTCAATCTGAGTAGCTCATCATGGGTCAGACTCAGTCGGAAGCGGTAATTCTCGGGGGTTTCGTTTCTGAAAAGCTCCGCTGACCTTTCGGCATCAGCTATAAGCGGATCGCCGGAAACCTCAGCGCAGAAGCTCTTTATCCTTCTCAGACCGGGTGAGCTTGGCTCGTACCCCGACAGCAACCCGTCGAGCTCATTCAGATATGCAATGACACTTCTGGCGAAATGAGCACTTATGTAGGCTCTTTCGTATGCGCAGTCTATCATCGCCGCGGCGGACTGGGAGGAGCCGTATCGGAAAATTCCGCCCATCATCTCTTCGGATTCTGCCCGAAGATTGTCATATCCCTTGAATACTGCCGCCATGCCGTCCAGCAGAGTAGGCTCGTTCAGCATATCGGTAAGTATCTCTCTTCGGTAATTGATATCCTCCACCTGTGTCAAGGGCTTTGAGAGAACGGAAAGAAAATATTCGGCGGCGCCCGCATTGGGACAAGCCGCATTTACCATTCGGTCAATATTCAGATTATATATCGCTTCTCTTATGCTGAGAGAGGAGTCGACGGAGCTACCTCCGCCGCGCTGTGAAAATAGCAGACTGTATCTCATTCCTTGACCGTACCTTTATCGTTTATCATTTATCTTTTTTATCATTTGGGTCGTTGATATTTGATTTTGCCGTGCATCCGTTTGGCTCTGACCGTGTACCGTATTGATAGTATTGAGTGCATTTTGCGGGGCTTACCCGCATGAACTGCCGACTTATCAAACTGCTCCAATCGCTTTTCAGCTATCAAGAAGGGTTGCCTTCAGTCCGTCTCGGGTTATACCGTATTTTACCAGTATATCTGCGGCAAAGGAGCGGTTGCTCAACCGTCTCCGTTCTATTCGGTAGGTTCTGCGGTTTTTATCGTTTTCATCCACCAATACCCCAAGAAACGGAACTCGCGCTTCGTTCACACCGTGCTGATGGGTTATATACAAGCCAAAGCAACCGCTTCGGTGAAGCTTATAGGCAAGGGACGAGGTGCATTCCGTCGCCTTTTCCTCGTTGGTGGTCGAATAGGTTTCATTAAGTAATATAAGGGAATTACCGCGTTCTTCGGGGTTTAGGCAGGACGACAGTATTACATCCACCCGCGTTTGCTCATCCGCAAACCTTCCCGAGCCCTCGAACCGCTCGTCCTTCGGAAAATGAGTCCAGACCGAATCCATCAGACACGCCTCTCCCGCTCGGCAGAACACCGGAGCACCGAACAAGAACAGTGTCATTGCGTTTCCAAGAGCGCGGAGATAGGTAGTTTTTCCGCCTCCGTTTGCGCCGGTAAGGTAGAAGAAAGGCTCAGAGGTATCGAAATATACGTCGTTTGGCACTATTACGGTACCCTCCTTGAGCAGAAGCGCTATATCGTACACGTCGTAAAGCTTCACAGCCTTTGCCTCGCTGAGCTCCGGAAAGCAATACGGAACGTTTGCCGCCTCAGCCCGCTCCACCAATTGCATGATGCCGAGTATGAGGGTGAACTGAGGAATGCATTCGAATATCTCTGTGGAGAAAAAATCTGAAAACTCACGGTGAAACTCGGAGAATTCTCTGAATTCTTCGGGATGCATCTTAGCATTTGCCTCAATGATGCTTTTTTGGATTATCAGTGGCTTTTGCTCTGTGGGTTGCACCTTGATGCCGTATTTGTCAAGGCAAAGCGCGACCTTTCCGAGAATGGTTTCCTGCTTTTCGGCAGACACTTTGATCTTGTCACCGTCTATATCAAGCTCAAGCACGCCTATGCGCTCCTTCGCCTCTCTGACCACATCAAGCCTTTCGCAAAGCCGCGAAAAAGCCTGATCGGCGCAACGGTCTTTGAAATGTCCGCTGAACACGGAGTATAGCTCTCCATAGCTGCGCTCCACGGCGGCGCAACGGTAAAAATCCGCTAATCGCGCGGCAAATTCCGAGAAAATATAATCCCTTGCTTTATCACATACGGCGCCTTCAAGGCTCTCGTGCGCCTCCTTGGCGCCGTTCAGTAGCTCCCGCATTTTTTCAAACGCCATTTTGGCGTTTTCACGGTCAAGCAGTATTCTTGAAAACAGCTCTCTTCTCATAAGGAGTCCGGCAACGGTGGGCTTTACACGGAGAAAATCCGTTGTTCCCTCCGGCAGCAACGCATCAAGCTTAAGATCGCAGGGCATATCTGCTCCGGACGTTAATTCTAAGGTCTCTTCGGTAAAAAGCAGACCGTGAGTAAGTTTATGCATTTCGGTATATTACCTTTCTGTATATGCATTGGTTGGTTCTGTATATGCATTGGGGTGGAGGCGTTTGGTTTGCGATCATTCCGAGAAGAATACCCGCGTAAGAGCTACCATTGCGTCTGTATCCGCGCATCCTGCCGTTTCATATGACGAATGCATGGCAAGCTGTGGCAGACCTATATCTGCTCCCCGCAAGGGAAGCTGGCTTCCGGAAATATTCCCAAGAGTTGAGCCTCCGGGCATATCGGAGCGATTTGCAAATGTCTGGAGAGGAATATTGTTCTTCTTGCAAAGCAAGCGAATGAATGCGCCGCTTTCTCCGTCGGTAATATACCGCTTAGATGTGTTATATTTCAGTATTACTCCGCCACCGATGATAGGACGGTTGGTGGGATCGGAGTATTCCGGATGATTGGGGTGAACGGCATGACCGTTATCCGCGCTGAGCAGAAATCCTCCCGCGGAAAGAGCCTCGACCGTACTGCCGGTTGCCTCCGCGATTATCTTAGCGGTGTACGCAAGCAGATCGGAATTTGCGCCGTGGATGCAGTTGCTTCCAACCTCCTCGCAGTCGAAAAGCGCAAGGACCGAGGCGTAGCTTTTAGGTGCATCGGCGCTTATGAAGCCAAGAAGTGCTGAAAAAACGCACTGGAGATCGTCAAGCCTGGGGGACGAGAGGTATTCTCCGTTTCCGCCCCAGATCATTCCTCTTTCGGGGTTGTATATACTGAGGTCGTAGTCGAGAAGCTCATCCTCGCTGCAGCCTGCTACCTCGCACAGTCTCCGATAAAACGCTTTGCCGGAATCCTTGTCTCCGAGGAGGGGGACAAGGTCCACGTTGGCTGAGTAACTGAAACCGTCGTTTATCTGTCTGTTCATGTGGATGGACACG
>JAFVTO010000067.1 GCA_017503165.1 Clostridia bacterium | reverse complement strand
CTTCGGAAGCAATAAAGGGAATTCTGGTGGTATACTCATTACGAGCAGCCACGATCATTTTGGTCGGCCATTTAAAGATTTCTCTGTTCCATGCATTGATGGTATCGTTATAGAGTTCTCTCGCAGCGGTAATCTCTCTTTGCAGATACATATTCTGCTGCATAGCATCCTGGATCTCGTTATGCGCTCTCAGCTCGGGGTAGCTCTCAACCGCCATTCTCAGGCTTCTGGAAAGTCCGTCTACTCTCTCTGCTCTTTCGCCGAGCTCTCCGCCAACGGGAGCCTCCACACCGCCTCTGTATCTTGCTATAGCCTCGAAGGTATCGCGGTCAAGAGAGACCGCCCTGTCTATCAGACGGGCGCAGTTCGAGAGAATAACAACTCTCTGACTGAGGTAGTTATCTATCTGGGAAGCATCGTGCTGGATCTTCTGTTCAAGCTGCTGGAGATAATTCTTCGCGCCTATCTTCATAAAAAGAAAGATCAGACCGGGAAGTATACCAAGCACCCACAAAAGTATCTCAAAAATCAGCGAGCCTACTCCCACCTTCACGGGAATTCTCCTGTTTATAACGTGCACGTCCAGCCCCTCTGCGCGCACACCTGCGGGATCGAGCTCATCAAGCATATTTGCCATTTCCGTAAATCTCCTTTTCGTATATAAATATTTTTTGTTTTCAGATTATTTCATTCAGCGTGCTCAGTGATTCCGAGCTGCCGGGCACATACCCGAGCAGTCCGTGAATATACGTTCCGCGCGCTCTGAGCCTGTTGTTATTAAAGTCGGAATTTGCTCTCAGTCGCCGACCAAAATCTCTTTGATTCAAGCCCAGCTCCCTGACTCCCATAAGTGTCTCCTTGGTTACGGGTATGTAATCTATCCAGCGAACCGGCACGTTATGATAATTTCCGTCGTTGCCGTAGACCGAAACGTAATCCACTCTTTCCACCTTCCTGAACGAACTGGCGGTGACCTTTACTCCGTCCAGCCTGTCACCCTTTGAAATGCAGGTCGCCTTCAGAATACTGTCGGTCGCCGCATCCGGGTGAGCGAAAAGCGAGGGCGAAAGACTGTTTGCCAGCACCTCGTATTCATACGCGGTATAGTTTGAAGGATACAGTCTGGGCGGCTCCAGTGATCTGACCGGGCGTTGCTGATAAAGCGGCACGCTCAGCAGTGGTGCAAAGTCGAAAAACAGGGACTTAAAGAACTTAACGTTATGCTCCGTAAAGGCTTGCACTGTTTTGTCAATATCATGGGAATAGTATCTGCTCGCCGAGGTATCCATATCCCATTTCTGGGAGTGCTCGCTGCATATTACGTTCATTCTGCCGCGCTTGGTAAAGCTGAAATCGTCGCCGTATCCAACCCTTGATCTCAGCAGCTTGACCGTATTTATCTGGGCGAGAGGAGTATACATCATTCTGAACTCCACCTCTTTATCCCGGTCGTTTGCTCCGAAAAGCACCTCGAACTCACTGTTGCTCAATGCGGTAAAGCTTTCTCCCCGCTTCAGCGCACGTTTTTCTTTCTTGCGGAGCATTCGCTCTCCACTCTTTACCTTGCCGGATATCGCGGCGTTACTTGACCGCTCACTATGCTGCGGCTCTCGGCTAAACGAAAGATTCGGCGCTCCCTGGCAACCGTAATAAAGATAAGTTTTCCGAGAATACAGCGGTATGGGTTTTCTTACCGATGCCCGAAGGGTTTGCTGACGGTGCTCCACCTGGATCTTTCCGTCCGAGGCGGTCACTCTCTCCACCCAGGTTATGGTCATCTCTCCGTAATAGGTCTTGCTTCCCATTCTGCAGGTAAGATACCGTCCGTACAAAAACGGATTTCCCTTATAGTGTCCCGAAACCGTATCCGTCACCGAGCTTCCGCTTCCCATAACGTCGCAGAAATCGTTCTTTCTGATAAACTCCTCCTGCATTTTTACCGAGTAGTCCTTATTGAACTCAAAGCCCGGCACAGTTTTTTCTATCAGTCGAAAGGTATCCGTATCGTCAAACAGGCTGTTGAGCGGTGCCATCTGCGCCTCTGCGTCGGAGAGCAGGCGCTGCGCTTCTGCCTCCAAGGCATCAATACTCCCCTTCATACCCTTTATCTTTGGTGAGAGCACCTTCACTATAAGCAGTATAAATCCCACGGATGCAGCCAACCCAACGGCGATCACCGGTATTGCGGCAGGACCTATCGAGGCATATTCACTGACCGAAGCCACCGCGATCAGAATGCAACCTGCCGTCAGCAATATGCACAGACCTCGCAAAAGCTTCCACCAACCAAGCCTGCTACCCATTTTTTCTATCGCCTTGACCTTTTTGCCGTGCTCAGCGACTGTCCTGCGGTTCTCATCCGCATCAACGCCCGCTTCCGAGATCATCGCCCCCAGAAAGTCGGATATATTCTGTCTATGCTTTTCCTCTCCGCAGTCCTCATAGAACTTAAGAGGCTCCATAACCATGTCTTCCAAGCTCTAATACCGCCTTTCTCGCGTTTACCGGACCGCGCATTTCCACAAGTTAGCCCCAGTGGCGCATTCCATCTCTCTCGACATTTTTGTTTATTGTAACATATCCGTCGTTTTTTGTCAAGCCCGACTGTCGGATTATCCGGAATATTGAACGAATTGATGAACTCAAAAATGAATTCTTCAAGCATTGAGAATATATGAGGCTCCCCGAGCCTCCCTCCGGATGACAAAGCTCTGCGAAAGTTTAAATTTGATCAAGGGTTCAACGCAATATCAAAATTATCGGTTGCGCACTCTTCTGAGGCTCCTTAAATCGTCTATTGAGACAGCGCTCCCTCTGCTCAGTGCTTTGCGGTCAACGCGATCAGAAGCCTTATGTCGTCCGGCTGAGTACACGGTGCAAGCGCCGCCTTACAGTTTCGCTCAGCACCGCATTTCTGACATCTGTGATGGATAACGTACCCCTTTTTCGGGTCAGGTGAGACCGAATACGGTTCCATTTTTCCGCCGCATTCCGCCGCTCTGTCACCGGGGTTTTCATCAAGGTGGAGAGACCACAGACAAAAGGGACAGTGATTGCGGGAGGATCTTCCCATCGGAAGCACCTCTCTGCCGCAATTAGAACAGGTAAATCCACTGTCATTTTTCTGAAATCTTTTTTCTTCCATAGCTTTTCTCCCTAATTTAACAAATACGAAACAGTTTTTACATGGTGAGGATATAATTATTTG
Source organism: Clostridia bacterium (assembly GCA_017503165.1). Lineage (GTDB taxonomy): Bacteria > Bacillota > Clostridia > Oscillospirales > CAG-272 > SIG673. The sequence goes on along the minus strand of JAFVTO010000067.1, from coordinate 5,483 downwards.
GTATTCTATTTCGGAAACCGCACCGTGCCGTGCGGATACACCAAACAGTATATTTAATGAAAGGATCCTTAGATATTTATGAGCATTATGAAGAAATTTTCTTTTCTGCTTGTCGCCACTCTCGTGCTCTGCGTTCTTTGCAGTCTCATGAGCTTTGCCGTATTTGCAGACGAAGCCGCGTGCCAGCACTCATACGACAACAACTGCGACACCACCTGTAATTTGTGCGGCGAGACCCGCGAGATCACCCATGCATACGACAACGAGTGCGACACCGAGTGCAACGTTTGTAAGACCACCCGTAAGGTTTCCCATGTCTACGACAACGGATGCGACACTGAGTGCAACGTTTGTAAGAATAAAAGAACCACCCAGCACGCATACGATAACCTTGATGACCCCACCTGCAACAACTGCAATGAGGTAAGAAAAGTCAGAGGTCCGGTGAAGAAGTGGTGGGACGAGAGCAACCAGGTTATCGGCTACATCGTAGCAGGCTTGGTATTTGTCGGCGGTATAGCCGGAATCTACTTCTGGATTCCCAGAACCAAGGAGCCCAAGAGGGTTGGCGGAAAGCGCAAATAATTACATTTGCCGCCTTACAGCTGAACATATCGGTAGTGTATCCTGTCGGTCGCGATAGCGGCTGACAGGCGCGCTGCCGTTTTTTGTTTTGCCTTTTGTTCTCTCATCCGACTGAGCCTTTGTTTTCCCGGGGCTCACGCCTCGATATCGCGGTAAAGTCGCAGAAAACTCGCTAAAAAGCATCTTTTACTTTCCCACGCAGAAGCGGTGGAATATATCCTCCGTTATAGCCTCGGTAACGCTTCTGCCGTCTATCTCTCCGAGATAAGCCAGCGCCTGCTCCAGATCCATGCCGCAAACATCGGTACCAAAACCGTTCTCCAGAGCGGTTATAGCGCGATTTACCGCGTCAAGCGCCATTTTCATAGAATTGTGCTGTCTGGCATTTGCAAGCACTGCAACGGTATTGTAATCTATCTCTCCCTTTATAAACAGGGATTCCACCGCTTGCTTCAGCGCCTCTGTTCCTTCTCCGGTAAGAGCGCTTACGCTTATTATCCTGCCGTCCTCGCTACTCTTATCCGCATCTCCAAACAGCCTGCGACCTACCTCTTCTCCGATCAAGGCAGAGGTGGTGTCGCTTTTATTTATAACCGCGATAACACTTTTTCCGCGGCAAACAAGTGAGGAAAGCGCCTCTATCAGCTCTTCGTCCTCGCGGTCAAGCCGCCGTGAGCCGTCGAAAACGCCCAGTATCAGCTCGGCTCTCTCAGCCTTTTCCAGGGCTCTGCGCACCCCTATCTGCTCAATCTTATCTTCGGTCTCCCGTATTCCCGCCGTATCACACAGATTGAGGATTATTCTGCCAAGAGTCATTTTTTCCTCTACCGTATCCCTGGTGGTTCCCGCAATATCCGTCACAATCGCTCTCTCCTCGCCCAGCAAGCGGTTGAGAAGCGAGGATTTTCCCGCGTTGGGTTTTCCGAGAATTACCGTGTCAATGCCCTCGTTTACCGCTTTTCCCTCCCGATAGGTGGAAAGTGTGGAGCACATTCTCTCGGAAAGCGTGCGCAACGCCACCAGCATCTCGTCTCTGCTAACGTCCTCAAGATCCTCATCGGGATAGTCAATGCAAACGTAAACCGAGCTTATAAGAGAGGTTATCTCGCGGCAATACCCGTCTATACATCGCTTCATGATCCCTCTGGCGTGGGATCCGTTCAGCTTAAGCTGCTGCTCGCTTTCCGCGTCTATCAGCCCTATTACCGCCTCTGCCTTAGACAGATCCAGTTTTCCGTTTACAAACGCCCGTTGAGTAAATTCACCGGGAGCGGCAGGGCTCGCACCGCATTCAAATACCCTTGACAGCACCTTTTCGGTAAGAAGGATACCGCCGTGGCAGCTGATCTCCACCGTATCCTCTCCGGTATATGAGCGAGGGGCGCGGTATATCACCGCAATTCCGTCGTCGATAACCCCATTTTCACCCACTATATCACCGTAAACTGCCGTTCTGTCCGGGGTTTGCCGAAGAAGCTTTCCACCGAGTGTGGAAAACATCTTTTCCGCAACCGAAATTGCTTTTTCTCCCGATATTCTTATTACCGCGATACCTCCGCGACCGTATGCCGTTGATACCGCGGCGACCGTTTCGTTTACCACTCTGATCACCAAGCCTTTCAATCAGACCGTTAGTTTTTCATTTTTTATTCAGACCGTTAGTTTTTCATTTTTTATTCAGACCGTTAGTTTTTCGACTATCATCTATCTGCCCGCTGTCTGTCAGGGTAATTGACAGCGCACCGACAGTCATGACCACCAGCACTGCTGGTGGTTTTCGTTGCACAAAAAGAAGGGGTTATCTCATTCAGTCGCAGAAATCGCTGAATAAGACAGCCCCTTTGTGTGTTACGGTTATTTGCTACTTACTCGTCTGCGCTCTCTTCAGATCTTTCGGTCACCTTACTGTTCTGTGCGGCTTCCGCCGTCTGTCCGTCACCTGCGCCACGGTTGTAATCTCTGTTTCTTCCTCTGTTGCCGTTTCTTCCGCGATAATTTCCCGCGGTCTTGGCATCGTAGTATATTACCACGCGTCTCTCCTCGTCCGAGCCGGTGGAGCTGGTGGTAACGCCTCTGAACTCCTGCAGGCAGGAATGAACTATTCTGCGCTCATAGGGAGTCATAGGCTCAAGCGCGATATTGCGGCGGAATCTGACCACCTTGTCGGCGGTACGCTTTGCAAGAGCGCGAAGGGTTTCCTCTCTTCTGGCTCTGTAGCCCTCAATATCCAGAGTGATCTTGGGAGCCTCCTCCTCATTTCCCTCGTTCTGACGGTTTACCGCCAGGTTAGAAAGGTACTGCAGGGCATCCAGCGTCTCACCGTGGTGACCGATCAGCGCGCCTGCCTCCTCACCCTTGATCTTAAGGATCTTTCCTCCCTCGGAGTTAAGCTCGCGGGAGATCTCCACCTCTGCGTTCAGCTCCATATCTCCGAGAACCTGCTTTACATAGTCTACAGCGGTCTGTTCCGAGCCTACCTCGATAAATACATACACCTTAGCGGGCGCTTCTCCAAAGCCAAGAAATCCCTTCTTTGGAGCCTCGATTATCTCATACTGTGTTCTGGAAGGGTCAACCCCCAACTTTTTTGCGCCATCAGCAATGGCGGCCTCAACCGTTCTTCCGGTTCCGATTTCCTTGAGTAACAATTTGATCTTTACCTTTCTACGTGAATTTTACTTTTTGCCCTTATTGTCGTAATTCTTCATTTTTACAGGCTCAATAAAGGAGCTTACAGTCTTTTTCTCATCCTTTTTCGGTTCTGCGGGATTTTCCGCCAGTCTGGCATTGTAGTCGTCATCGTCGATATGATGCAGAGAACGCACGGTGGGGCGGTTAGGATCCTTCTGGCTCTTCTTCTTCTTTTTCTGAGCCCTGCCGTTTACTATGCGCTCTGCTTCCTTGTATTCTTCCTCCGTTATCTTCGGAATGGGGAACACCTTAGAGAGGATATACTGCTGAACTACGCCGAAAACATTCTGATAGAGCCAGTATATACCCACTATTGCGGGAACAGTGAAGGTTATAAACACTGTCATGAGCGGCATGGTCATGTTCAGTATCTTCATCGACAGCTCAGCGGAAGCGCCTGCCTCGTCACGAGGAGGCTGATAGGTGAATTTTCTTGTCAGCTTACCCGAGAAAAATACCACAACAAAGGTAATTATCGGAATCAGAAGATATACATTGGCTCCGAACTGGGGAGTCACGGTCATATCCAGACCGAACATATTAAAATTCGGAAGGTCTGCGGCTGTAAGTTTCAGCCCCTCTATAGAGGCGAACTTGGAAAAATCCTTTTCCATAACATTAAGTGCCGCTATCTCGTCGGTAACCCCCGCTACCTCCTTGATCTTGTTTACCATCTCTACAGAAAGTCCGCAGAGGTATCTGAGAGGGCTTCTTATAACGTTATATATGAATATAATAAGCGGGAACTGAATAAGGAGCGGCAGACAGCCCGAGAGGGGATTGTATCCGAATTTCTGATAAAGCTCTCCCTGCTCCTCCTGGATCTTCTGCTGGCGCATTCTCTCCTGCTCAGTCTGCAGCTGAGGGTTTTTGTTGATGGATGCGGCGCCGTATTTCTTTTTTATCGCCTTTTCATATGGCTGAAGCCTTGCTTGCTTTATAGAGTTCTTTTGCTGCTTTACGGACAGCGGTGAAAGTAATACCTTCAGTATCAGCGCAAAAATAAGAAGCGCTACACCGTAATTCGGAACGACCTTATAGCAAAGCTGCATCAGCCATCCCAGCGGAACGTAAAATATGTCCCAGAAGCTTTCTATCATCTCTTAACGATCCTTTCCTTTCGCGCCACTCTGAGCGCAGTGCTTTCCGTAAGGAGAGCGGGCGTAAAACACGGTATATCCCTCCCGTGAACGTTTCCTCGTCCCCCTCAGCGGCACGTGGTCCACCCCGCCCTTAAACAGCGGGTTGCAACGAAGTATTCTGAACGCGCCCATAAGCACGCCTATCACCGCGCCCCACTCACGTATCGCAACGTAGGTATATTCCGAGCAGGTCGGATAAAACCTGCAGGACGGCCTACGCTTCATTCCGGACAAATATTTTCTGTAAAGCTCTATCAGAAATAGAAATATTTTTTTCATCCAACGCTACCCCGCGCCATTAATCCCCGGTCCGTCCGCAAATCAATCCGGTTGAAAGGAAGTGGCGCTGCAATTCTGCGTATATATCCCCGGTCTTCGCGCGGGTTGCTGCCTCTCTTGCCACGATTATTACTATTTTCCCGTGAACAAGCGGTAGCTGCCTTTCGCTCAGCCTGTACGCCTCGCGCAATATCCGCTTCACCCGATTTCTCACGACTGCTCCGCCCAGCTTTTTGGTTACGGTCAGCCCAAGACGGTTAAGATACTCCTTTTGGGGATTTGCCTTCATTATCCGCGAAGCCTTCAGATCACGCATAACATAAACAACGGTATAGCGCCCAACCGACTTTTTGCCCTTTTGGTACGCCTTGCGATAAAGATGATCCTCTGTTACAGCTATATTTTTCAATTTTTTATCCCGATCCGCTCAACCCTGCTCCCTGTAGCAGCCGGTTATCCTGACTAACAAAAAACGGATAGCGTATGCGCGCAATATCCGTCTGTTCCGTCCAGATAAGCCGTTGCCTGTCCCGGAGCTGTCGCAACGGAGCTCTTTATATTACAAAATCCCTTTAAACACTGCCGATAAAACAAAAATCACACAAGTGAAAACACGCAAAATGGTTTTCACTTGCGTGACTGTACCCCGGTACTCCCCGGGGAACGCAACGTGCTTTTATTATACCGGAAGCGTTAAAATCCAACTCAGTAAGTGAGTCTCGCTCTTCCCTTTGCGCGGCTTCTCTTGAGGACCTTTCTTCCGTCAGCGGTCTTCATACGCTTTCT
>JAFVTO010000066.1 GCA_017503165.1 Clostridia bacterium | reverse complement strand
TGGATGGACACGTTCGGAATTACTATATTTCCGGGAATCACCACGTTCTTTGAGGAAATCCCCCCATCCCTTTCTATCAATACTCTTCCTGCGACTGCAAGCGGACGGTCTACCCAGGATGACCATATACCCCCGCCGTACCTCTCTGTATTCAAACGGCAGTACGCGGCGGATTCCATTATCGGGTTTGGCTTCAGTCGGAAGCAAGGGCTGTCTGTATGGGTGGCGCAAACCCTCATTCCCTTCGGCATTACAGTGGCACCCATGTCGTCTGTTGGCAGTGATACCGCTATCAGCGCAGTACCGTAGTTCTCGGTAAGCTGGGCGCGTGTAATGAAGAATTTCGGGGTATTTACCGCGGATTCACTGTTGGGATCCAATTTTTTAAAGCCGTTTTCAAAAAGTATTTCCGCTGTTTTTTCCGCCGCGTGATACGGCGTGGGGGAGGCGGCTATCAGATCTATTATACGTTGAGAAGCACTGTTCATACTGCATAGTCCTTTCGGAGCAAATTCATACATCATATATTATACACTCCTTCCTGTAAAAAAGCAATAGAAACAGTGAAATTTAACAAATTCAGGCGTTTATCTCGCATTTATCTTGCTTTTATGCACCGAGCTCTTGACAAATAGCAGAAACGGTGGTAAAATGAATCTGATGAGGGAGTAGTAAGCGTACCCGGTACGTAGCAAGTCAACATACTGACCTTCAAACGGTCTGGCTTGCCTTAAATTGCGAGACTCATGTGTAGTATACACGCAAGGCTATGCATGGATTTTGTTTTATTGCGACAGACACCCCGGCAATGCTTTGCGGCAATGCTCGGGGTATTTTTGGGGTTAAGTAAATCCGAAAGAAAAATAATCAAACACCGTCTCATAGCGCCTTGGACTCACTGAAAGTGTGTCCTTGCGACATGATGTAGAGAGTGGAAGGTCAGGAATCAAAATGGAATGGAGTCTTTTGTTTTTCGTTAACAGCGCTTTGTTGGGGATCGGTCTTGCAATGGATGCTTTTTCGGTATCTCTTGCCAACGGACTGAACGATACAGAGATGAAAACGAGAAAAATGCTGGGAATTGCCGCGGTATTTGCCGTATTCCAGTATGCTATGCCGATGATCGGCTGGGTGTGCGTTCACACGGTAATGCAGTATTTCACTGCGTTTGAGAAGGTCGTTCCTCTGATCGCTCTGGTTCTGCTTTCCTACATTGGCGGAAAGATGCTTTTTGAGGGCATAAAGCAGGATAAAGGCTCCGAGGCGTGCTCCGGTCCACTTTGTCTGACAACTCTGCTTGTCCAGGGTGTTGCCACGTCGATCGACGCGCTTTCCGTGGGATTCACCATAGCAGACCATGATTTTATCCACGCGCTGGCGTGTTGTCTGATCATTGGCGCCGTAACCTTTTTCATTTGTCTGGGTGGATTGATCATAGGAAAGAGCTTTGGAAATCACCTGGCGGGAAGAGCGGGCATCCTCGGAGGCGTGATACTTATCGCTATCGGTATAGAGATTTTTCTGACCGGGATTTTGGGCTGACCGAAGAACTTAAAAATATTTCTGCCGATTGCTGCAGACAGTTTAAAAATTCACATTATAACGGTATACTACTGTTGATAGGTAAAGAAGCTTTTGGGAAAAAGGAGTGAGGGAAAACGTGTTCAAGCTGAAATCGGATTACAAGCCCACAGGCGATCAGCCTCAGGCGATAGAGCAGCTGGTAAATGGGATAGAGAGCGGCGAGCGTATGCAGACGCTTCTCGGTGTTACCGGCTCGGGAAAGACCTTTACCATGGCAAACGTTATAGCCAGACTGAACCGTCCCACCTTGGTTCTGGCGCACAACAAGACCTTAGCGGCTCAGCTATGCTCGGAGTTTCGCGAATTTTTCCCCGAGAACGCGGTGGAGTATTTTGTTTCGTATTACGACTACTATCAACCGGAGGCATATATACCCGGAAAGGACGTGTATATAGAAAAGGACGCCCTGGTAAACGATGAGATAGACCGCTTGCGCCACAGCGCGACCTCGGCGCTTTTTGAACGCCGCGACGTTATTATCGTTTCGTCAGTCTCCTGTATATATAGCCTTGGAGATCCGGATGAATACGAACATCTTGTTCTGAGTCTCAGACCGGGAATGCAGATAGAGCGCAACCAGCTTCTTCGCAAGCTGATCGCTATCAGCTACGACCGCAACGATATGAGTCTGACCCGTGACAAATTCAGAGTGCGCGGAGACGTGGTGGAGATACACCCCGCAAACTCCGAAAAGCTGGTAAGAGTCGAGTTTTTCGGTGACGAGATAGATCGGCTTACAGAAATCAACGCCGTAACCGGAGAGATCCTGCGGGAGCTTTCCTACGCCGCCATCTTCCCTGCGACTCACTATGCGGTCTCCGCAGACAAGCGGGAAGCGGCAATTGACCAGATCATAAAGGAGATGGACGAGCGCGTCGAGTATTTCAAGGCGCAGAACAAGCTGATAGAGGCGCAGAGAATAGAGGAGCGCACGCGATATGACGTTGAAATGATGCGGGAGATCGGCTATTGCAGCGGTGTCGAAAACTACTCCCGAGTGCTCTCCGGAAGAGAGCCGGGCAGCACCCCTTACACATTGCTGGACTATTTTCCAAAGGATTTTATTCTGTTCGTGGATGAGTCTCACGTCACACTCCCCCAGGTAAAGGGAATGAGCGGCGGAGATCGCGCAAGAAAGGAAAACCTGATCGAATACGGCTTCCGTCTGCCCTCAGCATTTGATAACCGTCCCTTGAATTTCTCGGAATTTACCGCAAAGCTCAACCAGGTCATCTGCGTAAGCGCAACTCCCGGACCGTATGAAAGCGAGCACTCCGAGCGGGTGGTCGAGCAGCTTATCCGTCCTACGGGACTTCTCGATCCGGTGGTAGAGGTCAGAGCCACGGAAGGGCAGATAGACGATCTTATGGGTGAGATATACCGGCGCACTCAGAGGAGTGAGAGGGTGCTGGTTACGACTCTTACCAAAAAGATGGCCGAGGATCTTACCGAATATCTCGGTACGAACGGCATCAAGGTCAAGTATATTCACCACAACGTGGATACAATTGAAAGAATGGAGATAATCCGTGATCTCAGATTAGGTGTATTCGACGTTCTGGTAGGTATAAACCTTCTGCGCGAGGGACTCGATCTCCCGGAAGTATCTCTGGTCGCCATTCTTGACGCCGATAAGGAAGGGCTTCTCCGTTCGGAGACTGCCCTCATACAGACTATCGGAAGAGCGGCGCGTAACGCCGAGGGAAGGGTGATAATGTACGCCGATACCGTTACGGGCGCAATGCAGCGCGCTATATCCGAAACCCAGCGGCGACGAGGCATTCAGAATGAATATAACCAACTTAACGGAATAGTTCCCCAAACCATAATAAAGCCGGTCCGCGACATCATCGACATTGGCGCGTCCGATGAAAATAAGGATGCCGTTACCGCCAAGGGTGCGAAAAAGAAGAATAAGCCGATGACCGCAGCAGAAAGGGAAAAGGAGATAGCTTTCCTTACCGAAAAGATGAAGGACGCGGCAAAACACCTGGAATTCGAGCTTGCGGCAAGATACAGAGATAAGATAAACGAGCTGAGAAGTTACAAAAAGAGCTGACAGGATAAATCTCAGTCAGCCTATCATTATTCAGAAACGGAAAAGGAAAATGGCATCATCATTTATAAAGATCAAGGGCGCAAGAGCCAACAATCTGAAAAATATAGATATTACTATTCCACGTGATAAATTCGTGGTATTTACCGGGCTTTCCGGCTCCGGAAAATCCTCTCTTGCCTTCGACACCATCTACGCAGAGGGACACCGACGCTTTGTGGAATCCCTTTCGTCCTACGCGAGAATGTTTCTCGGTCAGCTTGACAAACCGGAGCTGGATTCTATAGACGGTCTGTCTCCCGCTATTTCAATAGATCAGAAGACTACGTCCAAAAACCCCAGATCTACCGTGGGAACGGTGACCGAGATATACGATTATCTCCGACTTATGTACGCCCGTATAGGAGTTCCGCACTGTCCCGTGTGCGGAAAAGAGATACGCCAACAGTCCCTTGACCAGATAATCGAAAAAATAACCGCTCTGCCGGACGGAGCGCGTTTTATGGTGCTCGCCCCAATCGTCAAGGAAAAAAAGGGCAGACACGAAAAGATATTCGAGGATGCCAAAAGGAGCGGCTATGTGCGAGTCCGTGTTGACGGGAACATCTACGATCTTACCGAAGAGATACCGCTTGATAAAAACATCAAGCACACGGTAGAGATAGTGGTGGACAGACTGGTTCTGCGCGAGGGGATGGAATCCCGTCTCTCCGATTCGGTGGAAACGGCACTTTCCGCGGCAAACGGCAACGTTAATATCTCGGTAGTCTCCACTCCCGACGGCGAAATGAACGGCAAGGAGCTGAGCTTTTCACAGAATTACGCCTGTGAGGAGCACGGCATCAGCTTTGGCGAGCTTGAACCCAGAATGTTCTCATTCAACAATCCAATGGGGGCATGCCCTCATTGCAGCGGACTTGGTGAGATGACGGTGCTTTCGCCGGAACGCATTTTCCCCGATAAAAGCCTCTCTCTTCGAGAGGGAGGAATTATGGTAAACGGCTTCAAGACCATGGATGAGGATACCACCTGGAACGGACCTCTTATTGCCGCTGTTGGCGAGGAGGAGGGGTTTACCTTAGATACAAAGCTGAAGGATTACAGCGAAAAAGCATTTCACGCGCTTTGCTACGGAACAGGCGATCGGCGCTATACGGTAGACAGAGTTTTTGACGGAAACGTCCATCATCAGACCGTCAAGTTCACCGGAGTGCTCAGCATAATCGAGCAACGAATGAAGATGTGGGGCAACAATTACTATGAGGAATTCGTAGACAGTGTGCCCTGCCCAGAGTGTAACGGAGCAAGACTTAACCCCGAGATGCTGTCGGTCACTGTGGGTAAAAAGAACATCAGTGAATTCTGCGACATGAGCGTTGATCAGGCTCTTGAATATATAAAAAACCTGGAATTTACCGCAAGCGAGCAGAAAATTGCAAATGAAATACTAAAGGAGCTTCGCTCCAGATTGGGATTTCTGCAAAGCGTCGGACTGAATTATCTCACTCTTTCCCGTAAGAGCGGTACTCTTTCCGGAGGGGAGGCGCAGAGGATCCGTCTTGCTACGCAGATCGGCTCTTCTCTTATGGGCGTGCTCTACATTCTCGATGAGCCAAGCATAGGGCTTCACCAGCGGGATAACCGCAAGCTGATAGACACGCTTAAGGCGTTACGTGATCTGGGAAACAGCCTGATCGTGGTAGAGCACGATGAGGAGACCATGGAGAGCTGTGACTACATTGTGGATATCGGCCCCGGCGCGGGAATACACGGCGGAAGCATAGTGGCGGCAGGCACCCCCGAGGAAATAAAGAACAACCTCGACTCCATAACCGGTGATTACCTGTCAGGCAGACGCGCCATAGGCATTCCCGAGACAAGGCGCAAGGGGAACGGAAACAGGATCACTGTGGTTGGCGCAAGAGAGAATAACCTTAAAAACGTTACGGTGGACTTCCCACTTGGAATGTTCGTCTGTGTAACCGGAGTATCCGGCTCAGGAAAATCCTCTCTGGTAAACGCAGTGCTTCATCAGGTGTTAGCAAAAAAGCTGAATCGGGCTATTACCTTCCCCGGCGCTCACGATGATATCCTGGGAGTTGAGCATCTTGATAAGGTGATAGCCATAGATCAAAGTCCAATCGGACGGACTCCGCGCTCAAATCCCGCCACCTATACGGGCCTTTTCAACGATATACGGGATCTGTTCGCCTCTACTCCGGATGCCAATATGCGCGGGTATAAGTCGGGAAGGTTTTCCTTTAACGTAAAGGGAGGACGTTGCGAGGCTTGCGAGGGTGACGGCGTAAAAAAGATTGAGATGCATTTTCTATCCGACGTTTACGTTACCTGCGACGTTTGCCACGGCAAGCGCTATAACCGCGATACCCTTGAGGTCCGTTACAAGGGGAAGAATATATTTGAGGTCCTCGATATGACTGTAGAGGAAGGAAGAGCCTTCTTCTCCGAGCTGCCCAGGCTGCGCAGAAAGCTTGAAACTCTTTGTGATGTCGGTCTTGGGTATATAAAGTTAGGTCAGTCCTCCACGACGCTCTCCGGCGGAGAGGCACAGAGAGTAAAGCTGGCAACCGAGCTCTCAAAAAGAGCAACCAGCAAGACGGTGTATATTCTCGACGAGCCCACCACCGGGCTTCATTCGGCAGACGTGGCTAAGCTGATCGAGATTCTTTCGAGATTGGTCGATGGCGGTAATACCGTTATTGTGATCGAGCACAATCTCGATCTGATCAAAACTGCCGACTATATAATTGATATGGGACCTGAGGGCGGAGAAGGCGGAGGAACGGTAGTCGCTACCGGTACACCGGAGGAGATAGCCGCCTGTGAAGAGTCATATACAGGTCAGTTTCTCAAGGAAAAGCTGGCTCGCTCTTGACAGCGGTACCCAAAAGCGGTATAATGGCGGTAGCCGCCGCGGAATATTCGCGGAAGAGCAAAGCTCAGACCGAAAAGAATGCTTCATAGATAATATCACAACTATGATACTACAATAATTCGTTTCGGAAAAAACGGGCTGTCTGTTTCTTCATTAATGCAGACAGCCACACGCAGAAAGGTACGGTTATAAATGAGTAGCAAGATCAAACCGGATACGAAAAAAAGACCGATAGCACGGGCGTATATCATCAGAACGGCTATCGCTTGGGCTCTGGTGGTCGGATGGATGGTATTTATATTCGCCATGAGCGCCCAGCCGGTCGAGGTCTCTCATGAGACCAGCACCGGGGTTTCAGCAGGGATAGCGGGCACCATCGAGCCGGGATACAGCGAGATGCCCCCGGAGGTGCAGGAGGAAACTGTGGAAAGCTATGATATAGTTATCCGCAAATTGGCTCATTTTTGTGAGTTTGGACTGCTTGGAGTGCTTTTCTACGGCGCTGTCCTGATAACAAGGAACTCTATAAAACGTGATTGGCTCGTGATAGAAGGCTCAATGTTTGCTTCACTTGTCTACGCGGCTACAGATGAGATACATCAGTACTACGTTCCCGGCAGGATCGCCGCGATACGCGATTTCTGTATCGACTGTCTTGGCGCCCTTGCGGGGGTGCTGGGGCTTGTGGTGCTTTTGTGGATAATTGAGCTCATTCTGAAAAAGAAAAAGGATGATACGGAGACAAGCTGACTGCTTTGACGGTTGAAATATTTACAAAAATAATAAAACAGAATGGAGAATTCTTATGCGTATATCAGTGATCCAGCAAATTCTTAAACCCACCTACGATTACAGCAAGGTGCAGCCCGGGCTCGAAGAGATCAAGGCAATGGCAGACGAAAACATCGACGCGTGCCTTGGATTTATCGAACAGGCGGCAAAGGAGGGTGCAGATCTGGCGGTTACTACCGAAACAGTAAACTACTGTCTTTCATTCCACGATACGCGATTCCCCGCCACCGACGTATACGGCGGTCTTGACAGCCCTGTGGTAAAAAGATTTTCCTCGGCTGCCAAAAAACACAAAATGCACATTGTTGCAGGACTTGCACTCACTTTGGACGGTAAGACCTATAACTGCGCTGTGCTCTTTGACTCCAAGGGTGAGATAGTGGGAGTACATAGGAAGGTGCACCTGCCTGCCGGTGAGGAGATACACTATGCCAACGGAGACAGATTTGAGGTATTCCGTACCGAGATAGGAAATATCGGTATGCTGGTATGCTGGGATCTTCAGTATCCGGAGGCGGCGCGAGAGCTTGCGCTGGGGGGAGCGGATCTCATTTGCTGCCCTACCCTTGGCTGGGAAAACATCTACGGTCTTTCACGGGCTTACGAAAACAGCATAACTATCGCCGCCGCCATGGCGAATTGGAATGGGCTCAGCGGATATTGCGACCCCAGCTGTGTCGTTGACAACATGGGAAGGATACTTGCCGCCGGTCCTCGCAAGGGACAGGCAGTCGTTACAGCCGACGTAGATATAGCCAAGGAGCCCACTCCACAGTATGGCTCTGAGCATTTCTACCCCTCGCATTCCATGAGAAAAACACGCTTCAGTCAGCGCAGACCGGAAACATACCGCCTCGCTAACCTTCCGCTTGACGAGGTGCCGTTATACCGGCGTTATTTCGATGGTGAAAAAAAGGATAACTAAGGATTAGCGCATTAAAGGGTTGCCACTCAGCGATTTGTCCGAAAACAGCTTTTTAAAAGCCCTTGCGCCACCGGCGCGCAGAGCCGAATAAAGGAACGGTGATTTGAATGAAACACAGAAAAATCAAAAAATCTTACCGCATTGTGTCCGCAGTGATAGCATTGCTTTTCAGCGCGTTTGGCGTCGCAAGCTTCGCCGGATACAAGTCGGAGGATGAGGATGAAGACAAAAACGGCGATGAGGCTAACGGTGAGGACAACACCGTATTAGAGGATGTCCAAAACCCAGATTAAAGCACTAATTGCTTTAATGAGCCGATAATTGCTGCAACAACAAGCAAACGCACAAATAATACCAAATAACCCCAATAAGTAAAAGAGCTCAAAAAAAGGCATTACACCTTTTTAGCTGATTTTTGCGACGAAAGGAAATTGGTTTTGATTATGATCGAGCATGAAAAAGCACCTGCCTTCGGAGCAGTGATTGCAAAAGCTGAACGCCTTTACTCCGGAGAAAAAATCGACATTGATGACAATACAGTGATGCATCACAAGCAATTGGTGTTTTCCTGTGAGATTAAGGATGCGCTCGGTGATTCCTTTTTGATCAGGCTTGGGCACGGAAAGGATTGCTATGCCGCGACCTGGCTTGAGCTTACCGCAAGGAAGCTCAGCGTATGGCACAGATATGTCGAGAGCTCCTCAGTATTCAATGAAGAACACTCGTTGGAGCTGAGCGGATTTATCAAAATCGTTATAGACGTAAATTGCGGAAATTCGGATACTATAGTCATGACCGCTTCCGGAATGTATAAAAAGCAGGGCATACCGTGGGCTGGCCGCAACGGGAAGGTGTTTGCTGAGGTAGAGGGCAGAGTGCTGGATAATGTCAACGCCGCATGGAGCTGCTCCGACTACAGGAAAAGAATTTTCGTCTTTGGCGACTCCTATCTCAATACCGCCAGCTCTGCCAGGTGGCCATATTATCTTCAAAAAGACGGATACAATAACTGCCTCATGACCGGCTATCCGGGTATGGGCTGCCAACGGGGAATAATTGATTTCCGACTCGCCATAGAGCGCGGATCACCCGAATACGCAGTCTGGTGCCTCGGTATGAACAATGGCGACAAAAACGGAGAGATCAACCCAACATGGCTCGAAACAACAAAAGAATTCGTAAACACTTGCAAAAACCGCAATATAGTGCCTATCCTATCAACAATCCCATCCACACCAACGGTAGATAACAGCTTTAAAAACCACTGGGTGGAGCAGAGCGGTTGTCGGTATATAGATTTCAACCGCGCGGTTGGCGCTCACATTGATCTTGGCTGGTACCGTGATATGCTTCATTCAGACAAGGTTCATCCCACCGCTCTTGGCGCTCAGGCGCTCTATATGCAGGTGCTTACAGATCTTCCGGAAATTATGCAACAGTAATACAATATCAAATCAGACAAAAAAGGGGCTGAGTCTTTCGCTTAATTAAAAGCTTTTGACTCAGCCCCCTTTTGTGTTTTGATATAAAACTGCTTTACGGTAGGCACCCCAAAAGCCCTCTCTTTTACACAAGGGAGCCTTTTTTGTTCATCTATACCTTGTCAATTTTCCTGACAACTACTGACTTAATTAAAGACGTATTCTCCCGCAAAGCGAGCTCCGCCCCGTGTCATCCTGAGCGGAGCATAAGCGAAGTCGAACTG
>JAFVTO010000065.1 GCA_017503165.1 Clostridia bacterium | reverse complement strand
CCAGCGACTTCTGCCTCAGCTGAAAAAATTCAACGTGCTCACCGATTCAAGCGAATTTACCGACACGGTCAAGCTGTCACTTGCGGCAAAAGCCGCAGATTTTGCCGCGTTTTGCGTGGCTCTGCAGGAGATTGGTGCAGGAAGGATAGCCGCGACCGAGCTTGGAACGAGGTTCGGAGTATAGGCATGAGTAGATCACGCCTGTCACTCGAGCGTGTGTTCATTTCAGTTTTTGATAATGTTAAAGAACACGGCACATGCCGCATAAAAGATAACAAAATAAGGAGCTGCACTAATGGAAAAGATAACACCGAAGGATACAGAAATACTCCGAGAGCTTGCCTACCGCAAGGCTGCGCTCGCTAATTGTGCCAGAAACGACGAGATACTTGCCATGTGGAAAAAGCAGGCAGCGGGAGTTCGCGATACTCCGAGCGTCAGACTGTTATTCTCAAATTTCCGTAACGAGGTGGTGGAGAACCGACTGCGCTGTGAGGGCAACGACTCGCGCAAGCTGGAAAGAACACTTCTTTCATCAATGGTGGGTAGAGAGCTCTTCGACGACGACACTCCCATTTCGGACACGCTTGACATAAATCTTTATTCATGGGCTACGCCCTTCGGCACAAGACCGAAGCGAGTAGCGGCAAAGGATTCCATCGGCTTTCACATCGAGCCCATAACCGATGATATAGAGGCTGACTTCCACCTCTTTGAGGGTGGCGGCTTTACCGTTAATACGGCGGCAACCGAGGAATACCGCGCATGGGCGAACGAAATAATCGGGGATATTCTTCCCGCTAAGATCACCATGCAATCCCTTGCCGGAGCCATCACAAACCCGCTGGTAATGCTTATAAATCTTGAGACTTATTATATGGCAATGTACGACTCTCCCGATACTCTGCATAAAATAATGGATATGGCTACGAGAGTCTATGAGCGGTATTACGACTATCTTGAGGAAAACCGTCTGCTTCTGCCCACAAACGGCTTCGCGCCTCTTGCACAGGAATCCTTCTGCTTCACAGAGGAGCTGCCGAGTGACGGCCCGATAAGCTCGACAAAGCAGGTATGGGGATTTTTGGAATCCCAGGAGACTACAGCCGTCTCTCCCGAAACTTACGGAGAGTTCGTATATCCGTATCAGGACAGACTTGTAAAGCGGTACGGACTTTTGTCCTACGGCTGCTGCGAGCGGGTGGATGCGATATGGGAAAACTATCTCTCCAAATGGAGCAACCTCCGCAAGCTTTCCGTCTCTCCCTTCAACGACGAAAGACAGGTGGGAGAATATCTTCGCGGCTCCAACGTGGTGTTTTACAGTAAGCCGCGTGCAGAATATGTAACCAATAAAGGGCCTCTTGACGAGGATGCGCTCAGGAAATATTTCCGTGGAGTCGCCGAGGCTGCAAGCGGCTGTCTTTTTGAGATAGCTCAGCGCGAAGTGGGGACAATATACGGAGATTATGAACGCGGACGCCGTTACGTGGAGATAGCAAAGCAGACCGTATCGGAGTACTGGAAGCCGTAACCCACTTGCTACAGGAATGCTACCGTTCCTATGAGGCACAGCGAAAAAAGGATATGTCCCGGTTAGACAGGGACAGCACCAAAAACTAATAAATCGTCAAAAAAAATAAAAATATTTCGGAAATAAAAAAGTATTTTCGGAAAAATCGAAGTATATTATATATGAAACACTGAAACGGCAACCGAACTGAACCGAAATGAATTATAATGAAAGGAGACGGTGAAGCTGATACCCGAGAACGTGATCGAAGAGATCAAGATAAAAAATGATATAGCCGACGTAGTATCCTCATACGTTACGTTAAAGCGCGCCGGCTCCAATATGACGGGGCTTTGTCCGTTTCACAATGAGAAAACTCCTTCGTTTATAGTATTCAACGCTGCTCAGAATTTCCACTGCTTCGGATGCGGAGTAGGCGGCGACGTTGTAACCTTTATAAGAAGGATGGAAAATCTTGAATACGTGGATGCGCTGAAGTTCCTTGCCAAGAGGGTGGGAGTTACGGTACCCGAGGATGAAAGGGAGGGCTACGGCGGCGTAAGAAAGAGCCGGCTCCTTGAGCTCAATCGTGCGGCGGCAAGATTTTTCCACCAATGCATGAAGAGCTCTCCGGAGGCGCTGGGATATTTCGCGAAACGGAAGCTGGCTCCCCAAACCATACGGCATTTCGGGCTGGGCTTTGCTCCAAACGACTGGAACCTGTTTACAAACGCCATGAGAGAGCAGGGCTTCACCGAAAACGAGCTGATATCTGCCCGTCTCTGCGGCAAAAGTGAAAAAAACGGGCGTCTGTTCCCGTATTTTCGCAACAGAGTAATGTTTCCGATACTGGACCCGACAGGCTCGGTAATAGCCTTTGGCGGAAGAGTAATGGATAATTCAGAGCCAAAATATCTGAACTCTCCGGATACCCCGGCATTCAAGAAAAGCCGCAATCTTTTCGCCCTGAATTTTGCCAAAGATGCAGTAACAGACAAGGAATTGATACTTTGCGAGGGATACATGGACGTTATCGCGCTCCATGCCGCGGGCTTCTGTAACGCAGTAGCGACGCTTGGTACGGCGCTGACCCAGGAGCAGGCGAGGATAATGAAGCGATACGCCGACAGCATCGTGCTGTCGTACGACAGCGACAATGCGGGAAGAAGGGCGGCGGAGCGAGCAATCGGAATTCTCAGCGAGGTAGGTCTGGAGGTCAGAGTCATACAGACCGCGGAGGCAAAGGACCCCGATGAATTTATAAAGAAGTTCGGAGCCGATGCTTTCAGAAAGCTGATAGCGACGGGAGCATCCTCCTTTGATTTCAGACTGAGAAACATTCTGATGCGATACGACCTCAACTCTCCGGACGCCAAGCTGTCTGCCGCAAAGGAGATATGTGAGGAAGCGGCGAAAACAAGCTCTCACGTTGAAAGGGAGCTATATGTGATGCGCGCCGCGGAAAAGCTGGGTATATCAACGGAAACGCTGATGTACGAGGTAAAGAAAGCGGCGGCGAAAAGAAACTCTGCAGAGCGAAAGAGCTACATAGAACAACTTGAAAGAGCGCAGAGCGGCGCTGGAGACAAGGTAAATCCGGAGCGAGCTGCAAATTTAAAGGCGGCGATCGCAGAGGAGGCGATACTTGGAATTTTACTGCTGTTCCCCGAGAAGATCAGCAAATTCACCGCGCCGGATCCCCCCCTTGACGACAGTGATTTCGTAACCGCATTCAACCGCAGGGTATATACGGAGCTCAAGGCGCTTTATTCCTCCGGATCCACGGATATTTCGCTTCTTGGCGCAAGCTTTTCTCCGGACGAGATCTCACGGATATATGAAATACAGCTCAGACGGGATGGGCTGACGTCAAACTCCGACGAGGTGTTGGAGGACAACATCCGCGCCCTAAAGCAATCCGGCTTGGATAAGATCACCGATATAAACGCGCTGATAAAGGCGAAAAGAGATCTGAAATAGTTAATCGGCGCAAGAAGACGGTGGTTTCCATTGAATACGAAAAGTACAAACTGAAAGGAACGGTTATAAAAATGAGCGACATTAAATCAGTTATAAGCGACCTTATAGAAAAGGGACGTTCAAACAGCTCCATGCTTTCCCAGGGAGAGGTACAGGAGGCGGTGGACGAAGCAGGGCTCGACTTCGACCAGACAGAGACCATATATGAGATGCTGGAGGAAAACGGTATAGAAGTCAGCGGCTACATGGACACAAACGAGCTGAAGGACATCGAGACGGAGGTAGGTCAGCTCAGCACCGCTGAGGATAT
>JAFVTO010000064.1 GCA_017503165.1 Clostridia bacterium | reverse complement strand
CATGCCGAGAGAATCTGAAACGTGCTTCTTCTCAAGCGAGAAGGTTATATACGATATATCACAGCTTTTAGCGAAGGTCAAAACACGGTTGAGACATTTTCTGCGCTCGGTAATGGAGAGAGCGTGATAGTCCTCCTCGCGGCGAATGATAGGTCCTGCGTGAAAACAATGCCTTGCGTTAAATCCAACGTCGGCAAGACTGCCCTCTAAGTGAGCGAGCTGCTCTTTGATAGAGTTATTCTGATCGTGAAAAACGAGTGTAAATAAGTAGAATGGGGCGTGTGGTTCATAGGCACCAAAATCCCCCGACTCGTCCACAAATATGCTGAGTTCTTTCATTGTGAATATCCTTGTATAATAAAAAAATGGCGGGGAACATCCCCGCCGCAGGTGGACCCGGGTCTTGCGACCAGCCCATTTCCCTTGTCTGTATTATACCATACTTTTAAGAAAAATGCAATAGGTTTTTGAAAAAAGTTATTTTCTTCCTATTTGCAGAGCGTTCGCTCAATGATATTATATGCTCAGACAAGTGGAAAATACATAGATTTTTGGATTAAGTAGCATACTTCCTCCGCATATCCTCGTTTTATTTCGCTCCAAGCCTCTTTGAAAGCTCGTTTATTGCAAAACAATAGCGATCAAACTGTGTCAATGTTATCAGTAAGGGGTCGCCCTCGCGGATACGCATTGTTCTTCTTATTTCTTTAGGAATGACGACTCTTCCGAGGTCATCAATTCGTCTTACAATTCCGGTTGCTTTCATATATAAGAATCTCCTTTATTTGCAAATTATTGCGTCAGGCGGGAGCTTGCTCCCGACTGCTCACGATACCCGTTTTTGAACGGCGGGAGCAAGCCCCCGTCCTACAGAATTTGATCGTGATGTTAGTATCTGCAAAATGAGGAGATTTATACTTTTTATCATTTATGTTTTGAGCAAATATATGCCTACAGTGATATGCGGCTTTAAGCAAGAGGCTTATACCTCGATCTCTGCAAAAGCGATGCGCTTACGCCTCCATGTATAAGTGATATAAAGGCGGTTTCCCTCGGCAATTACCGCAGGATAAGAAAACTCGCCCTTTTCCGTTTCAAGATCCAAAAGCTTTTCAAAGCTGTCGCCGTTATCTCTTGAAACGAACATCGTAAGCGGTGAACGCTCTCCCCAGTCCTTTGACACGGGGTTGCAAAGAAGATAAACATTACCGTCATCCGCACGAACGCAGTCGATACCGCTGTTATTGTTTGCCATATCCGTCGGACGGGCAACGCTCCAGGTCAACCCGTCATCATCGGAATCAGAGCGGTAGATCAGCCCCCTATTGGTGCGCATAAGAGCATGAATATGTCCTTTGGGATGCTCCCAGAGCGTTGGCTGGATCATGCCTATGCCCTTTCGATTATCCTCACCGTCAGCTTGTGCGACATTCTCCGGCTCCGTCGGCGCAGGGATAGCCTTCATGCTCCATTTTTCCCCGTCGAAATGATCTATAAAGCATCTCCACGGACCCTGCTCAATTGATGCCGGAGCAAGAATATTGCCGCTCCTTGTCACCAGCACCTTGTTTTTGACAGGTCCTCTGCCGATCGAGCTCCTATCCTCGGTAAGCTCAGTAGGCTCGCTCCAGGTTTTGCCGCTGTCTTTTGATACCGTGAGCATTGTCCTCCACACACTGCAGCAGCCGCCTCTCTTATAAAAAAGCCATACCGTATCCTCATCCCTTTGAAAGAGAACCGGGTTCCAACACTGGATACCTATATTTGGCACTGCGACTTCGGGAGCCACCCATGCCCCGTTCACCTTACGGGAAAACCAGATGGTAACGTCCGTTGCCCCTTCCCTCTGCCCCGCGAACCAAGCGGCAAGAAGGGTTCCGTCCTTCAACTTGAGTATTGTGGAGGCGTGGCATGAGGGTACGGCTATCTGCTCGAAAATATGCTCATGGGTGATGATCTTCATATATATTCATTCCTTTCGTCTCGTCCTGCGGAGTAATCGCGTTCCCTGATATAATTCGGTCGCATTATCATTATACCAAAAAGCCGAAGAAAGTCAACAGAATGACCGAAAAACGGACTTGGAGTAATATCGGTAACCATTTTCCCAAAACGATCCCAAAACGAGCTTTCACCCAAAAACTTGACAAAAAAACCTCCGTATGCTATAATGTACTTGACATACGTTTAAAAAGCAAGCAACCCCATTCCTGTACCGACAGGATATATACAAGGAGAAGATCAATGTACGACGTTAAGGGTAAATACAATAAAGCAACGATCTACGCCTTAAACGTAGACAGCGAATCATACGCCCAGGTGCTGAGAATGTGCAACACAAAGGAGCTTGAGGGCTGCTCCATACGCATGATGCCGGATATGCACGCATCCGAGGGATGCACGGTGGGAACCTCTATCACCGTTGGAGATAAGGTCAACCCCGCTTATGTAGGCGGAGATATAGGTTGCGGAATGCAGGTTTATAAGCTGAAGGAGAAAAGCGTGGATTTTGCCGCGCTTGACGATGCAATACGCACTAAGATCCCCTCAGGAGCGGCGGTGTTTGACCGCTTCAATCCGGTAATAAAGCAGGTTCCCCTCGAGGAGCTTTATGCCTTCGGCGCTCTCCGTCAGAAAACCGTGGCGTGCTCTATAGGAACTCTTGGCGGCGGAAACCACTTTATCGAAATGGACAGAGACATGGAGGATAATCTGTATCTGGTGATCCATTCCGGCAGTCGCCGTCTGGGCAGAGACGTGGCATCCTATCATCAGAACATGGCTTTTTTCACCTCTCACGGCATCTCGCCCGAGGAGGCGGAAAGAAAAAAGCTGCGCGTCGGGGATGTTCAGAGCCCGATCCATCCCGAAAACTGCTTTCTCACCGGAGAGGCTATGGAAAGATACTTCCACGATATGGATATAGCGGTAAAATACGCGGAAATAAGCCGCAAGAGCATGGGCGAAACCATTCTCTCAGCCCTATCGCTTAACGTCGAGGATGAATTTACCACCATTCACAATTACGTTGACACTAAATATCGGATACTTCGCAAGGGAGCGGTTTCCGCTCAAAGTGGCGAAAAGCTGATAATACCCATAAATATGCGTGACGGAAGCCTTATCTGCATAGGAAAGGGCAATCCGGATTGGAACTGGACCGCACCCCACGGCGCAGGTCGTGTTATGAAGCGCTCCGAGGCAAAGGCGAGTATTTCACTTGAAGAATACCGCGAGACCATGAAGGGAATATATTCCACATCAGTCGGCGCCTCAACGCTGGATGAATCACCCATGGCGTACCGCGGCATAGACGACATCATGGACACCGTTGAGCCTACGGTGGAGATAGTCGATATAATAACCCCCGTCTACAACTTCAAGGCAAGCAAGGCTGTTGCCGACGAGGAGACCATGGACGGAGAGGACTGACAAAGGAAGCTTTATACCCTGAGAGTATATTTCTCCGCGATTTACGGACATACTATATAAAAACGTAAACTGTGGAGATACCGATTTGGAAACACTTACTTTGCTTGTTCGCACGCTGATAACCTACGTTCTTCTGGTGGTGGTAATGCGCCTCGGGGGAAAACGGCAGATCGGGGAGCTTCAGCTTTCAGAGCTGATCACCGCTCTACTGATCTCCGAGATCGCCTCTGCTCCCATTACAAGTTTGACAACACCCTTGTCATACGCGGCAATTCCCGTGGCTACCGTAATAGCTCTGGAGGTTCTATTCACCTTTTTAACCACCAAGAGCCAGCTCATGAAGCGACTGCTGGACGGCAGACCAAGCGTCGTAATAGACAAAGGAAAACTGAATATAAGCGAGCTGGGAAAGCTTCGAATGAGTGTTGAGGAGCTTATCGGCGAAAGCCGTCGCGCGGGTATCTGCGATCTGTCCGACATTCAGTACGCCATTCTTGAGGAAAACGGAAAATTTTCCTTCTTTGAAAAGGCGGAAAATGGTGAGAAGGAGCGCGGTATTGCCCACACCCTGATAGTTGACGGCTGTATCAGTCGGGCAGGTCTGGAGGCAACCTCCCTTACCGAGGAGCAGCTGACCGCCATGCTTATCAAAAAGGGCGTGAAGCTCCATGACGTGTTTCTTTTCACGCTCAACGATGCGGGCGAAGCTTATTTGGTAAAAAACAAAAAAAATTAGCCGTTCCGTATTCCGAAGCACCATCTTAAGAGCCGATATAGGAGCAATTCCGTATCGGCTCTTTTCTCTTGCTTTGGCGAGGGCGCCGCAATCTATATTTTATCTTTTCGATGATATTATATCTTTTCATTGACAAAGAGGGATCAATGCGTTATAATACAAAGTGTGCAAGGTTGCATTAAACGTTCAGCGCCATAAGCGTACAAAACGTCTCGTCAGCATTGCCGAGTCTGTAAGCCAAGCAGTGTATCTGCACACATATTTTAAAAACCGAAAGGAACGGATAAAGCTATGAAACCGAAGATCACAGGCATACATCACATCGCGCTTAAAGCCAAAGGGATTGGGGCATACGAAAAATTGCTGGATTTTTATCACGGGATACTCGGTATGCCGATAGTTCGCACCTGGGGAAGCGGTGAAAATCTTGCCGCCATGCTCGATACGGGGGCAGGAATGCTGGAGCTTTTTTCAAACGCTCCGGACGAGCGGGGCGAGGGCGCGCTGCGCCATCTGGCATTCGCGGTTGAGGACCCTGACGTCTGCATCGAGGCAGTCAGAGCGGCGGGATATACCGTAACAATGGAGCCTAAGGACATCATCATCGGCTCACAGCCGCCGTACCCCGCAAGGATAGCCTTCTGCATCGGGCCGGTAGGCGAGGAAGTGGAATTCTTTAAAGAGAGATAAGCGCTTATACCGCGCGCGAATATCCTTCGGCGCAATAACATACAGAAAGCGATACGGTAATATGACTCAAGCAAGCCAAAAAAGGAAAATATATGTTTTTGACCTTGACGGAACTCTTGTAGATTCAATGCCCTACTTTTCAAGGGGCATTCTCAGCATTGCCGACGATGCGGGCATCAAATACGGCGACGAGCTTATAAGAATACTGACTCCCCTTGGGTACGTCGGCGGAGCGAGATATTATATCCGCGAGCTTGGAGTAAAGGATACGGAGGAAAATATCGTAAGGCGCATAGGCGAGCGGCTGGTATACGAATATTCAAACAACGTAGTCCTCAAGCCCGGCGTCGGCGACTGTCTTCGCAGACTTCACGCCGAGGGCGCGCGGCTTTTCGTGCTCACGGCAAGCCCCCATCTAGTCACCGACGTTTGCCTTAAACGCAACGGTGTATATGAGCTTTTTGAAACAGTATGGTCTGTCGAGGACTTTGGTCTGACTAAATCCGACACCCGTATTTTCCGTCGGGTAGCCGAGGCGATCGGGTGCGAATGCGGTGAGATCAACTATTTCGACGATAGCCTTATTGCTCTTAAAAATGCCAAAAGCGCCGGATACGTGACCTACGGGGTATACGATGCCCAGACTGCCGACGAGGTGGAATTAATGAAACGTGAATACCACCGTTACGTCGGTAGCTTTACCGAGCTTTAATGAACGCAGACGCGAGGTATAAAACAGTGTACGGAAAAAAACAGATATTTGAACAGCTGGAGGCTATGGGTGCGCCGAGAGACGGCGTCGTGCTTATCCATTCCTCGCTTCGAGCCGTAGGCGAGACCGAGGGACGGGGAGAAGGGCTTCTTTCCGCTTTGATAGAATATTTCACTCACGGCGGCGGACTGCTCTGCATTCCCACACACACCTGGGCGAACATCGGCAAGGAACGTGTCACCCTGGATCTGCTCTGCCCCAAGACCTGCATCGGAACACTGCCGGACATTGCCGCCGGGCATCCTCTTGCCCACCGTTCCCTGCACCCGACTCATTCCATGGCGGTATTCGGGGATGCCGAAAAAGCGGAAAGCTTTATTTCCGACGATGAAAGGGCAATAACTCCCGCTCCGCCATTCGGCTGCTACGGTAAAATCCATGATATGGGCGGGCACATTCTCCTCATAGGAGTAAAGCACAACCGAAACACCTATATCCACTGCGTCGAGGAAATGCTCGGTATCCCCAACCGTCTGACCCCGGAGCCCCTTGAGCTTTCGGTAAGGCATAAGGACGGAAAGGTGGAAAAACGGTTATCCTGCGGTCATCGCGCCGAGGGAATAGGCGACGTTTCCCTGCGTTACGTTAAATACGAGCCTGCCTTCCGCCACTACGGTCATATAAAGGACGGCTTTATAGGTAACGCCCCCGTTCAGCTTTGCGATGCGCGGGGAATGAAGCAGGTGGTGGAGCTTATTTATAAAAGAAGCGGCGGCATTGAGCTGCTTTCGGATTTCCTGCCGCTGGAGCCCGCGCTTTACATTTGAGGATTTATTTAAGTTACATATATAAAAATGCTATGATGTCGAAGAGGATGACTGATTCGCGTTTCGCGGGATTTGGCGAGAAGGTGACAGAGCTATATCTAAATATAAGGAGAAAAGATCAAAATGGAGCCAAAGAACTATACTGTCGTCAGGATCGAGGGAGAATACGCATATCTGCGCCCCGACGGAGGAAGCGAGGAGGACGATATATTTATTGCTCTCGCTCTGCTCCCTCTTGAAACAGACGTTGGCGTAAGACTGCGCTATGAGATGCTTTCGTATAGCGTGATAAACTAATCCAAATTAGGCGTTGTGTTCCCGGGGATACAACGCCTATGTAATTTTTTTAAAAGAATAAGGAAAAATATCCCTCTGCTCGTATAAATGGTGTAAGACACTTACAAACACTGTACTGAAAGGATGGAATCAAAAATGAAATCACTTAAGAACATCTTATCATTTATTCTTATTATTGCCCTTGCGGTCCTTCCCGCTTGCTCGGCATCCTACGACGGAGAAGACGGTAGTTCTCCTCCCTTATTCAGTGGTGAAACCTCATTCGACGGAGAAGACCTTGGAGACCAAAGCGGAAACAACTATACCGAAATAGTTGAAAACGCCTTTATAAGTGCCGCTCAAAAACCAAACAGCTATTTCTCTATAGATGCAAATACCTCATCCTACCCAAATCTCCGCAGTCTTATAAACAACGGTTACACCATCGACAAGAATGCAGTTCGTGTCGAAGAGATGCTCAACTACTTTAACTACGATTACGCAAAACCGGAGGGTGATGAAATACTGTCTCTCACCTCCTCGGTATTCGACAATCCCTATAATCCCGAAACCAAGCTTCTGACTGTAGGTCTGGCGGCTCGCGAGGTGGAATTTACCTCTCAGCGAAACAATCTGGTCTTTCTCATAGATGTCAGTGGTTCAATGTTTGGCGCTGACCGTCTTGGGCTGGTACAGCAGGCGTTTATGATGCTTGCTGAAAATCTCGGGGACGATGACCGCGTTTCTATCGTTACCTACGCAGGAAGCGACCGCGTTGCGCTTGAAGGAGCCTACGGTCGCGATAAGGCAAACATCATGGCGGTCATCGAGGACCTTTCGGCAGGCGGTAGCACTGCGGGAGCCGATGGAATAAATACCGCCTACGCTCTTGCGGAAAGATATTTTATCCAGGGGGGCAACAACCGTGTCATTCTCGCTACCGACGGAGATTTTAACGTCGGAGTATCCGGAACCTCCCAGCTCGAAAAACTGATAAAGAACAAGCGGGAAAGCGGAGTATATCTCTCCGTGTTCGGTGTAGGCTACGGCAACTACCAGGCGGAAAAGATGGAAGCGCTTGCCCTGAACGGCAACGGAACCTACAGCTTTCTTGACTCCGTGGCAGAAGCGCGCCGCGCTCTGGTGGAGCAGATCGGCGGTACTATTCTGACTGTCGCCAAGGACGTAAAGGCGGGAATTACCTTCAATCCCGACTACATCGACAGCTATCGCCTCATCGGTTACGAAAATAAGCTCATGAGCGAGGATGAATTCAACGATTCCGCCAAGGATGCGGGCGAGCTTGGAAGCGGACATACCGTCACTGTTGTCTACGAGCTGAAATTGGTGGAAAACGCCTCTCTGACCGAGGGAAACATTGCCGACGTTACGGTTCGCTATAAGCCCACCGAAAACAGCGGAGGGCTCAGCTCTGAATCCTCTGAGCTTAAAATGAGTGTTGAAGCCGCCGACTACCATTCCGCTATGACTCAAAACGACGCCTTCGTGGCTTCCGTCGTGGAATTTGCTCTGATACTCCGCGACTCCGACTACAAGGCAAACGCCGATCTGAACGCTCTTATCACCCGTCTGGACGATCTCGACCTATCCTCCGATCAGTTCAAGGATGAGTTTCGCTCGTTGGTCAAAAAATACAGAAACAATACCGAGAACTGATACTGACATCAAAGAGGTACGCCCGCTTTTTGAAGAAAAGCATGAGTTGGCAAAGCCAACTTCGCAAAAACTTTCGAATATGGTATTATTATGGAGGTTGATCTGTTCTCCCTTCCCCGTCGCGCCGCGTCCGCTCTGCCGCCTTTCCCCGAATTTCTCTCGAAACTCGCGGCGGGGTACGCCCGCTTTTTGAAAAAAGCGGGGCAAAAACTTTCGAATATGGTATTATTATGGAGGTTGATCTGTTCTCCCTCCCTCGTTGCGCCGCGTCCGCTCTG
>JAFVTO010000063.1 GCA_017503165.1 Clostridia bacterium | reverse complement strand
CCTGAATTTTTGATTCGCGTGCTTTTCACCGAGTTGTAAAAAGCCGCCTTATCTCCCTCCGGACGGCGAAATCAGCACACAAAAAAGACCTCGCCGCAGAGGTATCAATATTCTACCACGTTTTTTTATTTTTGTCAATACATTTTTTGGAGATTTATTATTATTTTTATTTTGTTAATAATATTGGTGCAACTTCTCCCTATAATGTCACGTTGATTCATAGAATTATGCATTTCTGCTCATGAAACGATTTAAAAAACAGAAGGGACTTGATTTTTTTCGGGAAATATGTTAGAATAATAAAAAACAGTGGATAAACTTGTATTGTGATTATCGGATTGGAGTGAAATTCAGATGAAAGCTCTTATTCTTACTGTGAGCACCGGAGAAGGGCATAATTCCGCCGCAAAAGCGATAGAGACAGCTTTGATCCAAAAAGGCGTTGAATGTGAGAAATTAGACGTATACTACTATGTGAATAAGTTTCTGGGGTTTACAATATCTTACGGATATCTTCTCTCCATTGACGCAATGTCAGCGGGATATGCATCGTTATATAACCATCTTGAAAAGCGCAAGCCAAACAGTAGCAAGCTTTCTCCTACTGCAGCTGTTTTCGGATTGGTGGCATCAAAGCTGTGTGATTATGTAAAGAATTTCGATCCCGATGTTATAATCAGTACGCACATTTTTGCAGCAATACCTGTAGAAATACTTAAGTCAAAATATAACGTGCGTGCAAGGTCGATAGGCATAGTAACAGATTATACTGTTCACCCATACTGGGAGGATGTAAAAACCATGGATCATATTGTGCTTCCTACAGCTGATCTTGGATGGCAATGTGAGAAAAAGGGCTTGGCTACAGATAAGCAGCTTGCGTTTGGAATACCGTTAAGAGAGGATTTTTCAAAATATACAGATAAAGCGGAGGCACGCAGGCGGTTGGGATTACTTGACGACAAACCCGTGATAATGGTAATGGGGGGGAGCATGGGCTTTGGAGACCTATGCGAAAACGTTGAACAGATCGACAAGGTTAACAAATGCTTCCAGGTAGTGGTTGTATGCGGTGCCAACGAGACAGCTTATAAAAAGATCTCGGCGTGCAAATACCGTCACAAGGTATTGGCACTGGGCTATACCAATGAAATACCGCTTATAATGGATGCCTCGGATTGCATAGTTACCAAGCCGGGAGGAATTACAGTTTCGGAAGCTCTTGCAAAAAATCTTCCTCTTATACTAACAAAGCCTATTCCCGGTCACGAAGAGCGAAATAAGAGCTTCCTTATAAATAGCGGTGTGGCTATGGGGGTTTCTGAAAAAGCATCGCTTCAAGAACTTGTGTGGCTGTTTTTTTCGGATAACGATCGGCGTAGATGCATGACCGAAGCGGTAAAGAGGATGGGACACGCAGATTCTTCGGAGGTGCTTGCAAATTTTGTTGTTGAGATTGACGGTAGTGTGAGGTGCGAGCAGTGAAAACAATTTGCATTACATCATATAATGTGAAAGAACGCATAAAGGACATGCGTGAATACGATGAAATAAACTGCTCACCGGAATTTTCCGTCGTTCAGAATTTGGAGGGAGAATGTGAGGTCAGCTTTAATTCGGGTGAATTTAAAAGAATTTCGGAGAGAAGTGTGGTGCTGATCCCAGCATATACCCTGGTTCGCGTTCGTCATACTCCAAGCACGGTCAGCGGCAGGTGCAAAGAGTTGCGGCTTACCATGGATGTTGTGATAGACGGATGCAAAATGGAGGATCTTTATGCTTTTCCGCAGTTTTTTTCAGAGGATGAATGCGAAAAGGTATTTGTTCTGCTCAACACTATAAAGGATAATGAGAACGTATTCAGAGCATACTCAAACCTATACCGTCTTCTTGAATTGATGCTTAAATACGCGAAGTTAAAAACTGAAAAATACTTCCTCAAGGATATATATGAGTATATTATTTCCAACTGCGATAAGCAGATGAAGGTAGCTGAGCTTGCAGAAGCGATCGGAGTGTCAGAGCCTACTGTCTACAGAATGTTTGCGCAGGTTGCAGGATGTACGCCTATAGATTACATAAACGCATACCGACTTGGAAAAGCCCATGCGATGTTGGGCAGTGAAGCAGAAATGAAAATCAAGGAGATAGCATCGTCGTGTGGATTTGACGATCAGCTGTATTTTTCCAAGATGTACAGCAAGGCGTACGGTATCTCACCGAGAGGGTACAGACGGGCTTTGAATCCCAAAGAAGAAAATGCAACACCAAACAGTGCTGAGCGCGAAAGTGAAGACGACTTTGATGGAGAAGGTGATTTGAATTAGGCTCGTTTAAACCGATAATAAAAAAACAAAAGGTCTTCCGTCGGAATTTGTATCCGAGTGAAGACCTTTTTGATATGCAGAAATATCGGAACGTTGAAAGACAGTTATTTTTCACTCAACCATATATTATCAATATTAACGTATGGCAACGGATTGCTCTCCAGGCGGAAGGAAAACTCCATCTTTTTAACAGTTCCTTTCGGGAGCTTATCCAGCACGAAGGAATAGTTTGTCCATCCTCCGGCAAGCTCTTCTTTTCTTTCCCCGGGAACGGAAACGGTAATGGCGACACCGTCTTTTTCCGCATAATGGAATAACAAGCTTGCTGACAAGCCCGCGGTGTTCATAAAGCTTGCGTTGAGTGCGGAATAGTTGTATAGATCAATGGCGTTATAACGGTGTGCAAGAACGTAAACTCCGAGCTTATTCGGGGTGTTTCCGTGAACACGCACCGATCTTCCGGTCAGACTGAAATCCGTATCAAAACAGACGGTGCTACCCTCAGAAGCATGGAAGATGGGTTGACGGTACACATCATAAAGAGTTGCGGAAAAATTGCATATAAATTCGCTGTCATTTTCCGTATTGAGCCACGGCTTAAGCTGAATATTCATAGGCTTAGAGGTGTCACCGAGCTGAGTACCGAAGGGAGCGACAGGAAATTCCCCTGCGAACAGATTGGTTTCAACCTCGTAAGAGCTTACGGCGTAGGCAACGTGTACCGGCTTTTTTACTCCGGGAGCATACACTAACAGAGAATTTTTGCTTATAATATCGCATTTTGCGGGTGTATAAACTCCGTTTTCTCCGCAAACATACATTCCTCTTATATTGCGTCCTTTTATATACAGTCCGCTACCCACGTAAGAGAAGGTGAGTCTGAGAGCGTTTCCGCGACGCACACAGCGCTTCAGCATTGGGGGGAGCTTTTGAACGTTTCTTACAGCTCTGCCGTAAAGGGAATTGGCGCATATCAAGCCCATTCTTTCACCCAAAGGATATTTATGTATCGGGTGGATAGGGTGATTTGATAGATGTACTGCCCAAACCGGCTTAAGATCGCATATCGGAATGAAAGGATACTCCGCGGGAGATTCTTCTGCAAGATCGCTGAAGGCTTTGTTCAAATATCCCACATTGGTCTCTCCGTCTGCTCCGTAGGTCCAGGGATAGATCATTGACGAAATTATAGGGAACACCTCGTCGCTGGAAGCAGCGAATATCTCCTTATAGCTTTCACGAAGAGCCTTAAGCAGCTTGGCATAAATGCGTTTGGAGAATTCGCTGCCGCAGTTGCTTTCTCCTTGATACCAGATAATTCCGCGGAATCTTGAACCGATATGAGGCGCTATAAGCTGATTGAACATACATGAAGTTTGCTGATAGTTTCCGTCTCCTTTAGTATTCCAGGAGGAAACATCCGGGTATCGGTTCATGGCGTGGAGATAATCCGAGATTTCTTTATTGTTTTCATAAGCAGCTCTGGGAAGCCAAGGCTCTATCAGCGTTCCGCCAACGCTGGAATTGACAAACCCCACCGGGATAGTGCTTCCCTCTACCGAGTTAAGCAAAGTGTAAAGCTTATTGGAGAAGGCAGTGGCACAGGCGGAAACCGCAAGCAATAAGGCGCGGTTGTCCATGGTTACCCACTGACCCTCCATGGTGTAATCCGGCTCGTAGGGATATATGCCGGTATGGCCGCCGGGATTTCTTCTCTGGAAGAAAAACCTGAGATTCTTGCCTTGGAGACTGTCGAGGTATTCCGGGTGCTCTATTTGCGCTTTGTTTGCCATTTCCATATTGGACTGTCCGCTGGCAAGCCAAAGCTCACCGAAAAGAATATCGTGCAGCACGACCGATTCGTTTTCGGTACTGACTGTTATCTCGTAGCTGTCAAAGGATGCGGCAGGCGTAGAGAACGTTGCCTCAAAAACACCGTCACGGTTGACCTGGGCGGAGGTAGTTGCGATTTGAGCTCCGTTGAGAGAAAGTAATGCGGTAACAGTCGCGGAATCTGTAATTCCGCGCAGTGTAAGTGAAGAGGAATGCAAAAATAGTGCATGATCCGAAAAAATGGGTTGAAGCTTTATCATTCTGTTTCACCTCTTCTTAGTTCATGGGGATATATAAAAGCGGATTATTCTTCCTCAGTAACCTTTATGCCCAACTCGTCAAGAGCCTTGCCGTCCGCAAAAGCAGGGCAACCACTCATAAGCTCTGACGCATTTTGTACCTTGGGGAAGGCTATAACGTCACGAATATCCTCGATTCCAAGGAGTAATGCGACAAGTCGGTCAAGACCGAATGCCAGTCCGGCGTGGGGAGGAGCACCGTAGCGGTATGCTTCAAGCATAAATCCGAACTTCAGCTCGTATTCTTCCTTAGACATACCGAGCACGCTGAACATTTTCTGCTGTATCTCCGGAATATGAAGTCTGACCGAGCCACCGCCCGCTTCCGTACCGTTTATAACGATATCGTAGGCAATGGCGCGTACTCTTCCGGGATCGGTGTCGAGATAAGGCATATCTTCTTCCATAGGCATAGTGAACGGGTGATGCTTGGCATAAAAACGTCCGTCTTCCTCGTCATATTCAAGAAGCGGGAACTCGGTTACCCACAAAAGCTTATAGTCATGTGGATCAAGAAGTCCCATTCTTGATGCAACCTCGCGGCGAAGCGCGCCCAGCGAGTCGAATACGACGCTGTTTTTATCAGCAACGATAAGCAAAAGGTCACCTGCTTTAACCTCGGTGCGCTCAAGTATCGCGGCATTTTCCTCATCGGAAAGGAACTTTGCGTAGGAGGAAGAAACAGTGCCATCTATGGCGTGTTTGTACCAGGCCAGTCCCTTAGCCTTGTAGGTCTTTACATACTCAACAAGAGAGTCGATCTCCTTGCGTGAAAAACCGGCTCCGCCCGTAATGTTAATGGCGCGTACAGAGCCGCCCATTTCGACAGCGCCTGAGAAAACCTTAAATTCGCAGTTTGCTACGATGTCGGAAATGTTCTTAAGCTCGAATCCAAAACGGAGGTCGGGCTTGTCTGAACCGTATCTTTCCATTGCTTCGGCGTAAGACATTCTGGGAAGCGGAAGCGGGAGATCAATGTTCAGGAATTCCTTGAAAACTCTCTGAAGGAATCTTTCGTTTGTTTCGATAACGTCCTCCTGGGTAGCAAAGGACATTTCTTCGTCGATCTGCGTAAATTCGGGCTGACGGTCAGCGCGAAGGTCCTCGTCGCGGTAACAACGCGCGATCTGAATATATCTGTCGAAGCCGGAGAGCATCAGCATCTGCTTATATAGCTGAGGGGATTGGGGAAGAGCATAGAACTTTCCGGGATGAACACGGCTGGGAACAAGATAGTCTCTGGCTCCTTCAGGCGTGGGCTTTATCAGATTAGGGGTTTCTATATCTATAAATCCGTTTTCCGCAAAGAAATCGCGCGTTATCTTAACGACCTTACTTCTTGCAATGATGTTATTCTGAAGGTCGGGACGGCGAAGGTCGAGATAACGGTATTTGAGCCTAAGCTCCGGCTTAACGTCACTTTTCTCGACGATAGCAAACGGGGGAGTCAAAGCCTCGGAAAGGATCTTTAACTCACGGACGTATATCTCTATTTCTCCGGTCGGTATATTTTTGTTGATCGCACCTTCACCTCTTGAACGAACGGTACCCTTGGCGCAAAGCACAAATTCGCTTCTGACGGTGAATGCGGTGTCGTATGCTTCCTTGTAGTCGGTGTTATCAAATGCGAGCTGGACAATACCCGTGCGGTCACGAAGGTCAATGAATATCAGTCCTCCAAGGTCGCGCTGACGCTGGCACCAACCCATAACACATACTTCTGCTCCAATATCGGATGCGGAGAACTGTCCGCAATATTTAGTTCTTTTATCGTACTTTGTAAGTAAAGAAGCCATTTTTCTTTATCCTTTCATTTTCAGTTTTAATAATAAGTTTTTTAGCCAATTATCCGTGCTATCTCATCAGCAGAGAGCGATACCTCGGTCTGAGCACTGTCTGACATGTTTCGAAGCTGAGCCATTCCGCTTTCCACCTCATTGTCTCCGAGAATAAGCACATATTTGGCTGCTATTTTGTTTGCGTATTTCATTTGTGCCTTAAGGCTTCTTCCGACGATGTCGGTTTCTGTAATATATCCTTTTTCACGGAGCAATGAGCAGAGCCTTACTGCTTCTAAGGATGCTCTTTCTCCCATTGTCGCTATATACAACGCGGGGCTGTTATCGGGTTTTACGTAATTGGAGCCGTTCTGCATAGACAATACCAGTCGATTTATGCCTGCAGCAAAACCTATTCCGGGGAGCTTGGGACCGCCTATCTGCTCAACGAGTCCGTCGTAACGACCGCCGCCGCATACTGTACTTTGAGCGCCTATTCCCGTTGCGATAAATTCAAACACCGTACGGCTGTAGTAATCAAGACCGCGAACTATGTGAGGGTCGACTGAATACTTTATTCCGAGAAGATCAAGCCTTGCTTTCAGTCCGTCAAAATGGTTTTTGCAGTCATCGCAGAGATTATCTACGGTGGAAGGAGCATTTGCTGCTATCGAGGAGCAAATGGGACTCTTGCAATCCAGAATTCGGAGAGGATTGGTTTCAAGACGGTTCTTGCAAGTATCGCAAAGCTCGTCTGTATAGCCCTTAAAATACTCGACTAACGCATTTTTGTATGCCGGTCGGCAGTTGGGACATCCGATTGAGTTAACGTGTAGCTCAACGTTTTGTATTCCGATGGAGCGAAGGACCTCATCACCCAACGCGATAAGCTCGGCATCTGCGGAAGGCGTTGATGCGCCGAACAGCTCGACTCCGAACTGATAGAATTCGCGGTACCGTCCTGCCTGAGGACGCTCATGGCGGAAGCAGTTTATAATGTAGAAAAGCTTCAAGGGCATCGTGTCGCCAGCTAAACCGTTTTCAATGACAGCTCTTGCCACCCCTGCAGTTCCTTCCGGGCGAAGTGTCAGGCTGCCGCCGTCGCGATCCTCAAAGGTATACATCTCCTTTTGAACCACATCTGTTGTATCTCCCACTCCGCGACGGAAAAGGTGTGTCTCTTCAAATGTTGGGATCCTTATTTCCTCAAATCCGCGCTTGCGGCAAACATCTCGCGCTGTTTTTTCTATAAACTGCCATTCTCCTATGTCTGATGGGAGAATATCCTTTGTGCCTTTGGGCTTCTGTATCATTTTTATAAATTCCTTTCAGTTTAGCATGTGGTGTTTTGGGCGGTCGGGATAACTTTTAAGGCGCAGAGCCACGAGAAGTGTGTCGTATTACGGCACAAAAGCCACACGGTTTTGTTCTGCAGCTTTATATTCCGGTAATTAAGGCTTGCTTCGGATAAGCATTGAATTTTTGCAATCCCATAGCTTTTGCGAAAGGTCAACGTAATAGTTATGCGGATTGTCGAAGCGCTTTACCTCATCCCACTGTAATTCAAGCTGAGCTGCGCAGTAATCTCTGATCTGATCCGTTGTATATCTCGGGTATATGCATTCCCCGGAAATAAAAACCGGCTTTTGAAGCTCGATCGCTCTGAAATCGGTGATCGTTTTTCGTTTCCAAGTGTGCTCCGGATCGAATATCTCCAACGGAGCGTTTTCATCTATAACCTCGTCATGGACGCAAATCAGATCGGCAATTGCTTTTCCGTTTTCTTTGTCATATAACCGATAAAGCTTTTTGTAATGTGGGTTGGTTATTTTTGCGATATTTTCACTGATCTTGATCTTGGGAATGATCGTTCCGTCGGGGGCTTCCAAAGCGGATATCTTATATACTCCTCCGAATACAGGGTCGGACTTTGATGTTATAAGCCTTTCTCCTACTCCGAATGCATCTATCTGCGCACCTTGATTGAGAAGATCACGTATGATATATTCATCGAGAGAATTGGAAACCACGATCTTGCAAAAAGGCAATCCGGCTTCGTCCAGCATTTTGCGGGCCTTTTGGGTAAGATATGCAAGGTCACCGGAGTCAAGTCTGATAGCGCATTTTGTGATCCCGTTTGGTATCAGTACCTCTTTAAAAGCTCGGATTGCATTCGGAACACCGCTTTTTAAAACGTCGTAAGTGTCCACAAGCAGAGTTGAGTTATCTGGATACAGTTCACAATACCGCTTGAATGCCGAGTATTCGTCATCAAACATCATTACCCAGCTATGCGCCATGGTTCCGCTCGCCGGAACGCCGTATTCTATATCTGCTATCGTGCACGCTGAATTGGATACACCGCCGATAAATGCTGCTCGGGCGCCCATGATCGCTCCGTCTGCGCCTTGTGCACGACGTGAGCCGAATTCGCTGATCGGACGTCCCTTGGCGGCGCGAACTATTCTGTTTGCTTTGGTTGCTATAAGGGATTGATGATTGAAGGTTAATAGCACATACGTCTCTATAAACTGGGCTTCGATGGCAGGTGCGCGAACGGTTATGACCGGCTCCCCGGGGAAAATAGGAGTCCCCTCGGGAACTGCCCAGATATCGCCGGTGAATCTGAAGCTTTTCAGATAGTCGAGAAAATCGGGAGAAAATAAATTGCGGGATTTCAGATATTTTATATCCTCATCGGTGAAATGCAAGCCGTTTATATATTCAATGATTTGTTCAAGACCTGCCGCAATGGCAAAGCCGCCCCCGTCCGGAACGCGCCTGAAAAAAACGTCGAAATACGTGATTTTTGAACCGAGCTCAGAATTAAAATAGCCGTTTGCCATGGTAAGCTCGTAAAAATCACAAAGCATAGTCATGTTTTCGACAAGACCGTCCTTTATCATAACAACTGAATCCTCTCATGAAAAATAACTCTTACCATATATAATAACCTTTTTACAAGAATTTGTAAATAGGAAAACGGAAAAAAAACAAAAAAATTCCGCTTTTCTGGTTTTTCTCCCAAAGCGGAACTGTATTTACTATTACTTTTGGTCATTTTGCGTATAGTCTTGCGTTTTATGTGGCAGATATAACGGATATACGGTTTGCTCCTACGTCAAAAAGCGATGCCAGCAGGTCTATGACTGTTTTTTTCAGTGCTTCATTTTCACCGTAATCGCATGCTACGGCAATTCCACGTATTTTGGCGGAAATCTCAGTAAGAGGTATAACGTTTTCGCTACCGTCTGCGCCTTGGATTATTACGTAATCTGAGTTGGCACCTTCCTTGGCGTACACGGTTTCGGCAGAGCTTTCTACTGTGAGTAT
>JAFVTO010000062.1 GCA_017503165.1 Clostridia bacterium | reverse complement strand
TCGTATCTTACGGCGGTGAGCTTATCTCCGTCTACCGTGAGGCGGCAGATCCTTGCGGTTCGGGAGTCCGCCTTGAGACGTGGATCAGGAGGGATGTCTCTGCCGTGGTAGACCACGTAATATTGGTTGTCAACCTTTATTACACTGTTATGTCCCGTTCCCGCCTCAAAGGAGTTTGCGGAGATTAGGGGCGCGTATGTGCTTTCATCCGGGTATTTGGTGAATTTCAGCTTTGTCAAGTCGCTTTCATCACCGTGCGCTACAGCGTAACCAAGATAATAATATTCACTTTCATAGCAATTTCCGGAGTAGATAATATAATGTGTATTTCCCTCACGGAAATAAAATGCTCCCTCAAGGGTGTGCCAATGCTGCCCCTTTTTGAACCTGTCGCGGCAGAATATCTCTTCGTCAAGAGTGGCGCGAAGAACGGCGACGGGGGTGCCTGCTACAGTTCGTGGATCTGTCATTCTGTCAACGGCAATATACGTTCCTGCTCGCTCAGCCTCATAGTCATTGAGAGAATAAAATATAAAAAGTCCGCTTTCGTTCTCGACAACGTGGGAGTCAATAGAAAATGGAGCAATCAGCTTGGTGGGGGTGTGGAAGGGGCCTGCGGGAGAGTCGGATTCAGCCACGTGCATGGTCTGCATATGTACGTCCTCCTCCTCAGCCTGCATAAAGGAAACATACATATAGTATTTCCCTCCGGTGAAAATAACGGAGGGCGCCCAATACTGCTTGCAGCCATCTACGTGGAACACACGGCCTATATCGGTATATTCACCCGCAAGAGAGTCGGAAACAAAGCAATGAACTCCGTCCGCTCCGGTAACGTATATATAAAATTTTCCGTCCGGATCCCGTAGGATAAAGGGGTCGGGCTGTGAGGGGAACTGTCCCTCCTTATAATTTATAAGCTTCATCAAAGTCTTGCTCCCAGTATTTCAATGTGATCGCGGAAGAATTGCTCGAACCTTCCTTCGTCAAGCGCCTCGCGGATGCGCTCCATCAGCGTATTGTAGAAATAGAGATTGTGGATGACGCAAAGTCTCATTCCCAGCATTTCACGAGCCTTGAAAAGATGTCTTATATAGGCGCGTGAGTAGGTACGGCAGACAGGACAGTCGCACTTTTCATCAAGAGGACGGGGATCGTCGAAGAACTTCTCGTTTGACAAATTCAGCTTTCCGCTCCAGGTGAACAGATTGCCGTGACGCGCGTTTCGGCTGGGCATTACACAGTCAAAGAAATCGACTCCTCGCCGTACTGCCTCAAGGATATTCTGGGGAGTACCCACACCCATAAGGTATCTGGGTTTTTCTTTGGGCATAAAGGGCTCTACTTGCTCGATTATGTGATACATTATTTCAGCGCTTTCGCCCACCGCAAGCCCTCCGATCGCATATCCGTCGCAATCAGCTTGGGCGATTTGCTTCATGTGGTTGATACGGAGATCGTCATAGGTGCTGCCCTGGTTTATGCCGAAAAGAAGCTGGTGAGGATTTATGGTATCCGGCAGGGAATTGAGGCGTTCAAGCTCGTTTTTGCAGCGGTATAGCCAACGGGTGGTGCGCTCGGAGGAGCGCTTTGCATAAAGATATTCCGCAGGGTTCTCAACGCATTCGTCGAACGCCATGGCAATGGTGGAACCGAGATGAGATTGGATGCGCATGCTCTCCTCGGGTCCCATGAATATCCTTGCGCCATCCATGTGGGATTGGAAATACACTCCTTCTTCCTTTATACGGCGCAGCTTTGCAAGGGAAAAGACCTGGAATCCGCCGCTGTCGGTCAGTATGGGACCGTCCCACTTTGCAAACTTGTGGAGTCCGCCCATTTTGTATATGAGATCATCGCCCGGGCGGATGTGCAGGTGGTAGGTGTTTGAAAGCTCGACCTGGCACTTGCAGTCTATAAGGTCCGGGAGCGCAACGCCGCCTTTTATGGTAGCGCTAGTTCCAACATTCATAAATACCGGAGTCTGAATGGTTCCGTGGACCGTTTCCATAACGCCGCGGCGCGCGTTGCCCTCGGTTTTCAGTACGGTGAATGAAGCCTTGGGTATCGGCTTGAGCTTTATATCCTTTTCGTCGTTCATTTGTTTATTATTTCCTTTGGTTTGATATGATCTTTTATGCTGTGTCAGGTCCTTTTGAAGCTTCGCTCAATTTCGCCTTGAGTCATTTCAAAGGCAACCGGTCTTCCATGAGGACAGAAGCGTATCTCGTTATTGGAAAGCACACGGTCGCAGATCCATTTAAGATGCTCTTCGTCATATATCCTGCCTGCCTTTATGGCTGCCTTACAGGATGCCTGGTACAACGCTTGCTCATAGAATGAATCCCGTGTGGTAGCTACGTCACCGGTACCGTTTGCAAGCTTTCCTGCAACGGTAACGAACATTGCCTCTGCCGCCGCATTTGAAAGGAACGCGGGAATTTGATCGACAATAGCGGTTCGTCCGTCGTCGGATAGCTTGTACCCATAGCCTGAAGCTTCAATCTCAGTACGGTATTCATCTATTGCGGCAAGCTCAGAGGGGGCAAGGGATATTTCCAACGGCAAAAGGAGCATCTGAGAGGTCGTTTCACCCTTGAGGTTCTTTTTCATATCTTCAAAGAGGATACGCTCGTGGGCGGCATGCTTGTCGATAAGCAGCAGCTTACCCTCGGTCTCCAGCATAATATAGGAGTTGAAAATCTCTCCCAGTAGCTTATAGGGAGGAGCCTGCACGGGCTCCGACGAGGCTCTGTTCAGACTGCTGACGGCGCGATTATGCGTGCTTCTCGCTTCTTTTGATGATTGCGGGATCGAGAAAGCCGTTTTTTCTCCGTTCACGGGGGCGGAGGGGGATTTGTCTGCCGTCATTTCGCCGGGAGCAGTTTGCTCATTACGGGCGAAATTCGGTGTACTATCCGCCTTGTTGGAGGGACGCTCGGTATGCAGTGGAACAGGTGGATTTTCGCCGTTCGGATCAAAGGTCTTGGAAGCTGCGGGCCTCTGTACCGGAGTGCTTTTTCCGCTTTTTCTGCCATTACCCATAAATCTGGAAAGAGGATCGTTGCTTGTGTCACTGTCATCAGATAAAATATCGGAAGCCGATGAAGTGATTTCGGTATTCTGGCTCGGATCTATTGAAAAGGGTAGCGGAACAGGTGGAATAGGTGTTGCCGTATTATCCCGTGACGGGACGGGAGAGGGAAGCTTCGGGATAGAGAAAACGCCATCATTATCTGTCGGAGGTTGAATAGGGTGAGGGGAGAGTGAAGCGCTGTCGGCGGCTGACTTTTGAGTCTCAAATCCATCGTCGGGAACGGGACGGTCATCATATTTCAGCTTGACCTGCTCGCGTCTTACCGAGGTGCCGTTGGGGATCGGAACAAAGCCGCTTATTGCGCGCGCTTCTTTTTTAAATACATCCTTGGTTTTTAAAAGGCTGTCAGGACGGTCGAGCTTATCGGTAAGAGCGCCGCGTACCGCGGAATATATCGCGTTAAATACAAGCTGTTCATTTGAAAATTTGACCTCAAGCTTAGCCGGATGGACGTTTACGTCAACGTAGGCGGGATGAAGATTTATGGAAAGTACGCATACCGGAAATTTATCCCCCGGTATATATGACGAATATGCCTGCTCAAGGGCAGCCATTGCGGTGCGGCTCTTAACATATCTTCCGTTTATAAAGAAATTTTGATAATTACGGTTAGCTCGTACGTTTTCGGGAGTTCCGATAAAGCCGGAAATTCCCACGCCCTCAGTCATATCGTCCACCGAGGTCAGCCTGTGTGCGAAGTCTCTGCCAAGGACGGCATATATACAGTTTTTGAGATCTCCGTCGCCGTTAGTGGCGAATCGGAGCATTCCGTCGGATATAAATCTGAATGCCAGGTCGGGGCGTGAAAGAGCCAGCTTTTCTACTACCGCCGTTACCGCCATTGCTTCGGAAGAATCCTTTTTCAAAAACTTTCTTCTTGCGGGAATATTGGCAAAAAGGTCCTCGACTATAATAGTAGTGCCGTCAACGCATCCAGTCTCGGTGTATTGCAGGATCTCCCCGGATTCCGAGTGCAGAAGCGTTCCCATTTCATTTCCGCGGGGCTTGGTCATTATGCGAAGCTTGGAAACGGAGCCTATGGCAGCAAGCGCCTCTCCGCGAAATCCAAGAGTCATTATACCGTCAAGATCGGCGGCATTTTTGATCTTACTGGTCGCATGGCGTTTGATACATACCGGCACATCCTCCCGTGACATTCCGCAGCCGTCATCGCTTACGCAGATGAGCAGCTGCTCCTTGCTTTCGATAAGGTTGAGGCTTATGTGGCTGCAGCCTTTGGCGTGCAGCAGCGCGTTTGAAATCAGGTTCAGTATGGC
>JAFVTO010000061.1 GCA_017503165.1 Clostridia bacterium | reverse complement strand
CTTGGCGCGGCATTCTCACAAGGGGTGAGGATGGCATACAGCGCGGTGATGACACCGTCTGAGGGGACTATTCTGACGGTGATGCGTGAGGCTACCGAATATGCCTGCGGACAGGAAAAAGAAAGCACTGAGGACTTTCTTGGCGCATTTATTGACGAGGCGAAGCGTTCTCTTGAGCGCACACCTGAGCTTCTTCCTGTTTTAAAAAAGGCGGGAGTGGTGGATTCCGGCGCGGCAGGACTGATTTGTATTGCTGAAGGAATGATGGCGGCGCTTTCGGGTGAGCGGGCTGAGGTCACCGTTGCAGACAGTAGTCGCGAGAACTCAAAAGAGCCGGATCCGGAGCTGTTCGGCGAGGATGACGAGCTACAGTTCGGGTACTGCACCGAGCTACTGGTTCGTTTACAGAGCTCCAAGACAGATATATCTAATTTTGATACGCGGCTCTTTACCGAATATCTGCATACGGTTGGGGACTCCATTGTGGCGGTGCAGAACGGAAGCATAGTAAAGCTGCACATACATACTTTCGCTCCCGATAAGGTGCTTGCATTCTGCAGGTACTACGGCGAATTTCTGAAGGTCAAGATAGAGAATATGATGCTTCAGCACAATAGCGGTATTCTGACAGAGGTGGAATGCAAAACGGAGCCTGCGAGAGAGAGAAAGAAATACGGAATTGTCGCCGTGGCTAACGGAGAAGGACTGAAGCAGTTATTTAAAGATCACGGGGTGGATAAGGTTGTCGAGGGGGGGCAGAGCATGAATCCGTCGGCAGAGGAGTTTATCGCCGCTTTTGATGAAGTAAATGCAGATAATATTATCGTTTTTCCCAATAACTCCAATGTTATTCTTGCTGCAAAGCAGGCGGCACGTCTTTACAGCGGTTCAGAGGTGACGGTGATCGAAAGCAGAAATATCGGTGACGGTTATTGCGCGCTGTGTATGATGGATACTACGTCTGATGATATGAATGAGATAGTCAGAGGTCTGAACGATGCCATGAGCGGAACGGTAACTGTGGAAATTTCCCGTTGTGTTCGTGAGGCAATGTCTGAGCGAGGACCTCTTCATGTCGGGGATTATATCAGTTTTTGGGGCAAAAAGCTGCTGGTGAGCAATACAGACCGTTTCGCCGTTTTGTGTCAGACACTTGATGCTCTCGATATATCCTGCTGCGAGATCTGCATTCTTATTTGCGGTAAGGATTCAAGCTCTGAAGAGGCGGAAAAATTCGAAAAATACGTTCATGCTAATTATCGTGGCAAGGAAGTGTACATAATAGACGGTGGGCAGGACGTTTACGATTATATTCTTGTATTGGAATAAGGTTTTCTTTTCGTGAAAAGGGGGAAGAGGCTTTCATGAACACTGTTCTTTACATAGCCGCGGCTGTCTGCGGTTACCTGATTGCCGGCTTTAATCCGGCAATTGCGCTCTCAAAGGCAATATATCACCGGGACATTCGGGAGTGCGGTAGCGGAAATCCCGGTTTTACCAATTTCAAACGAACGTTTGGAAACAAATGGGCGTGGTGGGTTTTGGTTATGGATCTTTCCAAAGCAGCTTTGGTAGTCGGTCTTTTTGCTTGGCTTTTCCTGGTCTGCATGGAGGATTATCAGCTCGGAGCGGCTTATACCGGTATTTTTGCTATGCTCGGTCATGCGTACCCTGCGCTTTACGGCTTTAAGGGGGGAAAGGGATTTCTTGTCTGTCTTTCCACTATGTGGGTACTGGATCCGCGGGTTGGGGCGATAGCTACTGCATTGATGGTTGTATTGCTTCTTGCCACCAAATATATGTCGCTGTCTACCGTTGTTGCGATGTGGTCGTGCCCGGTGACTCTACACTTTTTCGGAGCATCGGCGGCGGTGATCGCGCTTGCCGTCTGCGCCGTGCTGTTTATGACCTACCGTCACAAGGAAAATTTCAAACGCCTGATCAAGGGTAGGGAATCCCGCTTTTCGTTTAAATCCTGAAATCAGAATTAAAATGGCGGGAGAGCGGAGGCTCAGAGCTTTAGAAAGGATTGCTTAAATTAATGAAAATCGGATTGATAGATACCGGAGGCGGACTTCGTGGAATATATGCGTGCGGTGTGCTTGACAGATGTCTTGAGCTGGGGATATCCTTTGATACTTGCATAGGTATATCCGCGGGTAGCGCTAATGTTATGTCATTTCTTGCCGGGCAACGAAAAAAGAATTACAGATTCTATACCGAGTATTCCATGCGCAAGGAGTATATGAGTCTTCGTAATTTTATAACCAAAAAGTCTTATATAGATCTTAACTATATATACAGTGTGCTCAGTAATTCCGACGGAGAGGCACCAATGGATTACGCAGCAATTGAGAGAAATCCCTCTGAGCTGGTGGTTATAGCGACAAATGCGTTGACAGGTGAGCCTACCTATTTTGACAGAAGTAACGTATCATTGGATAACTATGATATTCTTAAGGCATCAAGCTGTCTGCCTGTGGTGTGCTGTCCTTACTTTATAGACGGTATCCCGTATTATGACGGAGCTTTAAGTGATCCGATACCTCTTGAAAAAGCCTTCTCAATGGGGTGCGATAAGGTAGTGGTGATAATTTGCAAGCCGACACACGAGCTGAGAGAGCAGCGAGCCGATCTTCGGCTGAGCTCGATAGTAAGACGTAAATATCCAAACGCGGCAGAAGCAATACTCGGTCGGGCAGAGCGCTATAATACCGGTGTTTTGAAAGCATTGGATTATCAGAAGCAGGGAAAGGCGCTTGTGGTTGCGCCGGAGATCAGTGACAGTATGGGCACTCTCAGTCGAAATGTTGATGATATGAACCGGCTTTACGAAAGAGGAATGCGTGATGCTGATGCAATA
This sequence comes from Clostridia bacterium, assembly GCA_017503165.1. Classification (GTDB taxonomy): domain Bacteria; phylum Bacillota; class Clostridia; order Oscillospirales; family CAG-272; genus SIG673. The sequence continues at coordinate 3,208 of JAFVTO010000061.1, read as the reverse complement.
CGGGAGTTTATGATTTCATAAGGAAGCCTTTTTGATTCCGTAATATGTTCTTTATTGTATCGCGGCGCTTTTTGCCATGTTGTCAGGGATTATACAATGTTCGATGCGGACGTATGCGTAATAAAAGAGACGGATAGCACTAAACGTGTTATTCGTTTTTTGTATATACGGAGATTTCTGTATATCCCTGACAGCTACGTATAAGATGAGTTTTATTCTATAAAAACGATGAGCAGGATATGATAAAGAGAAATACAGAAGAAATTTATTTAGGAGTATTGATTTTTGGGCAAAGTGTGTTATAATGAAATGGGTATGTGTAGATGTTTTTTGCACCGTGGTTTTTTTACGGTGAAATCGCGGTTTATCAAGTATTATGTATACCTTTAATCAATAAAGGAGGATTTCTTATATGTTAGATTTTGAAAAAGGCGGATTATTCCCTAAGGCAAAAAGAGCAAAGCCCGGATTATTTGAGGATATGGTTGATGAGTTTTTGCTGCCGGGGGAGGAGGTGCTTGGCTCGTACAAGAGCAAGCACGACGGAGTAGTATTTACGGATAGGCGCATTATCGCCGTAGGTACTCAGGGCTTTAAGGTCAAAAAGAAGAAAAGGAAAAAGGATTGCAGAGATATCACTGTTATTCCATACAGTAAGATCACTGCGTTTTCGGTAGAATCCAGCTCATCAAAGGAAACCGACAGCGAGCTTGAAATCTTCATAGCTGACGTAGGTACTGTGAGAGTTGAATTTGTTGGAGTATCCACCATAAGATTGATCTGTAAGCATATATCGGAGCATATTCTTAAATAGTAAATAAAAATTAACAGAAAATCCTGAAAAATGCTTTACAAAATACTTTCTTTGTGTTATAATAACAAGCATAGTATTCAAGATACTGCATAAAAATACAGAATGGAGATTTTTTATGAACGAAAAATCGGTTCAGATACTGATCGCGATGGTCATATATATGGCTATCGTCATATTCATCGGTGTCTGGTTTTCAAAACGCGCGAACAAAAACTCGGAAAACTATTTCCTTGGCGGACGTTCGCTTGGACCATGGGTAACAGCCATGAGCGCAGAGGCATCCGATATGAGCGGATGGCTTCTTATGGGTCTGCCGGGCGTTGCGTATTGGTGCGGTCTTGCTGATGCGGCATGGACGGCAATAGGCTTGGCGATCGGTACATATTTCAACTGGCTGATAGTATCAAAACGTCTTCGCCGCTACAGTGTGAGAGCAAACAACTCAATTACGCTTCCCGAGTTCTTCTCAAACAGATTCCGTGAGAAGGAAAAGATCGTAATGACACTCTCTGCGGCGTTTATCCTCATATTCTTTACTGTTTACGCTGCAAGCTGCTTTGTCACATGCGGTAAGCTGTTTGCCACACTGTTCGGAGCGCCCTATATCGCTATGATGCTTCTCGGTGCAGTGTTTGTTCTTGTTTATACGCTGCTTGGAGGTTTTTTGGCGGAGAGCGCGTCCGATTTCATGCAGGCGCTGGTCATGATAGTTGCGCTTGTGGTTATTGTGATTATCAGCACCGTTAAGGCAGGCGGACTCGGAGCGGTTATCGAAAACGCAAAGGCTATCCCCGGATTCCTTGAGTTCTTTGGTATGGCAACGCCATCACTCGATTCAGCCGGTAATCAGATCATCGAAGCCGGTAAGCCCGTATTCGGCGCCGCGAGAGAGTACGGTATCCTGAGCGTTTGCTCCATGATGGCTTGGGGACTTGGTTACTTCGGTATGCCCCAGGTTCTGCTTCGCTTTATGGCGATCCGCCGTGAGGACGAGCTTAAGCGCTCCAGAAGAATAGCTATGATATGGGTAGTTATCTCACTTGCCGTGGCTGTGTTTATCGGTATCATCGGAAGACAGCTTTTCCCCACCGAGCATCTTACCTCCGGTGCCGCTGAGAATATCTTTATTACTTTGGCGACCTCGTCTCTTCCCGCAATACTTGCAGGCTTTGTAATGGCCGGTATACTTGCTGCGACTATTTCTTCTTCCGATTCCTATCTGCTTATCGCAGCATCTGCTCTCGCAAAGAATATTTTCCAGGGTGTTGTCAAGAAGGATGCAAAGGACAAGCAGGTTATGCTGGTCTCAAGGCTTACGCTTCTCATCATTGCCCTCATTGCAATCATTATTGCGTTGGATGAAAATAGTGTTATATTCAGTATAGTTTCTTTTGCCTGGGCAGGCTTCGGAGCTACCTTCGGTCCTATTATGCTGCTCTCCCTTTTCTGGAAGCGCGTAAACCGCCCCGGTGCTATTGCCGGTATGGTCGGCGGAGCAGGAATGGTATTCATTTGGAAGCTGCTTATCAGTAAGCTTGGCGGAGTTTTCGCTATCTATGAGCTTCTCCCCGCCTTCATCTTCTCCCTTATCTGCATTGTTGTCGTTTCGCTCCTTACCGCTCCTCCCTCAAAGGAGGTCGAAGAGGACTTTGAGGTGGTTAAAAACGGCGTAGGTCTTGCAGAGTGAGCTCGCTGTTTTTATACCGCACGTGTTCGTTTAACGTTGTTTTTTCGAAAAGTACATCCGCTTTTTGAAAAATGGATTTGGCAGTGATATCTTGGGAAAAACTCCGGATAAGTATAATAGGGGAGGTTGCTCTGTTCAACCTCCCCTATTACGTCGGTGCGCTACACTGTCTTACACATAGTTTATCCCGAACCTGGCGGCGGTAGAGTTGTTGCTATACAATAAAAGTCTGACGAGGCGTACCGAAGATAAAGCGGGTTTATAAGCCAAACATGATAAGACCTGAATGGACAAAAAAGCTCCCTCCCAAACAACGCGAAGCTTTGTCATCTGTATCACCGGCAGTGCCGTCTCCCAATCCGGGGTGTCATCACTGCTGTTTTTTTATTGATTACACGACTCCGTGGGCTGTTATGATTATTCTTATCATATTTACCGTACAACAGTACACCTATAAGGTGTAACACACTATAATCTTGCATAGCAAGACATGTGAAAAGGAGCACGAACAAATGAGGTGATGTCCTTATCGGAGAGATAAAATAAGGGTATGGGCATAGCCCAAGGCATTTGTTAAACAAATGCGAAACTGGCGATAAATGCAGATGACGCTCTATAGCCTCCCTCCGAGAGGGAGGGGGACCACGAAGTGGTGGAAGGAGCCTGCGTAACTTTGGGTTCAGCATAGCTTCATTGTCACGCGCTCT
>JAFVTO010000060.1 GCA_017503165.1 Clostridia bacterium | reverse complement strand
GGTCGTCCGGTTGATTCCAAAAAACAACGGTAAGGTCCATTTTTTCCTCCAAATAAAGTTTTCTGCGTTATTCAAGTCTATTATACTCAATCTTTGAGTATTTGTCAATACTCAATTTATGAGTATGATAAACTTTTTACAGAAGGATTGCAAGGAGTGGTTATGGATGATGGATTACAGAACGAGGATGCGGAATTTGCGGGAGGACAGTGATCTGACCCAACGGGAGGTAGGGAAGGTCATCAATAAATCCCAGCAAGGGTACAGCCATATTGAGGACGGACGCGCCGAGCTGAAAATTGACGATCTGATCAAGCTTTGCCGATTTTACAGGGTCAGCGCGGACTATTTCATTGGCCTCTCGGACGAAAAGTAAACAACGGAAAAAAAGAAAGCACCCCGCGAGGGGTGCTTTCTTTGGTTTTGTCTACTAAAAAATTCCCACACTTTTGAGGACGAAGGAGAACAGAAAGATTGTAAAGGCGGACGCCACTGTGGTCCAGACCACGAGCTGTCCCGCGAGCTCGGAGTCCGAGCCCATCTCCTGTGCCATCGGAACGCTGGATACGGCGACGGGGGATGCGAACAGTGCGACAAAGGAGGCAAAATGCGCACCGGTAAATCCGCCGACCAGATATGCGACGGTCAGCACCGCGGCGGGAACGGCAAGCACGCGCATCAAGGTTGCGAGGATGATCTGCTTTTTCAGCTTCGGGATGGCAGATAGCTCAAATTCCGCACCCAGCATCAAAAGAGCGATGGGTGTGGCGGCACGCGAGAGCTGCTCAAGAACGGAATATACGGGCTTGATATCGCTGAAGCGGAACGCGATCCCGTGCTTTTCAAGGATCGCGCGTATGCCAAGGAACACGCCACCCAGCGCAATGCTCAGAATCAAGGGATTTTTCACGATCCCCAACAGGATTTTTTTGAGGTTGAATTTCTCCCCGTCCACAAAGATCGTCAGGCACGTGACTGCCAAAACGTTGAACAGCGGAATGGAAAATGCCGAAAGAAGCGTTGCGACGGCTCCGCCCTCCTCGCCAAACAAGGAGGTTGCGAGAGGGATCCCGATTAAAGAGAAGTTGGAGCGGAAGATCGCCTGCAATACCACGCCGCGCTGATCGTTCTGCTTGGTGATCAGCCGACAAAGAGGGATGCCCACGGCAAAGATCACAAGAATTGCCGCGGCGGAAAACCAGATATATCCGAAGCCGATGCTTGCGATCGAATCGATCTTATAGACGTTGAGGAAAAGCATGCAGGGAAGGAGCAGACGGAAGACGAGCTTATTGACTGCCTTGGCGACGTGGGTATTGAGGATCCCTGCGCGTCGCAGAGCATATCCGATCGCCACAAGCAGCACGATCGGCAGAACTGCATTGACCGCAAACAAAAACGAATTCATTGGATGTATGACACCTTTCTGTGCTCGGGCTGAAGGAATCCTTGCCCGAGCAAACGATGATTTCCACCATTGTAGCATAAAACCGGCGGATTGTCAACCGTGGGGAGAGGAAAACAAAGAGCCGCGCTTATGAGCGCGACTCTTTGCTAAATATGATCTTATTACAATTCGTATTTCAGGGATTTCAAGGCATCGGAAAGCGCCTTTTCTATTTCCGGCAGTTCCTCGGAAAAAGAGTTATAAGAGCCGCCCGCATCCATTACAAAGACATAATAGTCATCGTAAGCGAGCAGGACGTCCTTGATTTCTGCCTTCAATTTACTGTTTTTGATTTTGTCGTACAGGCCCTGAATGATCTTGTTGTTTACCTCGATGGCTTCTATGGTATCGGAATTCATCTTTCTCGCTGCCGACAGTGCAGCACTGACGGTTGGATATTTCTCATCGTAAACGTAATCGGACCAGCAGTTGAGAATGTCTGTAGCGTATTCCTCCAAAAGCTCTTGCGTTTCAACCACCAGATCGTAAAACTCGGCTTCTTTTTTGGTAGAATTGCAGCCGGCAAGCGCGCCAACGATTAATGTCAGAATTAAAATAAAAGATATTTTTTTCATTATGTTCTCCCCTCGAAGCGTATTTGATTTGTGGTCTTCGTTTTCAGGATAGCTCTACAAGATCTAATCTTAACGAACCGAATCCGTTTCTCAGGAACAGTTCGGCATGCTGTCCGCCGCTTGGAATATTTACCACGTCACTGACAGCTGTTCCGCCTTTTCCGTATACGGTTCCGTTGTTACCGGAAATTACGGTGGGGGAGGTGACACAGCATTGAATTGTATGTGGCGCTTCATCAATTTCAAGGAGCTTGGTTTCCCCGTTTCTGATGGTTGCAATCACTTCGCCGTCACAAATAATTTCATACGGAAGAAGCGCGCTGACAAGGCTCCGTTTTCTCTTGATCTTAATCGTTCGCATGCTCGGTTGTTCGGCGGTAGCGGCTTGGATTTTTGCTCCGCAAAACAAACAGAAACCGCTGATATCCGGAATGATTTGATTACATTGATTGCATTTCATCATGTTCTCCTTACAAACAAGTCATAATAATGAAAGCCCCGATAGATTTGCCCTCAAAGCAATTATACTGCAATTTGCAGTAAATGTCAATACCGCATTTTGCGGTTTGTTATAATTTTTGTAAGATGAAGTTTGGAGATGTTTTGTAAAAGGATATGTATAAAAGGATTAGAGATTTGCGTGAGGATAGGGATCTGACGCAAAGGGAACTGTCAAAAGTGCTGAACTGCTCGCAGCAGGTTTACAGTAATTACGAGCTCGGGCAAAGAGATATTCCGACCGACATTTTGATCAGACTTTCAAACTATTATAACGTTTCTGTCGACTATATACTCGGTATCAGTGACGATCCTCAAAGATATTGAACAGAAAAGGTGAATAAAAGACAGCGACCGCACCCATATGGGTGCGGTCGCTGTCTTTTAGGGGAGTGCCCGGATCGGCATCGGATATGATTTATCTTCCCTTGTCCGTCCTTTTGTGTCCTTCGATCAGGATAAACGGCAGGTGGAACAGCGTCAGCGCGGCGGCGCCGATGCCAAGAAGCGTCAGAAAATACACGTACCAGCCGTGGTCCAGATTCAGGATCGGCAGATTCTCCATCGGCGGGCGTACCAGGTACATAAAATTGGTTCCGTACGAGGAGAGCGCGCTGTTGACGTACAGCATCGCCACCGCCAATGACAACAGTACCAACGTGTTCTGCCCGTAGGCCTTGATGCCGAGCCTTGCTCTGCCGGTGGCAATCAAATACACGGAGAACCACATCAGTCCCGCATGGTACACAAAGCATTGGTAAGCTCCCAAGGAGGCAAAATCCGTTCCGTTCGTGGGGATCAGGATGGCGCACAGGCTGCCGACCGTTCCGGCAAATGCCATGAAATTCATCAGTGCTTGCTTGAAGGCACCGTCCTTGCCAAAGGTGATCAACAGAACCGCAAACAAAAGCAGGCTGCACAGATGAAAGGGAAGGGATTTCGGATTCAGGACCATTCCCTCGGTCACAGGGCTTGCCTCCATGTCGCTCATGATCTTGCTGACCTCACTGAATACGCAAATGGCAGTCATAACCAATCCTGTGGCTTTGAGAGACCACCTTCCCTTGACGGCGGCAAGCGTCATACCGATCACGAAAAGCGCGCAAAGTCCCATCCAAATGAAATGCTGAGCGGAAAACATCCTAAAACCTCCTGTGAGCGACACAAGCGTCGAATTTCGTCGTCTGCGATACTTTCATTATACCGCAAAGCCGCAAAAGAGTCAAGCGCTGCGCGAGAAAAAGCTGTCGGAAAGGGGCGGAGGCGCGTTGGCAAAAAAGATGCCGTTATTGATACTCATACATTTTGGCAGAATAAAATAATTTGACGTCTTTTTTAGCTTTATAATGGACGATATAAAATGTATCTCCCACCGAAGCGAGCTGAAAGGTCGTGTGTCCGACAGAAATTTTATTGAACTCACAGAAGTGGAGATATTTCTCCAAGTGCCGATGAACCATTTCTTCACTCTTGTACGATACATCACGGGTAACAATATCAAAGTCACCGCGAGCAAGCATCTTTCTTTCACATAAAGCCTCTCGGGTTAATAAGAAAAAGAGCCATATCGGAGAACTTGTTATACCACCTATAAATATCGATAAAACAGTTTTCACTAATACATTATCAAATGACCCTGCGATCCCGTATATCAGGGCGATCGTTATCGGCAAGAAGATGACCGTAGATACACTGCATAAAACAAGACTCGATTTAATATTAGCGGTATTGTAAAAGCGGAGCTCCTTTTCTATCCATTCTCGCGTGATTATATTTTTCGTTTGCTTTTCCGTAATCTCACCGCCTTTCTGATTTTATCATATCACATTTTGGGGTGTGTTGACAAAAAAGATGCCAATTATTGTGAGTTCAAAATCCAAACAGATCGAGCCAAGAATAGTTATTATAAAGCGGATAAAAGCCTACTGCTCGGTACGGGTACAGCTCCTCTTGTCCCTCATAGCCGGGAAGATCATGTGCAATCAGCGTAAATGAGGATGTGTTCGTTATAATGATCGTGTCACATCCTGCGGTAGATCTGTCGTAAGGCGAGGGACCCGTATCACTACACGGTATGTATTTAAGCTCAAGCCTGAAGTCAGAAGCGATAATGTTTTCTTCAAGATGATCCAAGGGCAACAGACCTTGTGTGTAAGTGCATTGAGAATGATAAACACAGTTGTTAAAGAAATTGATGAGCTTGATCAGTCTGGGATCATCTCTATTCAATGATATTGCCTTCCCATCCTTATACAGTGTTGCAGATATCGGAATATTGTGCGTGTCGGGGTAAGATTCATATTTGTCGGATGGGATAGCAGAAATCGCGGAGTGAAGCTCCTCGTTGGTCAGGTCATCGC
>JAFVTO010000003.1 GCA_017503165.1 Clostridia bacterium | reverse complement strand
GCAAAACGGTATCCCCCGTTTGTTGGTTTATAGCCCTATGATGCTAACACACCAATAGATGGGATGTGCGTATCAAATATTGCCAAAACCGCCTGTGGGAATACAAGAAAGGATAATCAGATGAGTCAAGAAAGAATTACATCCAGAAACAATCCGTACATAAAGGAGCTTGCTCTGCTCTCCGAAAGAAAACATAGGGTAGCCTCATCAAAATTTTTCTTCGAGGGAAGAAAGCTCTTTCAAGAGGCATTAGAAAACGGAGTAGAGCTGGAAGCTGTACTTATGACCGATAACTTTTTTTACAAATATAAAGAAAATAATTATCCTTTCAGACACATTTCAGTCACTGATGAGGTGTATTCGAAAATTTCTGCAGAAAAATCGCCCGAAGGCATATTCTGCGTCGCAAAATCCCTTGACAAATTACATAAAATTAATATAATATATGGTAGCGATTCTTCTGAACGCATATTGCTGTTGGACGGTCTGCGCGATCCGGGAAATCTTGGAACAGTTTTGCGTACCGCCGCCGCCTTCGGGTGCGATGAAGTTATACTTTCCAACGACTGCGCTGATATATACAATCCTAGAACAGTGCGCGCGGCAATGGGGGCTGTGTTCAGACAAAAAACCGTAACGGTAAACGATATGCCCGGAACAGTATCCGAGCTTATCCGCCGGGGCAGAAGGGTGCTTTGCGCTACTTTGGATGAAACAGCTGTATCTCTTACAGACATCGACGTTTGCCATTCTGTTGCCTTTGTTATCGGAAACGAGGGCAGCGGAATAAGACGTGATGTGATAGATGCATCCAGCGGCTCAGTTATAATCCCCATGCTTCCCGGCGCTGAATCTCTGAATGCTTCAGCCGCTGCAACCGTACTTTTGTGGGAGCAATTCAAGGCAAGAAATAGCAAATAATACGACCGCGGGAACTTCCCGTAAGTGAAAAGAGGTTTTCCGAGTGTTTAAAAAACAGTATTGGATCTGGCTGAGCCAAGCCTTCGGTTCCACCGCAAGTGCTTTTTCAGACAAGCTGCTTTACGAATTTAGAAACGACCCCGAATTGATATATAATGCAAGAGAAGATGAGCTAAAAGCTGTTCTTCCCGACAACCCTCGACTGATCCGCAGACTTATGAACAAGGATCTGAACGGTATAGGAGCAATAATACACTTCTGCGAAAAAAACAATGTTGGAGTCCTTACTCCCGAAAGCTTTCTGTACCCCTCTTCGCTTCTCTCAATTGTAGGCAAACCGCTTGCGCTCTACTACAAGGGTACTATACCGGATTTTTCCGAAAAGCTTTCCATCAGTGTGGTTGGTACCAGAAAGGTTACACCATACGGTATCAATGCCTCCTATGCTATGTCTTACGATCTCGCCAAAAGCGGAGCAATAGTTGTAAGCGGAATGGCGGACGGAACAGATGCAGCAGCACATCGCGGCGCACTTGACGCCATGGGATGTACCGTAGCGGTACTCGGCTCCGGAATCGACGTGGTTTATCCGAAAAAAAACACGCCGTTATACAACGAGCTGATTTTACACGGCTTAGTAATGACAGAATACGCGCCGGGCATGCCGCCAAACGGTTGGCATTTTCCTCAAAGAAACCGCATAATAAGTGGTTTATCATCCGGCGTGCTTGTAGTTGAGGCTGCCCAAAGAAGCGGCGCACTTATAACAGCAGAATACGCCAAAAAGCAAGGCAGGCTAATATATGCAGTTCCCGGAAAGCTTGGAGAATATACCAGTGTCGGAACTAATGCATTGATCAGAGCCGGAGCAAAGATAACCACCAGCGCAAATGACATAATATCCGATTTCAAGGCACTTTATCCCCGCACGCTACGTGATACAGAAAAAGCGTCTCTCCGCCATCCCGGAGCGCCATCTGTTGCACAGCCACAAGCACCTACTGTTCCGTTTGTACCGTTAAACAACGAGGTTGCAGACGTGGAGGTCGATAATGATGCATATATGTCTATGGACGTGGATCCCAGGATAGAGGCAGCAAGACGTTCTCATGAGCAAAAGGTTCGGAAAATGGAAAAATTACGGTTGGAGTTCCCTGCCGAGTTCATGGAAGAAGACGGATACGAGGCGCCGGAATTTTGGAAAACCAAATCTAAAGCAAGAAGATTCCCGAAACTCTCCCCTGCTCCGCCATACGACCGTGCTCAATATGAAAATGAGGGGGATATTTCCGAATACCTTGAGGATAAAGCGAGCAGATCTGCAAGCCGCCCTGGAGCCGAAGAAAAACAGCACGAAAAACCAAATGAGCCAAATAAAACAGACAAAAATGAAAACTTTATTTCGGAGCAGTCACTTACCGATGATGAAATGAAGATAATTGATGCGCTTAGAGCGCACGGAAAAACCTCTACCGATGACCTTGCATCAGCAGGTATTCCGATACACACACTTTTAAGCACACTAACTATGCTGGAGCTCCGTGGAATAATACAACAGCTTCCCGGGGGATACTACACATTAAATTAGATAACATCTGGAGGAAACTCAAATGCCCAATCTCGTAATAGTGGAGTCGCCCGCAAAGGCGATAACCATAAAGAACTATCTCGGCTCGGGATACAAGGTGATAGCTTGTCAAGGTCATGTCCGCGACCTACCTAAAAGCACCTTGGGAGTAGATATCGAAGCGGGATTCGTTCCGCACTACATCAACATCCGAGGCAAGGGAGAGCTTATTTCCATGCTCAAAAAGGAAGCAAAGGCTGCAACCAAAATATTCCTTGCAACCGACCCTGACCGTGAGGGAGAGGCTATTTCTTGGCATCTCGCCACCGCTCTCGGTCTTCCTTTGGCTGAAACCAAAAGAGTCACCTTTAATGAGATTACCAAGCCTGCCGTAAAGGCGGCTATCAAAGCTCCACGCAATATTGACATGAAGTTGGTGGACTCTCAGCAGGCAAGAAGGATACTCGACAGAATAGTGGGATACAAGCTCAGTCCTTATCTCTGGAAAACCGTAAAGAGCGGTCTCTCCGCAGGACGAGTCCAGTCAGTAGCCACCAGGATCATCTGTGAGCGCGAGGACGAAATAAGAAAGTTCGTTCCGGATGAATATTGGCTCATAGATGCATCCTTCACCGGTGAAAACAATCAAAGCGTAACTGCCCGTTTCTTTGGTCTTGCTTCCGAGGGAACCAAGAGGGAGATAAAGAATGAGCAACAAGCATTCGAGATAGTAAATGCTATAAAGGACCAACCCTTTTCTGTTCGTTCTATAAGACGCTCTATAAGACAG
>JAFVTO010000059.1 GCA_017503165.1 Clostridia bacterium | reverse complement strand
GGTAGGGCAATCCGGTGGGCCAACTGCGGCTATTAACGCAACGCTTGCGGGGGTTATAGGCGCGGAGCTTGAGATGCACGGTGGTTCTGGTAATATAATTTACGGCATGAAACACGGTATTGAGGGTATGCTGAAGGAAGAGCTTTGGGAGCTAAACGGTATTTTTGGTTGCAAGGAACAGCTTGAGCTTCTTAAAATGACACCGGGCGCAGCTTTGGGCTCCTGTCGGAAAAAGCTTCCGGATCCGGACAGTGATCCTGAGTTTTTCGAAAAGCTTTTTTCCTTGTTTGAAAAGTACGGAATCGGCAGATTTTATTATATAGGCGGAAATGACTCTATGGATACAGTGGCAAAGGTGTCTGCGTACGCTGCAAAGGTGGGATGTGATCTTCGCGCTATAGGTGTCCCCAAGACCATAGACAATGACCTATGCGGAACAGATCATACGCCGGGGTTTGGTTCTGCTGCGAAATATATTGCCACTACAATTGCGGAGCTTAGGCGTGATACGGCTGTTTATTCGCAAAAATCAGTTACAATTGTGGAAATAATGGGAAGAGATGCAGGATGGCTCACTGCAGCAGCATCGCTTGCCGATACAGAGAATGGGGTTGGAGCAGATCTGATCTATCTTCCGGAGCTTCCTTTTTCCTTTGAACAGTGTTGTGAAGATATAAGAAAATGTTGGGAATCTCACAGTGATCTGATAGTTGCAGTTTCCGAGGGGATTAAATATGAAAACGGTGAATACATAGGCGCGGATAGCTCACGAAAGGATAATTTCGGTCACGTCAGTCTTTCAGGAACCGCAAAGGTGCTTTCTGAAAAAATCCGCGATGAGCTCGGGTGCAAGGTCAGAGCTATAGAATTGAACACTCCGCAGCGATGCGCCCTTCATGTTGCCTCGAGAACTGATTTGGACGAGTCTGCCGGTATAGGACGGGCTGCGGTTCTGGCGGCAAATAACGGTGTCAGCGGAGTGATGGCAGCATATCAGCGCGTATCTGACGCGCCCTATGAGCTTAAATACATTATGCTGAATGTATCAGAAATAGCAAATAAGGTAAGGATCGTTCCGAGGCAATTCATAAACGAGCGCGGTAATAACGTAACCGAAGAGGGAAGAGTATATCTTCGTCCTCTTATTATCGGTGAAGTTGCACCTGTTTATGAAAACGGAATACCGAAGCATTTTGTTATGCCTTAACAATCTGCTCTGTCAGTTAAAAAATCCCGTTTTTTTCCTATTATATATGCAGTATCTCGGGTCAAACTAATATCGGGCGATGAAGATAAATGCCGAAGGAAACGGATCAATGTGCATTGAGCATAAATGGATAACTCCGCGCAGAGGCATATTCAGTCAGCGCCCGTGACGAAGTCTTAGTAATACGACAAGGCTTCGGAAAAGCTTTGACAAAGCCTGATATTATGACAAAACGTAATAGATCTGACGGCTGAGTTATACCCGAGTAGACCTCTCCGCGCTTCGGCGCATCTATCATGAATTAAGAAATCGCTGCGGTTAACAGTTGACTTTCTGAGCGCTTGACCTCTGTGCGGTTTCAAAAACGTGTCCTACACCGATATCCCTTTCTTTGCGGTGTCAGGATTAAGGTATACGCCGAACAAATGGTGGCAGACAGAGGCAATATGCGTTACGGAGACGAAAGTTGACGTATTGCAGATTTTACCCAATTGCGGTTCGGACGGCATTTTAATAACGGTAATACAACGGGGATCCAACCCAAACCCTCAGATATAATAACGTTACGGTTGAACCGATATGGAAGTATGGAGAAGGATATGTCCAAAGGAAAGCTGATGTTTCCGGTTGGAGTTATAACCGGGCTTGTGATCGGAGGAGCAACGGGGATTACAGTAGGTCTTATGACCGACAGACGCTCCAAAATCCGTAAAAACGCCAAAAGAGCAATGTGCACAATGAGCGATTTTATGGATCAGGTATCCGATATTGCTAAGTAAACAAGCGCAAAAACATTTTTTGTAAAATAAAACAAATTGGGCCGACATTTTATGATGACGGTCCTTTTTGATATGAATATCCTTAAATCTTAGGTTGCATAAAAAACGGTCTCTTTGCCATTGTCTTGACAAAGAGACCGTTTGCGGTGGAGAACACCTATAAACTTCGTTTTTCTGCCGTTCTGCAGTATGGCAGGCTCCAAAGAATTTCAATGACTGTCATACCGGCGGAAAAGCTATTCTGTGTTGCCTCAGATCTCGGGGATCTCGATTGCAATTTCCTTGCCGATGGCGGAGGATTTTGCTATACCGTCGATGATTGCCTGGTTGTAGAGGATCTGAGAGGAGGGAACGGGAATGGGAGCGATTCCCTTGCAGGCATCAAGGAAGGAGCGTATCTTCTTGTCGAAAAGACTCATGTTTCTGTCTTCTGGGATAATCGGGATCTCGGTGCAAACCTGGCTTCCGCATACCTCATGATAGATCTTCATAGCGCCGCCAACCGAGCCGTTCCAGCACTCGGTAGAGGGAATGCGCAGACCGCCCTTGGTACCGAGAATGAGGGTGTCGCCGCAGGTGTCCATGTTCATAGCCCATGCTATTCTGAAATCCAGGATGATTCCGCCCTCCAGACGAACGAATGCTGCTGCAAAGTCATCAACGCCGAACAGAGAAGCATACTCGGGATGTCCGGTCTTGACGTAGTTTGAATAGCTGGGATCCTTTCCGAAGAAATCACTCTTCCATCCTGAAACGGTCAGCGGCTTGGGGTATCCGATAGCATTCAGAACCATGTCCAGAGAATAGCATCCAATGTCGCCTAATGCACCCAAGCCGGCAGTCTTGTCCTCGATAAATGTGGTGCCAAAGGGAGTGGGGATACCGCGGCGGCGTCCGCCTCCGGTCTGGATATAGTAGATCTGACCAAGCTCTCCGCTATCAACGATCTTTTTGATCATTTTCATGTTCTCGTCAAGACGGGGCTGGAAGCCGATAGAAAGAACCTTGCCGGTCTCCTTTTCTGCGCGACAGATCTCAATAGCCTCCTCGGTGGTTACGCACATAGGCTTCTCAAGCAGAACGTGAACGCCTGCCTTCATGGAGTCGATGGCGCAAACAGCATGAGTGCGGTTGTAAGTGCATACGGAAACGGCATCAAGCTGCAGGCTCTTGTCTGCCAGCATCTCCTTGTGAGAAGCATAGTCGGTCTTTACGCCTTCGACGCCATGCTTCTTGAAGAAGGCTGCCGCTTTTCCGGGGATGAGGTCGGCACCCGCTACGATTTCTACGTCGGGCATCTTCTTGTAGGAAGCGATATGAGCATCCGCAATCCATCCTGTTCCGATTATGCCTATGCGGAGCTTTCGGGAAGTATCTACCTTTGCCGCAGAGCTGTTTGCGGCATTGGGATCATAAGTGAATGCCATGTTAGTTTTCTCCTTTGTATAATGTATTAATTGCAAGCTGATCAAGAGTTAGGGTACACTTACATAAAGTATAGCATAAAATTATTCTTTTTTCAAGCATCTTATTGATTTTTTACGGTTGCACTTTGCACAAATTTAGTTTATTAATTTAGTTTGATTTAACCAAACGGTGTTTAGTTTAATTTAACCAACTACTTGACAAGTCGTGTTGATTGTGGTAAAATAAAAAGAAAAGGGAGGAGAAAAGATATGCTTGGTCTGAAAAGAAATACGGTTAAGCTTGTTCCGTACGATCCGGAATGGGAAAAATATGCTAACGAAAGCATATCCGAGCTTTCCTCAATTCTCGGTTCAGCCGCCGTGGAGATAAGATTGGTTGGCGGTGCGGCTGTTCCGGGGATACGTTCAAAGCCTATCCTCGATATAATGGTAGGTGTACGCCAATTCAAGGATATAGCTCCGTTTTTTCCTGACCTGGAATCTAAGGGATATATCAGAAAAATGGAAAACGACAGTGACAGTAAGCTGTTTGTTTATGCGAATCTTCCGATGGGAGGAGACAATTCCGATCCGGAGCGCAGAACTCATTATGTGCATATTGTGATACACGGTCAGACCGTTTGGAATTCATATACTGCGTTTTGCGACTGTTTGAAAAAAGATCCTGATCTGTCCAAAAAATACGAGCAGTTAAAGGAGTCTCTTGCGGCGAGGTTTCCGGAGGACCGACGCTCCTATACGATGGGAAAATCCGAGTTTGTCAGGCGGGTGCTTCGCACCAGATGCGATATAAAAGAGCGCTCGTGCGGCGCGGTGGTATGGCGAAAGCGCGGAGGACGCAGGCACTATCTGATAATTCAGAACAGATCGGGACACAGCGGCTTTCCCAAGGGGCACATGGAGTACGGAGAAACAGAGGAACAGACTGCAATACGTGAGATTTTTGAGGAGACCAGCCTCAGAGTGAGGCTTGATACCAGCTTCAGAGCTGAGTACCGTTACTTGGTGGACGGATATATACATAAGAGCGCACTTTATTTTCTTGCCAGCTATACAGATGGTGTATTCAGACCTCAAGCGGGAGAGGTTTTCGGTATCTGGCTGTTGCCATTTGAGGATGCTCTCGAGCGTTTGGATTATGAGCAGGATCGAAGAGTGCTACGATTGGCGGAAAAGAGACTGGCTTCAGACGAACAGAAGGCACAGTGAATCGAGTTTGGGCTGTATGATACGGGAAAACTCCCCCTGCCGTTTTTAACGACCACGGCAGGGGGAGCTTTATGTCTTTTCTGTGCCTTCTCCTTCCTTTATTGAATTAGTTTGGGTGAATCAGATTATTTGGGTTTTATAAGTCCGTATCCTCCGTCCTTTCTCTGGTAAACTACACTTGTAAGACCTGTTTGGTCATGTTCAAATACGAAAAACTGGTGCCCGAGCATATTCATTTCGAGAATCGCCTCTTCTATCGACATCGGCTTCATTGTGAATTCCTTTATACGAACAGGAGCATCTGTTTCGATAGGAGCTTCTTCCTCTACGGTAATAGTTTCAACTTTATTGGCTTCTTCCTTCTGGAAGGCGCTTTCGCGGATTCTGCGCCCAAGCTTAGTTTTGTTCTTTCGAATCTGTCTTTCTATGGACGAGAGCGCTTCGTCAAGCGCGTTCTGGAAGGTGGAATTTTCCTCTTCTGCGCGGAACATCAGTCCAGATGAAGAGATGGTAAGCTCGAGGATCTCAAAATTGCGGCGCTTTTTTAAGGTTACGTGAGCGGTCGCATCGTCGCGGAAAAACTTGTCGTATTTAGCAAGCTTTCTTTCGACCAGTTCGAGGAAATCCTTCGGTACCTCAGTTTGTCTGCCGGTAATAGTGATTTTCATATATTGTACCACCTTTTTCTATATTGCCGAAGTTGATCCGGAAGGGAGCTTTGCGTTTCGAATCACCTCTCCGACTGTCTATATTATACCATGAATGCATGAAATGTCAATAGAAAAAATGTGAATAATGCACAATGTTAAAAGTTACAAATGGATTTTTTTATTTCTATTGACAACATGCGGGAACTGTGATATAATAACATTAATGTGTTTATGATAAACCGAGACTAAAAGCTCCGTCGGATCACCCGACGGAGCTTTTAGATTTAATATCAGACTTATGTTGACAGTGGGAAAATTACGCATATTGTTTTTCGATAAGCTACATGTGTGCCTAAATTTTTGTTGAATTACAATGTTACGGTTTCACTTGTTCCGTTACGATACAACACAGTAACTGTATTTCCGTCTGTGTGCGCGTCAAAAATAGGACTTTCACCCCCGTCATGTACAGAGAATACGGTTACAGTGAAAATGTTTCTGCCCCATACCTTGTGCAATAGCGTCGGAACAGGCTCGTTGCTGCCTTGAATCTGATTCCTGCATATCCACCCCTGGGCTTCGGGACCGTATATGCCTTTTACAATCTCCTTGGTTCCCGTATCTCCGCAAAGGAATGCGGTAATATAACTTGATTTAACTCCGTTTTCCGTAAGAGTAACATCTTCGACATCGAAATGCCAGATAGCCTCATAAGAGTTATCCGATGCGGAGCTAAGTGTGTCGGTTACGATAAAAAACGGCTGTCCGCACTTTGGCTTTTTTACGAATACAATGTCGCGTCTATGTGTCGCGATTCTTTTTTTCTCATCTCCGTATCCTTCATCGTAGACACTGCTTGCGCGGTCATAGTCCTCATTGGTCGAGAATTTCAACTCCGAAACTCGGTTGAGCATCTCCGGTTGCCATTTGTAATTCTTTCTGCGGTTTTGATCCATTCCGTTTATTCGGATTGTATTATGTGCTCTTGTGGAAAGAACGTAGCTTCTTATATCTGAGGTATCGTATGCATATTTGTTTCCCTCTCCAAGCAGGCTCTTTCCGTTGGCATATATCAGGAAGTTTAGCTTGTCCTCGTGCTGATGTGCCGCTCCGAAGGGGCCGCCGTCAAAAAATCCGGTGACATCATTGGTCCCCCATCCGCTTCTGAATATTGCCATACCTGCGTAGGGAAGAGCAAGGGAAGTATAGTCAGGCTGTACCCCCTCCTTTC
>JAFVTO010000058.1 GCA_017503165.1 Clostridia bacterium | reverse complement strand
GAGTAGTCCTCGTCTGCCTTGTAGAAGGCACCGATGGTCTTGCCTGTAAAGTTTGCGTTAACAAACTCAGCCGCAACCTTACCCTGGTTACCGTCAGCAAAGCACATCTGGTATGCATAGGAGAACTCGGGGATCTTGTCGCCGGATGCGGAAGGAGTGAGATAGAACACGTTGTCGTCCTTGGACAGGTTCTTGAACTCCAGACCGGGAGCGGTGGTAACGGTACCGAGAGACACCTGCATACCGCCCTCAAAGAGAGAGGAGTAGTTGGTGGCGATCTTGGTAGCATCGTGCATATCGTCAACAGCAACCAGCTTGAACTTCATGCCGTTGAGTCCGCCTGCGGCGTTGATCTCGTCAACAGCCATCTGAGCGGCGTTCTTTACCGCAGTACCGTAGATAGCGGCACCGCCGGTAAGGGGACCGGAAACACCGATAATGATCTCGGTGTTGTTTGCGGTATATTCGGGAGCGCCTCCGGTGCATCCCACGCACATACCGAAACACATCAAAGCGCACATTGCGAGCGCAATGATCTTTGCGAATGTCTTCATGGTGGATTTTCCTCCGAAATAAATTAATATACGCATAATTATACATCATTTTTTCTCAGTTGTCAATACAATTTCGTTTTTTTCCTACCATATTTTATAATTTTTATTATACTCCGCAAAAAACGCCCGACAAAAGCGCGCAATAAAGCGCACCCTTGCCGGGCGTTAGAGCAATCAGCTTCAGTTAAACGGTCGCCCCGATATTCCCTTCCCATAACATAGAGTGGGAAACACAAATATCCGTGAAGAAATACCGCGAGCTTTATTTGCCGATAGCACCAAACAGCTCTCTGAATATTCTGTCGCGGTTGAGCGCGCGGGCGTATATCATGTGATGTCTGGCAAGATCGTAGGCGTAAAGCGAGTTATCCGTGAGGACAGGGGTGGGGATAATGACGGCATCCAGCGCACCCGGGATCGCAAGAGCAGCTATGGCGGAAACGTCCCATATTACCTTTGACCAGCAATAAGGATCCCTCGTGTATCCGCGCACTATATCCACGAGATAATCGCAAAGCCTGTTTTTGCCACGCAGACACGCCTCAAGCTCAGGTATAGTAGTCGCGAGATGGTCGCACACACCCATGCAGGGTATCTGATAGAAGGGCACACCGGAATCCATGACCGTTTGAGCTGACTTAACGTCCTGCACCATATTGAACTCTCTGGAATTCTGCCATTCGCGGGAATGACCGCCCAGCCATACCACCGCCATTTTGTCAACTATCTCCGGCTTCATGATGATGGCAGAAGCAACGTTTGTGATCGCTCCGATAGCGACAACGTATATCCGCTCGTCACTTGCCATTACCGTGTCAACTATGTTTTTGGCGGCATCACTGACAATGGGGGAGCCCTTGTCCTTGAGGAACTCCGTCGATCCGCGAAATACCGGCGGCTTTTTCTCGGGGGAGATCAGCTCCAGAATGTTGAGTATCTCACTGTAGCTTTTCTCCATACCGTCCTCGGGAGACGTGCTCCTGTTGTTCAGAAACGGAGCAGCGTTTACCGATAGCAGTTCTATCCTGTCTGAAAGAACCGCCCATGCCAGCGCAAACTGGTCGTCGATCTCATTGTAGGTATCTGTATCAAGTATTATTTTCTTTACTCCGCCGCGCTTTATATCGGCGTAAACCTCTCTTATGTCCTGCATTTCTGTTACCTTTCCTTTCGTCATTAATAGTTTTGTATTATTTAGTTTCTTTTTTTCTGTATTCAAGAGGAGTCTTTCCGTACCGTTCGGAGAAAAGCTTTCGGAAAAAGTTTTCATTTTCATAGCCCACTCGGTATATTATTTCCTGAACAGGCAGCTCGGTCTCCGCCAGCATTTCCGCCGCCATGCGGCATCTTGTATCCTCAAGCAGCTTGGAAAAGGGTGCTCCCATGATACGCTTTACCAGGGCTCCGGTATAGGTGACGGAATAGCCCAGTATTTCGGCAAGCTCCTTCAGGCTTGCTCCTCTCGTATGCTCGGATATGTACCTTCTGATAGTAAGGGCGCGCTTCTTGTCATCCAGGGTGTTTCTGCTCAGGGCAAGGGTGGTCAACGCTATATCCACCTCTTCAGAGGTGGGGATGGATGGGGAAGCTCCATTGCGCGAGATACACAGGGCGGCTGCGGCAGAGGCTCTTTTCAGCGCATCCGCCGGAGCGATACCCGAGGTAATTGCGGAGATAAAGTACCCGGCGAAGGTATCCCCCGCGGCGGTGGTATCCACCACCGGTACGGTAAACGTGGGATGATATATCCTCTCGGTGGAGGTTATGTAGACACAGCCGTTTTTACCCAGGGTAAGCACTACCTTAAGATGGGGATATCTGGCGCAGAGTCGCTCTATTCCAGTTTCGGCATCATCCGAGCCGGAAAGAGCTCTTGCCTCCACCTCGTTGAGCAGCAGATATGACAGCATACCGAGATCCAGATCCCGCAGATCGTCGCTGATGGGAGAAGGCGTGAAACATACGCGCATTCCCTTTTCGTAACCGCTTCGGATAACGGTTTCCACACAGTTTATCTCGTTTTGCAGAATAAGCACGTCGTCGGAGGTGAAATTTTCAAGAACCGTTTCTATGAATTTCCCGTCGAACGCACGGTTTGCACCCGGATAGAGAAATATGGAATTCTCTCCGTCAGCGGTCACTTGAATTATGGCGTGACCACTTTTTTCCTCTGAGGTCAGAACCCAATCGGTATTGACTCCGCTTTCGGTCATCACCCCGCGGAGCATTTCTCCGTCCGAACCGATCAGCCCCGCGTGAAAGACAGGAGAGCCGGCTCTGGCTACCGCTATGGATTGGTTAAGTCCCTTTCCCCCGGGGAAAACGTGCAAAGACCTCGTTGCCTCGGTCTCTCCCGGAGAAACTATGTGATCGAGCTCGTAAACGTAGTCTATATTGCACGAACCGAAATTAATTATTTTGTTCATCTTGGCGCCATTCCTCCTTTGTATTTCTCGGTTTCTGTCTGTAACAAAGCCGTCATCAGTATCCGGTGCTGACCTTTGAGGCACCGGTACCGCTCCGGTCTGTTTTATGGTTGACTCATCATTTGTTTCCCTTTGCCGCCGCCCAGTCAAGATTGAATTTTTCAATGCCCTTATCAGTGAGCGGATGCGCGATCATCTGCTTTATGACCTTGAAAGGGACGGTTGCGATATGAGCTCCGGCAAGAGCGGCGCGTACCGCGTCACGGGGACCGCGTATGCTTGCCGCGATTATCTCGGTCTTAATACCGTGGATGCTGAATATGTCCGCTATCTCGGAGATAAGAGTCTCGCCCTCGGTGGAAATGTCATCCATTCTTCCCACGAAGGGGCTGACGTAGCTTGCTCCCGCGCGAGCGGCAAGCAACGCCTGGGATGTGCTGAAGATAAGAGTGACGTTGGTGCGAATACCCAGCTTATTCAGGCGATTTACCGCGACCAAGCCCTCTTCGCATATCGGGATCTTGATAACTACATTGGGATGAATCGCGCTGAGCGCCTTGGCTTCCTCCACCATTTCCTCGGCTATCGGAGAGATCACCTCTGCGCTGATGGGGCAGTCAACTATGTCGGCGATCTCCTTTATTACGTCCTCGAATTTTCTGCCTTCCTTGGCGATAAGCGAGGGATTGGTGGTAACCCCCTCTATCATTCCCATCCTGGCTGCGGAACGGATTTCGTCCGTGTTTGCCGTGTCAATGAAAATTTTCATTGCTACTTTCTCCTCTAAAACTTTTCCGTCAGTATTTCGGTACAAACGCGCTCCGTTTCGTACCTATTTACAGTATATCACAATGAAAAAGAATAGAAAAGGACGTTTTTAACAACAAAACAGACCGATTCATCTATAGTGCGCCAAAAAAGAATCGAGTAGGTAGAAACCAATCCACCTCTCACACCACCGTACGTGCCGTTCGGCATACGGCGGTTCAATTCAAAATTAAATACGTGTTACCTTTAGGTAGTAATCGGAAAGACTGACTAAGCCTCGCTTGGTCAGTTTTT
>JAFVTO010000057.1 GCA_017503165.1 Clostridia bacterium | reverse complement strand
TCTCGCACTGCTTCGCAGTTCGACTTCGCTTATGCTCCGCTCAGGATGACACGGGGCGGAGCTCGCTTTGCGGGAGAATACGTCTTTAATTAAGTCAGTAGTTGTCAGGAAAATTGACAAGTTATAGGTGAACATAAAAAAGGCTCCCTTGTGTAAAGGGAGGGCTTTTGGGGTGCCTACCGTAAAGCAGTTTTATATCAAAACACAAAAGGGGGCTGAGTCAAAAGCTTTTAATTAAGCGAAAGACTCTGCCCCTTTTGGCATACCGACGGGAATAGGTACACCTTGCCCGATAGTTCTGTTATTAAAGCTATGGTACGTTGTTATCTGAGATTATCTTACGGCAGGCTCGCCAATCCCTTCCCTCGGCATCCCCGTCAGAATGAACTTCGGAGAAAATCGAGAGCATCACCCAGCCCGCCGATCTGATCTATAAGCCCTTCCTTGACAGCCATATTCCCGTCCAGAACGCTGCCCATATCGGTAGCTATCTCATCGGGATTCAGCATAAGAGAGCGCATTCTGTCAGCGGACATCCGACTGTGAGCGGCAACAAAGCCGATTATCCGTTCCTGCATACGTTCAATTGAATTAAAGCTTTGAGGGGCTCCGAGAACCAAGCCGCCGGCGCGCACCGGATGAAGAGTCATAGTGGCGGTGGGAACTATAAAGGACCTATCGGCACTCACCGCAAGAGGAACGCCGATAGAATGTCCGCCGCCCAAGACCAGGGAGGCTGTCGGCTTTCTCATACCGACGATAAGCTCAGAGAGCGCAAGCCCCGCTTCTACGTCGCCGCCCACCGTATTCAGTATAAGCAGCAGACCTTTTATATCCTCAGACTCCTCAACAGACACCAGCTGAGGAATTATCAGCTCGTATTTAGTCGCCTTCTGTCCGGCGGGTAGCTCACTGTGCCCTTCCACCTGTCCCGCGATTACAAGAGTAAACACGGAGCTGTCCCGTTTTTCGGTAACAATTGCCCCGTCGGGGATCTCAACCGCCGTCCCGCTACCGCTCTTCTCTTCCGTTTCCAAATTCTTCTCCATTCCGAGTCCAATTTCGCCGAGTGTGCATCCAAAAACAATACCGTCCTACGGCTCGCTCGACGCCTTTCTTTAAATATTTATTAAAAAATCGTTTTAGACCTTTACTTTTCCTATAAACTGTAGTATAATCGGTAACGGTGGGATTATGCGCAAAGCAACCAAAAATTACAGTGGAGATCCGCATAACCATTCGAAATAAAACACAGCGAAAGGACCTGGAAATCAGGTCACTTCCCATACGCAGAGCTTGTGACACTCGCGTCAAACGGCGACACGGAATTCCGGATAAGAGCTTAAAAAAGGCTCTCTGCGGAACACGCACAAGCCACACCGGCCGAACCTGAAAGGAATAGACATAAAAATGGAAAAGATCTTAGTTGAAACCTCCGCCCGTCACGTTCACCTCAGCCAGGAGGATCTGGTAGCCCTTTTCGGAGAGGGCGCAACTCTGACAAACAAAAAGGACCTCAGCCAGCCCGGCCAGTTCGCTTGCGTAGAAAGAGTAACCCTCGTCGGACCCAAGAAGGAGCTTGCAAACGTAAGCATTCTCGGCCCCGTTCGTCCCAAGACTCAGGTAGAGGTCTCCTATACCGATGCCCGTACTCTCGGCGTAGCCGCTCCCCTGCGTGAAAGCGGAGACGTAGCCGGAACTCCCGGTCTGAAGCTGGTCGGCCCCGCAGGCGAGGTAGAGATCGCTGAGGGCGTTATCGTAGCCAAGAGACACATCCACATGACTCCCGAGGATGCGGAAAAATACGGAGTTGAGAACGGAGAGGTCGTTTCAGTTAAGATCGACTCTGAGCGCAGCGCGCTTCTCGGAGACGTAGTTATCCGAGTAAGCCCCAAGTTTGCTCTCGCTATGCATATTGACACCGACGAGGCAAACGCAACAAGCGCCTTTGGAGCCTGCTACGGCGAGATCGTAAAATAAGTCTGACGTAACGTTCCAAATCCCCCACGAAAGGCATTTTACATAAGCAGAAGCAACGATTGTGAGGGGATAACACTGTATACTTTAATAATGCCCAAAGGGACTGAGATTTAGCTTAACCAAAAGCTTTTGACTCAGCCCCTTTTTTGCGTGGCTCGCCCACCAGAAAACCGATATTTACGATTAAACAGCTCCGTCATTCAGAGCGGAAAAGGCGCAAAAAAATGCATTTCAACCAAAATTTCAGCATCTGTGAAAAGACATAAATTATCTTTTTTGAAATGTCGTTTTAGAAAATGCGCTGAATTTGGCACGAAAATTCCAAAAAATCCGGGGCAGGAAAAATATGTAACGTAAAAAAAGCGTAAAAAGTAAAATATCTGCAATAAAATCCGAAAAGAATCCGATCTCAACTGTCGTTTAAATAAGAGGGTGATAAGCCCCAACCCGAGAAAACCGAGAAAAACCCCAAAACCGCAAGCATAGAAAGGATATATTGCTATTTATTGGTATTTCACACCCCGATTTCCCCACGAAAATACTCCAGTCCGGATTATTCGTCACGCAATGTGACGAGCGGAGCACCGTTCGGTTGCGCCGAAACTCTGAATGTATCCAAACCCAAAGATTGTAATTAAGATAACAACTCAGCCACTTCAGCAAAGCAGACAGACGCATGATAGCTGAACGCCCACTTCATCAAAGCCGAGCGTGCTTGCCCCCATTATAATATTCACAACACAAGGCACGGAGAGAGCTCCCCGACCTTGACTAAGCCAAGCGCCAACTTCAAAGAAGCTAACTGTCAATTAGCAACCGAAAGCTGTCGAAAAAAACGAATGTAAGCCTCTCACCGACAATCTATCGACGCACGGCTTCGTCAAAAACGAATAGGCGAGCCTTTGATATGCGCAAAAGGCATGTTAAGCACTGATTTAATTAAAGACATATTTTCTTGTGAAGCGCAAACCGCCCGTGTCATCCTGAGCGTAGCGTAGCAAAGTCGAACTGCGGAGCAGTGCGAGGCGTAGCCGAGCAGGATCTCGGGCGAGAACAGCATTCTTTCCATCGTAGATATCCCCTACGGGTTCGACTACGGCGGAAACTCGC
>JAFVTO010000056.1 GCA_017503165.1 Clostridia bacterium | reverse complement strand
TCTTTTCGCAACGGAATACCTGAGTAAAATGTAGCCCCTGGCGCTTGTCGACCACATACCATATACTGTCCGGATCGAAAAGCCGCCTGCGCTGGATAAGTGTGGCAAGATCGGTAGTAGCATATATATTTGAGTTATCCGACTTTTTGATTATCACGGGAGGCATAGGCGCAGCATCCTCATCAAGAGAGACGTTTACTACTCTCGCGCCGTCGCTTTCCTCCAGCAACTCCTTTTGCTCCAGCAAACCGATAAGCTCATCAACATAATCCTCAGCATCCGACTCACCGTACCAGTACTCAAAGCTGACACCCAATCGGTCGTATATCTTTTTCATATCTGCCTTGGAGATCGCCATAAAGGATTTCCAAAGAGCATAATAACCGGGATGCTTTTTCTGAAGCTTAGCAGTGATCTCATGCGCCACTCTCGCAAATTCCGGATCCTCCTTGCTCTTCTTTGAGGCGCAGGGATAGACCTCGTTCAGCTCATCTATGCTGATCTCGGGAATAGTATCCTTTTCAGAATCGAAGTCGTCGGAAAAACAACTCCAGTCCGGATGTCTGTGGGAAAGCTCGGTGATCACCAAGCCCATCTGAAGTCCCCAGTCACCCAGGTGAACGTCACCGAATGCATCTGCTCCGGCAGCCGATGCTATGCGTTTAAGTGACTCTCCGATTATAGCCGAGCGCAGGTGCCCGATATGAAGCGGCTTAGCAACGTTTGGACCACCGTAATCCACCAGCACCTTTTTTCCCGCAAGAAGCTGAGGCATACCGCCGGCGGGATCCTCATGGCTATCATTCAAGAAACGTGCAAGCACGGAATCCTTCATTATCAAGTTAATAAATCCGGGGCGAACGACCTCAACGCTCTTAAATTCTTCCCTGCCCTTAAGTATCTCCACCACGGCGCTTGCGATATCAAAGGGCGCCTTGCGATAGAGCTTCGCGCCCTTGAGCGCTCCGTTGCACTGGAACTGGCAAAGCTCCGGACGGTCCGACTTGGTTACCGTACCAAGCTCCGCAGAATAACCGCAGGCAATAAATGCTTCCGCACATATATCAGTCAATTTTTGTGTAATAGTCTGCATGACAATACCTTTCCCATTTTATATCAGTTAATTATATCACACCAAGGCAGAGTTGTCAAGATATACATAAGGAGATTTTGCTGTTTTTTTGCTTTTTAAGCACATATTTTAAATCCTTTATATTTTTCCGTTTTCTTTAAGCCCCGTCTCTCTTACTCCATCTGAGCCTCATCGACAGTTATCGGATCAATGATATCAGCATACATACAGTATAGTGTTTTAGTATTTTCCAAGTAGTAGTAGACAGAGTAGGAATTGTCATTGAGCAACACGCAGCAATAATCTGAGGGTTCGATGTATTCGCTGAAAAAAGGAAAACGCCTGGCAAACTCCCGATCCTTAAAATATCCGCCTTCCGCCTCCAGATAGCCGTCTATCCGCTTTTCATAGTCCTTTACGCACGCTTTAAGTAACGACAGAGTCTCCGTGTCAGGCTTGGAAAAAAAACCACTTTCCACAACATCGTCCATCGAGAGCTTTTCATAGGTATATATGGCGTATGCCATACGCTCCCCCTTAAAGGCTCCGTTTTCCCGATATTCTCTGCTCGCGTATTGCGGAAGAGAGCTTACTATTTCATCGTCACTGTGACCGCAGATATATATAAGCAATAAAATCGCCGCCAACAATAGCGCGCAAGCTACCGTCAGTACCTTCGATTTCATTTTCATACTTTCATACCACCTCCGTCACAAAACTGCTACGCATCGCCCCCCTATGATCATCTCACGTTTGGTTATACGCCGCAAATACATTATAACACATTGTATTCGATTTGTCAAATAATACATGCCACCGTTTGGCATTATTTTTTACTGACCCATAGGAGCACCGCGGTGAGATCATCTTCTGAAAATGCTTTTTAGTCTACTGAACGGCGACTCTTTTCTTTTGATCGGTCTTTTCCAAATACGGTCAGTGTCAATGGGGGTTCCGTCATCAAGGTAGGATAAAAAAGCAAAATCAAAATTCCCCCAAGGAATCCCTCCCTCTTCGGCCAATCCATAATAATAGCTGAGAAAGTACATGCTCCCCCATAGCCTTGTATCAAAAATACCGGGCTCTCCGATATTTAAGGCAAGGCGGTACATGGTTGATAAAACTTCCTCCTTAGTCATCCTGTCCGAGTGATATGCTTTCTTGAAGAACAGCCGCAGTTTATCATGTGATACGGACTCATCAAACCGTTGTGCAGCACAGTAATTGTGCAACAGTGATACAGTTTTATTTGTATCCGAACCGCACAGAGACAACTCCAACACAATATCGCTGAGCGGAGCTTCTGTTTCCAAATAATGATCCAGCCACTCATCGTAGCCGTCGTTAATCCCCAATAAAAGCAAATGCATATGGTAAAAGGCATCTTCGAGCTTCAATACCGTCACCTCCAAGCTTCCGTTTTATTGTATCACACTTTCGCAAATAAATCAAGGCACAGCCTTGTATATCATCAAAAGTGAAGTTGCGGCAAGCCGCAGTGAAGTTATGCCTTGCGGCATAGTGAAGTTGCTCCTTCGGAGCAGTGAAGTTAAGTGTTCCGCATATCGTGCCGAAGGCACACTTCACGCACGAAGTGCGCTTCACCTGCGAAGCATACTTCACGTTCCGCGCAAGCG
>JAFVTO010000055.1 GCA_017503165.1 Clostridia bacterium | reverse complement strand
CAGGAACAGAACAGCTCATGTGTTATATTCTCTACATCATAACGGTTAAGAAGACGCACTCCTTTCAGAGCGGATATACCGAGAAGTGCCGTAAGGTCACTGAAGAGAGCTTTTGCTTCCGAGGCAAGCTCCTTTTTCTTTTCAACGTAAATTCTATATACCATTTCGGTTTTTTCCTCTTTAATTTGATGTATTTTTAGTTGCAGCGAGAGCTCGCTTACCTATGTCTTTTCTGTAATAAGCGTTTGCAAACGACACAGTTTTCACTGTATCATAAGCTTTTTTAATAGCTTCCGTAAGTGTTGGAGCTGTTTCTGTAACACCAAGAACACGTCCGCCCGCACTCAAAAGCTTGTCCCCCTCCGACCTTGCGCCTGCAACATAGATGTTTTTATCCCTCGGCATGGTTATTTCATATCCGGATGAATACTTCTTAGGATACCCATCGGATGCCATTACAACACAGCAAGCAGCTCCGCTACTGAAACGAACCTCCATCTCATCAAGTCTACCGTCGGAGATGGCTAACATAATATCGAGCAGATCCGTTTCCAGCAACGGTAAAACCACCTGAGTTTCCGGATCTCCGAAACGGCAGTTGTATTCAATTACCTTAGGACCGTCCTTAGTTATCATAAGCCCGAAATACAGACAACCCGTAAAGCTTCTGTTTTCCGCGTTCATTGCATTCATTGTAGGAATGAAAATTTTCTCCATGCACTCGGCAGCAATATCATCAGTGTAATAAGGGTTGGGCGCGACCGTTCCCATTCCTCCGGTGTTTAACCCCTCGTCACCGTCTAAAGCGCGCTTATGATCCATAGACGATATCATCGGAACAAGGGTTTTTCCGTCGGTAAAGGAAAGAACAGATACCTCCGGTCCTTCAAGGAACTCCTCGATAACAACACGGCTTCCGCTTTCGCCAAAAACCTTATCTTCCATCATTGATTTGATAGCATCTACTGCTTCTTCTCTTGTCTGAGCGATAATAACACCTTTTCCCAGTGCAAGACCGTCAGCTTTTATAACGGTTGGAACAGGAGCAGTCTCAACGTATTGAAGCGCAGATTCTGCATCGGTAAACACCTCGTACGAAGCGGTGGGAATACCGTATTTTTTCATAAGGTTCTTGGAAAAGACCTTGCTCCCCTCAATTATCGCCGCATTTGCCCTCGGACCGAATGTCTTTATACCAACTGCATTAAGACTGTCAACGCATCCGAGAACCAACGGATCATCCGGCGCAACTACCGCAAAGTCAATAGAGTTCTTAACCGCAAAATCGGTTATCGCCTCGATATCCTTGGCTCCTATCGGAACACAGGTCGCATCCGCACCAATTCCGCCGTTTCCGGGTAAAGCGAAAATTTCGGTAACGTTTTTATTCTCTTTTATCTTCTTTATTATGGCGTGTTCTCTTCCGCCGCCTCCGACCACCATTACCTTCATTATGTAGAGCTTCCTTTCAGAATATTGCAATTATCAGTGATGGAACAATCTCATACCGGTCATAGCCATAGCTATACCGAATCTATTGCAGGTTTCAATAACATTGTCGTCCCGAATAGAGCCGCCAGGCTGTGCAACGTAAGATACGCCGCTACGCGCCGCACGTTCGATATTATCACCAAATGGGAAAAACGCATCAGATCCAAGAGAAACCCCCTTGACGGTATCAAGATAAGCCCTCTTTTCCTCGCGCGTGAACGGCTCCGGACGGAACTTGAACAGATTCTGCCATTTTCCCTCCCCGAGAACATCGTCGCTATCCTCAGAAATATAAACATCAATAGCATTGTCTCTGTCGGGGCGTCGAACAGAATCAAGGAACGGCAGATTGAGGACCTTCTCACTCTGTCTGAGATGCCAGTTATCCGCCTTGCTACCCGCAAGACGTGTGCAATGGATTCTCGACTGCTGACCGGCGCCGACACCGATAGCCTGTCCGTCATAAGCGAAGCAAACGGAGTTTGACTGAGTATACTTAAGGGTTATAAGCGAAATGATCAGATCGCGCTTAGCAGAATCGCTAAGCTCCCTGTTTTCGGTCACTATATTCTCGAGTAGCTCCTCATCGATCTTAAAGTTGTTTCTTCCCTGCTCAAAGGTTATACCGAATACCTGCTTTACCTCCTGCTCTGCGGGAACGTAATCAGGATCAATTTTCACAATATTATAAGCACCCTTTTTCTTTCCCTTGAGTATTTCAAGTGCCTCAGGCTGATAAGAAGGAGCGATTATTCCGTCCGATACCTCTCTCGCTATTATCTTGGCAGTAGTAACATCACACTCATCAGAAAGTGCGATCCAGTCCCCAAAGGAGCTCATTCTGTCAGTTCCCCTTGCTCTCGCATAAGCAATAGCCATAGGAGACTCATCCAGCCCCTCTATATCATCCACAAAGCAAGCCTTCTTCAGCGCGTCACTCATAGGAAGTCCGATAGCCGCAGAGGTAGGGCTGACGTGCTTGAATGAGGTAGCGGCACAGACACCGAGTGCCTTCTTTATTTCTTTTACCAATTGCCAGCTGTTGAACGCATCAAGAAAGTTTATATAGCCGGGACGTCCGTTAAGTATCTCGATGGGAAGCTCCTTGCCGTCCTCCATATATATTCTCGCAGGCTTCTGATTGGGGTTGCAGCCGTACTTAAGCTCAAATTCTTTCATATTCAAGTTCATACCTTTCTTTTAGGTTTTCCTTTTTCTATTTTTTAAGGCTATCTCAAAGCAGATGCTTGTTGATCATTCTGTTTTCTACAGCGCCGGTAGCAAGCTCTGTGTATCTTACGTAAAGCGAAATCTTATTGGACTCATTGAGGTTGCTCCACAGCTTCTCTGTGAATTCATCGATACAGTCCGGTATAGCGACTCGCTCAGGCTCTCCGCAGAACGTTGGGATAGGATTGCCGTCACAAACATAGGTGTGAATGAAATGACCCAGCCCCTCGATAGGCTCATATTCATAAGTATATCTGTTACAGCCTCTTCCCTCGGGATCCGCGCTTTTCAGAATACTCATCTGATATCGGAATGAACCGTCGTCAAACGTCAGCATTCCGCTGATACGGGGAGTAAGGTTTGGAGCATCCGGCTCATATTTTCTGCTTCTCAAAGCATCAGCAAAGCTCTTTTTTGCAACCAGACCGTCATATACTGTGTCAGTCTGATCTCCGTTTGTTACTATCAGATTGTTTTCAAATATTCTGATGGGTGCGTAAATTATGAGAGAAGGATCCTCCACCTTGCTCTCGTCAAACGGGTAGATCATAACCTCGCCGTTATCCTTCTCTACAAAGATACGGTTCCTGGAATTTTCACTTCTTCCCATTATAAAGTAAGCACTTACAGCCTTTTTTCCGTTAGCGGTAAGACCGATAACTATACCTCTGCCAACGTATGTATTATCCTTTATCAGCTCGCCTATATCGTTAATTTTATACACGTTCATTATATCGATTATCCTTTCAAGTAGAAAAGTAACTAAGTCTCTTGTCCGCCGCCTCCAAAAGAGCTCGACAAACCATTTCGCATGCCTGCGGAAGTATTTTCCATTCAGCCTGCTCCATCACTCTGCGCTGAAGAACCTCCGGGGTATCACCCTCAAGAACCTCCACAGCCTTTTGCAGAATTATTCTTCCGCCATCGGGGATTTCATTAACAAAATGCACAGTAGCTCCCGTAACCTTCACTCCGTAAGCCAATGCAGCCTCGTGAACGTGAAGCCCGTAAAAGCCCTTTCCGCAGAATGACGGAATAAGCGATGGGTGTACGTTCAGGATACGTTCGGGATAACGCGAGGTGAAGCGGGCGCTTAGTATGCACATAAAGCCGGCAAGAACTATGACGTCGATCTCATTTTGGGTGAGCAGCTCACTGATCTTATCCTCAAAACTCTCCTGCGTAGTATACTCGCTCTTGCTCACTACCGCTGTAGCTATCCCGTTATTTCTTGCTCTTTCAAGGGCGTATGCATCATACTTATTGGAAATAACAAGACAAATTTTTCCGCTTTTTATAATACCGCTCTTCTCAGCATCGATGAGGGCCTGAAGATTTGTTCCACCACCGGAAACAAGCACAGCTATTTTCGTCTTTAACATATTACCACGCTATCCTCGCCCTTTATGACCTCACCGATAATATAAGCATCTTCGCATGCAGCACGGAGAGCGGCAAGAGCAGTATCAGCATCTTCCTTAGCAACCACAACGCTCATACCGACACCCATATTGTAGGTATTGAACATATCACGCTCACTGATGTTACCGGTCTTTGCAATGACGTCAAATACAGGAAGAATTCGAATTGCCTTGCGGTCTATCTTTGCGCAGAGTCCGTTCGGAAGGCTTCTCGGTATATTTTCATAAAAACCGCCGCCGGTAATATGAGATACGCCCTTCACCTTAACCTTATCAAACAATTCAAGCATAGGCTTTACATAGATGCGTGTAGGAGTAAGAAGCGTCTCTCCGAGAGACTTAGCTCCCAGCTCGGGGATATGTATATTTATATCAGAACTGCCTATACCGAACACCTTACGAACCAGAGAAAATCCGTTGGAGTGAACTCCGCTGGAAGGCAACGCGATAATGACATCACCGGGCTTCATCGTTGTCTTATCAAGAACCTTATCCTTGTCAACAACACCAACAGCAAAACCTGCAAGATCGTATTCGTCAATGGGATAAAAACCGGGCATCTCAGCAGTCTCTCCTCCGATAAGCTCAGCACCGGACATCACGCAACCGTCTGCAATTCCGGAAACGATAGAAGCGATCTTCTCCGGAACATTCTTTCCGCAAGCAATGTAATCAAGGAAGAAAAGCGGCTTAGCTCCGCAGCATATAATGTCGTTTACACACATAGCAACGCAGTCAATACCAACAGTATCGTGCTTGTCAAGTAGAAAAGCAAGCTTCAGCTTAGTTCCAACTCCATCCGTTCCGCTAACAAGAACCGGCTTTTTTATACCGGTCAGGTCAAGCTCAAAAAGACCTCCGAAGCCTCCGATATCCGCAGCGCTTCCATTAACCATAGTGCGCGCTATATGACTCTTCATAAGCTCTACTGCACGGTATCCGGCAGTGATATCCACACCGGCATCCTTATAACTGTCACTGTAACTCTTCATTTTGTATTCCTTTCCGAGATGTATATTTTTTTACTCAGTTGTTGAATTGCGCTTCTATTTCGGCATTGCTCTTAAGAACCTTTGCTTTTCCGGCATTACGAGCATCCCCCAGCTTTTGTTCAAGCTCTTCGTCCGAAACAGCCAATATCTCTATCGCAAGCAGTGCAGCATTGACTGCACCGTCTATAGCCACAGTTGCAACCGGCATTCCGGATGGCATCTGAACAGTTGAAAGAAGCGCATCCAAGCCATCCAGGGTTGATGATTTAACAGGTATTCCGATGACCGGAAGTGTGGTATTTGCAGCGATAGCTCCGGCAAGATGAGCAGCCTTACCAGCTGCAGCAATAATAGCTCCAAATCCTTTTTCCCTGGCTGAACAGGCAAAATCCCGTGATTCATCCGGGGTCCTGTGCGCAGAATATACATGCACCTCAAAAGGGACTCCGTACTGCTTTAGCGTGTCAATCGCTCCTGTCACAACAGGGAGGTCGCTGGCGCTTCCCATTATAATTCCGACTTTTTTCATATCCTATAACCGTTCCTTTCAATGTGTAGGTTGGCAGTGGCAAGCTTATACTTCTATACCCTGCATAAAAAAACATGGGCAGTCCTATCCCTCTGCAAGAGGAATCGGATGCCCAGACGGTCGGCATAAGTAACCCCGCTTTAACTTCCTCTCAGTGTAAAAACAAATCAAGAATAAGAGAAGGGTGCTTAAATGTTTTTTGCTCCCATGCGGTAACCCGCTAATCCGTCAGTCACAAAAAACTTCCTTGTGAGTATTTTAGCACATTTTTCGGCAGGTGTCAAGTTTTTTTATAATTTTTATTGTAACTTTTACTGTACCGACATATTTTCAAACACCCAACAGTCCTTGCGTACAAAATCACTTTCCTTTTCGCTATGCTATTTGGGTAATTGGGGTTAAAATACAAAATCAACGCCCTACATACAGATCTTTTAAGCCCAGTTGCCTGTTTCATCTTTTTATAAATAATCGATATTTTGTTTTTTTTAACAAATTTTCAGTGCAAGGGGGTTGACAAAGCATACAAGTTATATTAGAATGATTATAGGTGCTTGTATCATAACTGAAGCAACCGAGGTAAACATGAATATGAAAATAAAAATCATGACACGCATATCCATATTTCTGCTTTGTTTGTGCATGATCATTCCATACCAGACATCTTGCGCAGAAACCGACGGCACAAACAAAAACCCCAACGAATATGACGACGGATATTACGACGGCAGTACAAGAGCAAAAACAAAAGGAAACCTTCCGGATGACATAAATCTGAACGGTGAAACCGTAGGAATATTTTTCTCCTCTTACATGGAGTTAAATGTCAAGGGCGAAGAAGAAGAAACCGATATGATCTACACCTCCATTTATGAGCGCAATCTTAAAGTGGAGAATTGGTTGAGCGTAAACCTGAGTTTTCTTCCGTCCGATTCAACAGGATGGTCCGAGATATCAAGTGAATTGAGTAATCTCATCCTTACAAATGACGAAAGCATCGACACGGTGATTGCCGGAAGCAACACTCTTATCCAGAACAAGCTTTATGCGCTGTTTACCGATTTGAACAACACCCTTTATCTTGATCTCCGCGAGCCCTGGTGGAATATTGATGCGATATCCGAGACATCTATTGACGGTAGAATATATGAGTTTCTTTACGGAGACATAATGCTCACAACATTCACCTCCTGTGGCGCATTGTTTTACAACAAGGAGTTGTATACGGATATGAATCCCACTTTAGGTCCGGACCACCTATATACTATGGTCAAGGACAAAACCTGGACGCTGGATCAGTTCTACCATCTTACGAACAAGACATATATGGACCGTGACGGAGACCAGATGCGATCAAACGGAGATATTTACGCATTCCAGATACTCGGCTCCGGTGAGGCAATACACTACTTCGCCGCCGGCTGCGACATAGAGTACTACAAGCGGGCTAAGACCGGATTCCCGGAAATAACCATCAACTACCCAAAATCAGTCGAATTCGCATCACTGTTATACAAGATCTTCTATGAGAATAACGGATCGGAAATATACTATCCAAACCAACCGGAGGGGCGCGTAGAGCATCCTCACGACTTTGAGGACGGAAGAATTCTCTTTTACCTTGAAGGGCTCGGAAGTGCCCTAAACGCGGAAAGGCGCGCCATGGAGGATAACTACGGGATCATTCCATACCCATTGTGGGATGAGCAGCAAAAAAGCTACACTACTCTGCTTCATAACAGTGCTGCTGCCGTCTGCGTGCCTTACACCGCTGCGCTCGGCGGATATGACCGTTTGGAATACATAATCTGCCCAACACTTGAAGCAATGGCTATTGAATCGTACCGCTCTGTAACGGAAAACTTCTACGAATTGGCGCTGAAAAGCGCCTATACCAGAGATGACCTGGCATCGGAAATGATAGATATCATAGTCGAAGGCTCCACCAAGAACTTAGTTTACGAATATAGCACATCACTAAACGGAATAGGTAATATTTTCGGAAGAATAATGTCAGCAAAGAGCACCACTGAGTTTGCAACAGTGTATGCTTCAATAGGCGAAGCCGCAAACCAATCTCTCAGAAATCTCATCAAGGAATACGGAGAAACGTTTGGATGATGCCTTTTGATTTCAAGTCAACGAATGCATCTTTTGTTTATTCATCGGATATCAACGGCTTGATCAACATAGTTTTTACGGTACATATCAGTATACTCAAACAAAATAAAAAAATCCGAAAGGAATTAAAAATATGAAAAAGAGTACCCGATTGATCATTTTCGCACTCTGTATTTGTATGCTGCTTCCTATCCTCGCATCATGCGCGGATTCCGATGGCGGCAGAACGGATATCGGTAATGTCGACCAGGACTTCTATGACAACAGCACCAGGGAAAAAACCAAGGGAAATCTTCCCGACGATATAGACCTTGATGCGGCAACGGTTGGTCTGTATTATGCATTTGACCGTGAGTTGCAGGTAAAAGGCGAAGACGAAGAGACCGAT
>JAFVTO010000054.1 GCA_017503165.1 Clostridia bacterium | reverse complement strand
ATGGTCGAGCCTCTTGAGCAGGTCGTTGACGACCTCAAGGAGCAGATCAAGCACAACCACACCATAAGACTCCAGAAGAGCCAGTGCAGTATCGAGCTTGGATTTATCCTCTCCGATATCCTCACCAACCTCGAAAGAGTCGCGGATCACTGCTCAAACGTTGCGGGTTGTCTTATTGAGATGTCCAAGCACGAATCCCTCGATCTTCACAGTTATCTGCACAATGTCAAGGAAACCGACAAGCAGTACGCCCTTTACTACGAGGCGTACGCTCATAAGTATGCTATCCAGATCGCAAAATAATTAACGTACGTTTCATCTCGGCAAGCACTCCAAATAAGACTGCTTTGACGAGAACGGTATCTCGAAGATCTGTCTCAGCTCTGCTTATTTATATATCAAGCCCGACGGAACTTTATTTGAGATTAATTTAGACTAAAAAAATAAGAGGAGCTGAGTCATCTGACAACAGCTCCTCTTTTCGTAATAATTACCGCTTGATCAGATAGGCGGGATCTTGCCAAAAGTGATATGGCGGTTATGAGCGAACGAGCGTTATAGGCTTGTTCATTTTTTTTGCGTAATTCAGAGTATACAGTGTTCCTTTGGAGATACCGTCCCATATGATGAGCACGGCATCTGCCATATCGATCATTTGCTCGTTGCGCTTGAGCGGAGCGGCACGTCCGTAAAGGTCATAGCGCGGGCGTATTATATATTTGGAAAGACGGTGCAGATCGGCATAGCGCTCTGCCAGGCTGTCTATCCCGTCGGCGCCTCCGCTGATAACCGTGTCAACCT
Source organism: Clostridia bacterium (assembly GCA_017503165.1). GTDB lineage: Bacteria > Bacillota > Clostridia > Oscillospirales > CAG-272 > SIG673. The sequence goes on along the minus strand of JAFVTO010000054.1, from coordinate 2,745 downwards.
CAGCCGTAATATATGGCGATAAGTCAAAATCCGTGATACTCCGTGAACCAACAATAAGTAATTTCATTGAATAAACTCCTTTACTTGAATATATACCTATATAAGTATATACCAAAACAGAGAAATTGTCAATTAGGTATATATTCTATAAAATATATATCAAAGGAGGGATGTTTATGGTAAGATTAACTATCGATAAATATCTGAACAAGTGCGGTATTACCCGTTACGAGTTAGCTAAGCGAACTGAGGTTAAATTTCAAACGATAGATCGGTACTACAAAAACAGTGTGGTTCGTTATGACAGTTACATTTTAGACCGCGTATGTACGGCTTTGGGATGTACCCTCTGCGATATCATTGAATACGTCAGGGATGAAGATACATCATTGTAATAATGCTATATGCGTTTTACAAATCGGTTTTAATATTTGCTCATTTAAAGGAGTCAGATCATAATGTGTGATGTCCTTATCGGAGAAATAAGATAGGGGTATGGGCGCAGCCCGATGCATTTGTAAAACAAATGCGAAACTGGCGATAAATAACAAAGAGAGAACGAAATGGAAATCCATTTCGTTCTCTCTTTTTCTGCTTTCTGATGAAATCGTGTCAAGCCACGATGAAATCTTCACTTCGTTCAGATGAAATCCAAGGCTGCCGCCTTGGATGAAATCAAATCCGTCTTCCTTCTCCCTGCGAAGCAGGATTTCATCGCGTAAGCGATTTCCCCCACCGCAGGTGGATTTCATCCGTCGAAGACGGATTTGACTGCGTGATTGTCCGTTAAGGACATCACGCCAACGGCGGGTGCTTTTTATTTTTTTTGAAGCAAACGTGCAAAAAAGCTTCCGGGGAAACGGGCGGAAGGGGAAGATCGGTTTTGCGCTTTCAAAGGCGTTTTTTGCTCCTGTGTATGACGAAGGACCGATTGCATATACTGAAAGCGGGAGGAAGACTAAAAACCATATTATGAAAGGAAAGATTTTTTATGAATCCCTTTGAAATAAGGCCCAGACCTTTGGAAAGCACCTTAATGGATTGGAAAGAGATCCGTCCCGTTTCATACGATAAGCGTGCGGCAGATCCGTATACGCGCACGCGGGTGATCTTGATGAACGGCACGGAATTTGAGGCTACCTGGTTTAGCCACCAGTTTTCCCGCAATTGCTCCGACAATCATGTGCGCCGCGTGCTGGCTTTGCTCCGGCGTTCTGAACAGCAACAGCAAAAATTGATCAGTCTCATCAAGCCCGCAGACGAGACTCTGCTGGAGCATACGATCGGCTACGAGCAGTTGGCCGTGGATCTGACGGCCCATTTGGCCCAACGCGAGCGGGATCCCTATGTCAAAAAAGCGTTGGACTTTGCTCTGCTGGAGGACTTTGACCACCTGTATCGCTACGCCGATTATATGAATTTAGAGACCGGAGAAAAGGCGGAAAATTTGGTAGGCCGCTATACGGAGATCATGCCCGGCCGTCCCACGGTGGCTCATTATCGGCACCCTTACGACACTGTGCGTTACCACATCAATAATAAGCGGGCAGATTTGCAGACGCGCCTGTGCGTGGGGATCATCACCGCCGCCGAACAGCAGACCATGAACTATTATATGAACGTGTGCGGCGCGTATCCTTGCGAGCGGGGCCGTTGGCTGTATCAGGAGATCGGCATGGTGGAAGAAGACCACGTGACCCATTACGGGAGTCTGATGGATCCGAATGCCACGTGGTTTGAAAACCTGTTGATGCATCAGTACACGGAGGCCTATCTGTACTACTCCTGTATGGAAACGGAGACCGACCCCCGCATTCGCAGAATCTGGGAAAAACTGCTGGAGCAGGAGATCTCCCATCTTCACGCTGCGGCAAATTTGCTGCAGGAGCAGGAATGTAAAGATTGGCGCCGGGTCATTGGTGGGGACGGAAGCTTCCCGGCCCCCTTGGTCCTTCGCTCCAATATTGATTACGTCCGCCACGTGCAGGGCAGATCGGTCCAGATGACCGGTTTGAGGGAAAACTACCAATGTGTCAACGACTTGCCGCCCAATGCGGACTTTTTCCGTTATCAAGGCCTGGTCAATCGGGATTTGAGCTCTGTTCAAAGCCATACGGTCATTGAGGACCACATCCGTCGCTTTGGAACGGATTACCGTTTTGAGGTGGCTCCCAACCCTATTCCTCAGCTGATCGACCGCACTCGTGACAACACAGAAGTAGGACGCATTCCCTGCGCCTCTAACGCCTGTTGCCTATAAATCAGGGACAAAAAGTGGTGCATTCCGTTTTGCGGAACGCACCACTTTTGCTCAGATGGATCTCTTATATATTAATAGGAAGAAAACGGGAAAGTTTTTTTACCTGTTTGATGCAAAAAAAGAGGACGGAGAATTGGAAACATTCTCTGTCCTCGCTTGGAGCGGGTGAGGGGAATCGAACCCCCGTATTCAGCTTGGGAAGCTGATGTTCTACCATTGAACTACACCCGCATGATAGGGAACTGATAGCGTCTTCTATTATAGCATAAGCGAAGGTGATTTGGCAAGGGAAAAAACATAAAAATTTTTTTGATTTTTTTTGAAAAACCCCTTGACAAGGGGGGAACGATGTGGTAGAATAGGCGAGCTGTCCGGACAGAGGCGCAGTCCACAAGGGCTAAGCAGCCGGTTCGGGAAAGCACACGGCAAAAAAAGTTTGAAAAAACTTTGTAAAAAGTGTTGACAAACGGAAAAAGCCGTGGTAT
>JAFVTO010000053.1 GCA_017503165.1 Clostridia bacterium | reverse complement strand
AGCGCGTGCGAAATGAAAAGCTCTGCTCAGCTATCTCCCTCGGAATGCTGCCGGATATCAGCGCGGCAGATCCGTATAAGGGCTCGTACTATGCGGTTACAGAAGCGCTTGGCCGCCTGGTTGCAGCAGGCTTCTCACAGGAGAATTCGCATATAGCAATACACGTTTCCCACCCATATTACAAATCCAATCTGATTCAAAACGGGCACACGTTTTCCGCTATGCTCGGTCTTTACGATGCCCAGCAAAAGCTGGAAACACTGAGTCTTTGCGGCGACTATTCCTTGGGTGGGCTAAACGACGGAGCAACCAAGCCATCGGTTGCCGTATTCGGAATCGGAGCAGACATAGAAAGCCGTTTCCACTCTTCGGAATTTAAGGAAGAAGGAAACAAGCTTGTTCTTTTCAAGCCGGAAATGGGCAAAAACGGACTGCCCATCCCCTCGTTACAGCTCGAACTGTTCAATAAGGTCGAGCGGCTTTTTGCGGAAGGAATAGCAGTTTCCGCCATCTCGCTTACCGGTACAAGTCTCGCAGAGGGAGTTATGCAGATGTGCTTCGGAACTGCATGCAGACTGGGATTTGATTTCGATCCGGACTGCAAGCCTGAGGAGCTTTACGATACACTTTACGGCGCGATCGCCGTCGAATTACCGCACGGAGCGGATATTCCGCGAGGCGGTATTTCGTTCGGAACAGTCAACAGCAAGGGTACGGTAGTTATAAAAAGCAAGGGAGCCAAAACCGATTCCGAGCAAGGGGATGTAATAATACCTATCTCACGACTCTATGAGCTTTACCGCAAAAAAGAGGCGGAGATATACGAGCGAGTTTCCGCGGAAAATGTTGACGAAATAACAGATGCCCGTCTTGTGCAGCAGTTCAATTACAGCGGAAACGATCTTCTCCGCACACCGGAGCAGGTCAAGGCAGACAGACAGATAGCCAATCAGACAGAAAAATATCTGAACGCGCTTCATGGCAATGGGGAGGGCGAGGCGCCAAAGCCAACAAAAAGGCGTGTCGCCACGTCTCAAATAATGCTGTTCGCTCCCGAAAACCGGGTTAATGTGGTCGTTCCGATATTCAACGGAACTATAGGCGACGGGCTTCCGATAAGATACCTTACAGAAAAAGCAAATCCCGACAGGATCTCGGTCTGTCCCGTAAGATGCGGTATGGATAAGCAATCCATAGAGCGGCTCTCCGAAATGATACAGAATGCCGGAATGCTCTATCTGCCGGATGGTACCGATTCTCCGCTTGTTATCGGGGCTATTCTGAAGAACGAAAAGATAGCAAGGGCAATACAGACACTGAGGAAAAATTGCGGCCTGATCTACGGCTCCGGCTCCGGCTTTTCGGCTCTTATCTCCGCGGGACTGCTCGGAAAAGACGTACCGTCCGGAGATTACAGAGATCTGGAAAACACGGAATTCACCCACCCGGTAAACGGAGAAGTCATCAGCGGCGGGTATATTTCCCTCTCCGCAAATCCGCTTTCCGGACTTACAAGACAAAGCGTATTGCTGAGAGCCTGTTCTCTCAGAAGCCCGTTTATGCGATTTGCCGAGCAGGGCGAAATATACAGAAGCGAGCTCTCCTCATATAAGGGTAGACTTATCGGAGAAAGCCAACTTCTTACACGTGCGGGGGCAGAGGGAATGATCCCCACTCAGTTCTGCGATCTGAACGGTGAGCCGTCAATGCACACTGAATACAATCCCTGCCAAGCGATGATGTCGATCGACTCATTCACCTCCTTCGACGGCACGGTGTTCGGCCAGATCAGCGCACCTGAGCGCGCTTTAATATGCAAGGAGCCCGAGCTGAAAGAATTCAAAGCACTACCGGTTCTGGAGTCTGCGCTTGCGTACCTCTCCGAATGATCTTCCAAGGAAAGGATACTTCCATAGATGTCCAAAAACAACAACCGACACCCACAAAAAGCAATGGGCAATCCGCCGAAAAAAACAGGAAATGCTTTTTTGAGATATGCATATGATAAACGCATCATGCTTCCCGTGATCTGCTTTTTCTGTGTAGCGATAGTGGCGCTTTCAGTTCTGCTCATACTGGATTCCACGGGGATTTTATACTCCGGACACGGAAACGTACAAGGCGGAGACAGTGTATCCGCAGGAAATGTTGAGCTGGCAGACGGAGTTATCCATACATCGGGAAATTATCAGTACCGTTTGCTTAAGGATGGAACAGCGGAGCTGTATTATTACACTGCCCACACCTCCACAGAAGTGGATATACCAGCAAAATTGACGGATACAGCATCTCAGTCATAGGCAAAGAGGCATTTGTCTGGATGGCAACGCTGAACTCTGTAACGATCCCGGAGGGGGTAACGGTTATCGACAGCTCTGCCTTTGAGGGATGCGGAAATTTACAGACTCTTAAGCTTCCGAAAACCCTCACTACCGTAGCAGATAACGCCTTTCTGAACTGCCCTTCTAACATGAAGGTAACTTCTCAAGTGCCTGTCTCAGAACTAAAAATCTGAACAGGCAACAGCGCGCTCCTTGCGTCGGTCAGTAAGTCAGAGAATTAAAGACATCCTCGCTTAGACGGCAATGCT
>JAFVTO010000052.1 GCA_017503165.1 Clostridia bacterium | reverse complement strand
GCTTTTCGTATTTATTTCCCGTGTCTCAACCCAATATCTTTTTCAGCTCAAATATAAAGTTGAGCGCTTCGATAGGGGAGAGGGTATTTATGTCACAGCTTCGAAGCTTTGCAATTGCCTCGTCGCGAGCGAGGGTTTCAAATGAAATGGCATCCGAGTCATTGTCTTTTGTTTCAGCACTTTTGTTGATCGGTGCTCTCGGCGTGTCTGAGGAAAGACCTGCAAGTATTTCTTTGGCGCGCTTTATTATTTCGTTGGGTATGCCTGCAAGCTTGGCGACCTCTATTCCGTAGCTGTCATCTGTTCCTCCGCGCACTATTTTACGCAGAAAGATAATATCATCGCCCTTTTTCTTCGCGGCGATATTGTAGTTGACTACTCCGTCGTAGACACCTTCAAGCTCTGTGAGCTCATGGTAGTGAGTTGCGAAAAGCGTTTTTGCGCCCAGCTTTTTTCCGCAGGTGTACTCTGCCACTGCACGGGCAATGCTCATACCGTCGTATGTGCTTGTTCCGCGACCTATTTCATCGTAGATTATAAGAGAACGGCGGGTGGCATTTCTGAGAATATATGCTACCTCGGTCATTTCAAGCATAAACGTGGATTGTCCGGAAGCCAGGTCGTCGGATGCGCCAACACGGGTGAAAAGCTTATCTATAAGTCCGATATGTGCTTCTTTCGCGGGAACAAAGGAGCCTATCTGCGCCATAAGAGTTATAAGCGCTACTTGTCGCATATATGTTGATTTACCCGCCATGTTGGGACCGGTTATCAGCATGAGACGGTTTTTGCCCGTATCAAGCTCCGTGTCATTTGGCACAAATAGCTGTCACGAACAAATTGCTCAACTACCGGATGTCTTCCGTCCCTTATTACGATTGTCTCATCGTAGCCTATTTCCGGACGGACATAGTTATTTTTCATTGCAACGTCTGCAAGGCTGCAATAGGCATCCAGAATAGCCAGCGCAGAGGCGTTTTCCTGAATCTGCTCCTTAGCCTCAGCGACCTTGTCGCGTAGCTGACAGAATATCTCGTACTCCAAAGCACATATCCGGTCTGAGGCACCGAGAATGGTGGATTCCAGCTCCTTAAGCTCGGGGGTAATGTATCTTTCTGCGCCGGCAAGAGTCTGCTTTCTTATGAAATAGTCGGGAAGAACCTCCGGGCGATTGGCGTTTGTTATTTCAAGGTAATAGCCGAAAACACGATTGTAGCCGTATTTCATTTTTGAAACTCCGGTGTTTTCCCGCTCCTTTTCCAACAGGTCGCGCAGATACTCCTGGCTGTTGGTGAGTATGTCGGTGAGACGGGCAAGCTCCTCGTTTGCCGAGGGGCGTATCATCTTCCCCTCGCGCACGGAATGTATTGGCTCATCGACTACGGTTGCGTCTATCAGCTCTGTAAGCTCTGTAAGCGGGTCGAGAGAGGAACAAAGCTTTTTTAGCTCGTTGCAGCGCGCTTCTCCAAGCAACGTCATTATCGGTTGAATTACGGAGAGGGATGCGTGTACGGCACGAAGATCCTTGGCGTTTGCCGTGCCGTAGACTATCTTGGTCATCAATCTCTCAATGTCGAGCACGTTTGAAAGATGGTTAGCTATCTCCTCGCGGAGCATATAATTGTCCTTCAGCTCTCCTGTTGCATCAAGTCGCTGAGTTATGTGGTGGGTGTTTATCAGAGGAAATTCTATCCATTTGCGGATGAGCCGCGCACCCATGGACGTCTTTGTATGGTCAAGCACCCATAGTAGCGAACCGCGCTTTTCTTTTTGGCGCATAGTCTCACACAGTTCAAGATTGCGGCGCGTATTAGGATCTATATCCATGAACTGCCCCTCTGAATATACGTTTATCTTCTTAATATATGAGCAGTCTTTTTTCTGAGTATCGGCTATATATCCGAGCAATGCTCCCACGGCGGAGACTGAAACACCCGCTTCAAGACCGAGAGAGCTTACGGAGTTGGAAAAATGCTTTTTGACTGTTTCCTTTGAGGTTGCTTCATCAAACGCGGCTTCATCGGTCTCTGTTACCGCATGAAGACTGTTTCTGAAATAGTCGAAAAGAGCAGGAGACTCGTCGGCGGAAACGTTGAGAAGTATTTCACGGGGGGAATAAGCCTCGCATTCGGAGATCAGTTTTCTTTCAGTGTCGTTTCCTGTAAATCTTGTAACGTACAGATCGCCGGTTGATGCATCGGCAAAAGCAATGCCGGCTTCATTGGCGCGCAGACATATAGCTGCCATGTAATTGTTGCGTGTTTCGGGGAGCATGACGTTATCGGTTACCGTTCCCGGGGTGACTATTCGGGTTATATCACGCTTTACCAGCCCCTTTGCGGTCGATGGATCCTCCATCTGTTCACAGATAACCACCTTGTATCCCTTTGCAACAAGGCGTCCTATGTAGGTGTCTGCCGCATGAAAGGGCACGCCGCACATGGGAGCGCGCTCTTCTTCGCCGCAATCCCTTCCTGTAAGCGTGAGCTCAAGTACTCGGGAAGCTAACTTGGCATCCTCGAAAAACATTTCGTAAAAGTCACCGAGACGGTAGAACAGTATAGCATCTGGGTACTGTTTTTTTACATCGAGATATTGGAGCATCATTGGAGTCATGAGCTTTGCCGTTCCTTTGCATAATTATTTTTTGCCGAGACGTTTTCTAAGCTTCTCGGCGAGAAACTGTCAATACTGCTTTATTTCTTGATATTGCCGTACAGCGCGTGAGCTTCAGCAGAGGTTACTTCTATGCTTACATAGCTGCCCGTAAGGGATGTCGGACCCTCAAAATGCACTATCTTATTTTGCTCCGTTCTGCCTGTAAGACGTGAACTGTCTGTTTTGCTGATGCCCTCCACAAGAGCCCGAACGGTCTTTCCCACGTACTTTGCGTTTTTGGTACGTGAGATCTCGTTCTGAAGGTCAAGCAGTCTTTTCATTCTGTTTTGCTTTACACTGTCGGGAACCTGATCCGCCATCTCAGCGGCGGGAGTACCCTTGCGCTTTGAATAGATGAATGAGAAAATATTGTCGTATTCAACTGCCTTAAGGGCGTTTAAAGTGTCAAGAAACTCCTCTTCGGTTTCGCCCGGAAAGCCGACAATTATATCAGTAGTAAGCGCAATATCAGGCATTTTTTCTTTTGCATACGTTATCAGCGACATATATTTATCAAAGTCGTAATGACGATTCATGGCTTTGAGCACACGATCGTTTCCCGCCTGCAGAGGCAGGTGAAGGCGACATGCTATGCCGACTTTGCCCTTTTGAGCAGGGTTTTCAGCCATGACGTCAATAAGCTTGTGTCCTGCGTCCTTGGGATGGCTCGTCATAAAATGGATCACGCATTCGCCCGGAATAGCACATATATCGCGTAGCAGATCGGAAAAATCGTAATTCCGGTCAAGATCCTTTCCGTATGAATTGACGTTTTGTCCAAGCAGTGTGATTTCGCGTACTCCGTCGGAGATCAGTGCCCTGATCTCGCTCAGTATCTTTTGAGGATCACGGCTGCGTTCTCTTCCGCGAACATAAGGTACTATACAGTAGGTGCAGAAATTGTTACATCCGTACATTACCGACACCCACGCGGCGGCTGCCCCTGCTTCGCGTTTTACGGGAAGCTCCTCGGCAATAACGGAAAGCTCGTTATCTATCCAGAAATTGCGTCCGCCGTTGCAAAGAGTGGTGTATACTATTTCGGGAAAGCGGTGAATAAGCGTAGCTCCAAGAAGTATATCTATATAGGGATATTTGTTCTTTATATCGTCCTTGCGGTGCTCCTGGGCGACCATACAGCCGCAGACGCCGAGGATCATATCAGGCTTTTTTTCTTTGTACTTTTTATATCCACCGGTGATTGAGAGTGCCTTTAACTCAGCATGCTCACGTACGGCGCAGGTGTTTACGAGTATCATATCGGCTACGGCGGGATCGAAGGTTCTTTGATAGCCCATTTCCTCTGCCATACCGCAAAGTCGCTCGCTGTCCGCTTCATTTTGCTGACATCCGAATGTTTTTATATATACGTACCTTGGTTTATCGGTAAAGGCGCGAACTAAGGACATATAGTGGCGCTGTTTATTTATTTCGGTTTCGGAAAGATGGAAATTGGAAGCCATTTTCGGGGAGTTTCCTTTCTGAGTATAGATGTTAGAAAATGCGGAGTGATGTGAAAACCCAGTATATTATCTTGAACTTCGTATGATCAATTTCAGTCTGCCCACTGTGGCATGGGTGAGTGCTCCGGTGAGCGCTCCGGTTGCTACGGAAAGTACAAGTAGCCATGGCAGATAGGTGAAGAGTAGAGGTGCGCCATATAATGCCGATGCGGCTATACATTGACCAACGCAGTGTATTGCTGCGCAAAGTACTCCAAGCCCTACTGCGCCGATAACGCGCTTCATAAGTTTTCCGTAAAGCGCCAAAACTCCCAGTGAAAGAATTCCTCCGACAAGGGAGAAAATCAATGAGACAGGAGAGCCGAATAATAGGGAGGAGAGAAGTATCCTGCATACCGATACGGTTGCGGCTGCTGTTAATCCAAGGCAAAAATAGGATATCATGACCGCAAGATTTGCCAGTCCGGGCTTAAATCCGGGAATTGGGAGATATGGGAGAAAGGATTCAAGGTAGGAAAGCATCAAAGCAACACATACAAAAACAGAGGTATAGGCTACCTTTTCAGCGGACGATCGCATCAGGCTCACCTCCGGTATCTGCGTTTCGGACGGTTAATGCTACCCTTGCAGGAGCGCATATCGCCGTCTGACCGTTATGACTTATTGCTCCCATAGATCTGCAAATACCGTCCGGACAGGTGGTGCTTTCTATCCGCGCTGTTCCGTTGGAGATCTGCACAGTGAGCGATATTCCGTTTTCGTTTATTATGAGTGTTCGATCCTCGTTTAAAGGATAGAGCTCGGTTTTTCCGTCTATATTCACTTCAAGGATCGGTGAATCAGTGGTGGAAAACATGATCTGGGCAGAGAGAGCGAGAATTGCGGCGGTAAGCAAAACAGCAATGATGCAGATTGCATCACCAAGACCGAATAATGCAAATCCCGACTTTTTCTCCATTGCCTTCTCCTCCATATTACTGCAAATTAATAATACACTTTTTATTTTATCATATTTGAAGCATGAATTCAAGATATATTATTAAATTTTTTTGAGAATAATCAGTTTTTTGTCATTTGTGAGGGGAAAAGAAAGAGAGAACAGATCGGTTTTTGAAGCCGAAATGCTCTCTCTTGTGATTTGTTATTGATTCAGCACTTTGTACTTATGCAACCAAGCAATGCTTATTGCCGTGAATCAGCCGTTCAGTCTACAGTCCACTCGCTGATATCCTGCCACTTATAGTCATATACTCCGTCTGAAAGGGGAGAACAGACAACTGCAAGCTTGTAGTTCTCAACATTTTGGGTGATGACCATCAGCTTGTTAAGTCCCTCTCTGGTATACTCTCCGACCTGCGTGGTAAGACCGGTGGCGGGCAGGTAGTTTGCAGCCATAACGGAGAACTTGGGAGAATAGTCAGCTCCTTCGGGTACGACGATAGTGCAGAGCAAGCTGGCTCCGTCAACGGTTACGATAGCCGATTGTCCGTCCGTGGAAACCTCATAGGTAGCATCCGCTGCCATGTGAGCCATCCAGTAGACCTCGGAGCGTTTGTTGAGCTTTACTTCATCCTGGATAATAACGGTGGAGCGGTTGTTGGTTACCAACATTCCGCGCTTTCCTGACGAAGCATCAAGATACGCACAGCCCATATCAACTACGGCGAAAGCCTTGGTGTTTCCGGACTTGAAATCCAGTATTTTGGAGTTAGCGCGGTAAAGCTGGTCGAAGTTTCTGCCGTTTGCGTTAGCTTTGGTCGATGTATCGTCGGTGTTGACCTTAGTAGGATTGATGACCAAAGTGTTGTGTCCCTCGGCGCGCATACGGTATAACCAATGACGGTATGGCTGTTCGAAGTAAACGACCTTGCCGCCGAGCTTTTCGCCGTAGCTTCCGATGAGGTTGTATTCGTCGGCTCCAAGATCCCGGAAGAATCGTGTACCGTTGTACTCAACTATGAAATTTCCGATGTCGAGCTGACCGTGAGGCGCATCGTTATTTCCACCGTGGAGACCGCAGAACATAGCATTTTCATCCCATGAGGATCGGAAGGTGACTGTGTTGATTCCCATGTAGCAGTTATCCAGTGTCATAGTTAT
>JAFVTO010000051.1 GCA_017503165.1 Clostridia bacterium | reverse complement strand
TGTACTTTTCTTTGTACTATCTCTTCGTTGTTCAATTTTCAAGGATCACTTAAGCTCTCCACTTGACTTGCTTGTCCGCTTATCTTGTGTGTCGCTTTACCGCTCTCTTTGGAGCGCTCGACTATTATATCATTATTTCCCTCTTTTGTCAACCCCTTTTTTTGCTTTTTTTTACTTTTGTTTATTTTGTACAGACAATAGCTACACAACAGCACAGATGAATGGAAGATTTAGACAACCGCAGGCACCTGAACATGGTTTTTTTCGACAAAAACGAGGTTGCCCAAGCCTCCGGCACTCATTTCCGTTTGGCAATAAGCATCAGCTCAGCCACCAACGAAAATATTGAAACCAAGAATATCACTACCCCGATCAACTTAAATAAAATACCCACCACAGCAGACGGTCCCAGAAGGATAAGCCCCACTCCTATCACCAGCTTAGGAAGTTCTGCTTTAAACTGCTCCGCCTTATATGTAGCAGCAACTATATCAAATATCGGCAGTACCAAAAACCAGACTCCCGCTATAGCCGTTGCGACTCCCAGCACAGCTCCGGGGAGAAAAAGCATAACACAGCCTATGACCGCTCCAACCAATGAACTGACAAATTCCATACGTCCTATACGGTGGCCAAGCCCTGCCACGCCTATGACCGCTCTCGGAATATTGATAACAAGCAGGAACACTCCTATTATTTTACTTATCATACCGAGCACAGCCGCTCCGTTCAATACGGTAAGCATAACGCCCAATGCGGCGCCTGCTATCGCAGATATCAATCTTCCAACAGAAGCTCCGATTCTCATGTTCCACAACTCCCTTCCTTATATAATAGAGGCATGACGTGTCGATCAATGTCGCAAGCAACTTTATTATCTTACGCATCCCCAATCTCATACCCTTAAATTATACGTTACCACCCCTTTGTTATCAACGTTTATGTGTAAATTTTTTTGCTTTTTTCAAGTTATTCTTTCCTTTTCCCTATTGACAAAGGTTGTAAATAATGTTATCATTAAATACAGAGATACCCTCAATGACGCGGTAAATCCGCGTATTAACTGTTTTTTGATATGATCGCCCTCATGGGACGCTTTTTATATACCGTCCATAATCCGGACAAGGAGGTAAATGAATGACGCTTGAAACAGTGGTCATGCTTATAGCATTTATAGTTTTCGGTATTTGTACCCTTCTTTTTATCAACAGAGCCTCTGCTGCATCCAAATTCAGAAGCAAGATAGCCATGCCCCGTAATTTTGTCGAAGGCACCGCCACAGGCATAGCTTACCCTCTCTGGGGAATTTCCTACGGCTTGATATTTTTGCAGTGCGCCGCATTTATGGCGTTTCCCCCTGCAGGCGAGCTTGCTCTGAACGATCGGCTTATTATATATATTTTGTCCGTTTTCGTTTTTTTCGTTCTGAGAGCCTGCAACCTTCCACTTCTCGCTATATGGTTCGGAAAAACCGGCGTATGGATCTCTCACGGCACAAACGGTCTTATAAAATTTGAGGACATGCTTTCCTGCACCGTCATACGCAGGAGAAACAGACGTTCAGTCAATTCCAATGTTGTATGCACCCTTGTATTTTATGCGCGAAACCGCTTTCTGTTCTTTTACAGGAGAAGGTTTGTTTGCAAGCTTTCCGCATTCGAGCTTGAGCCGTATTTAAAGTATCTTCCGACAGCCGAAAGGCGGCTCTCCGGCAGGGATAAGCTACACGCCCGTGATGCCTTTATCAGCTTTTTTTCCTGCATTTGCGCTGTGTTCGCAATGTTCGGCTCGGCTTGCTTCCTGTTCTCGTCTGCAGTATTAAGTCCGTACACTTATACGGAAAGCGAATCCGCGCTCTCCGAAGAGATAGCGACCTTTGCCCCGATAACCGAGGCACTGGAATCAGACAACTGTATAATACTGAGACATGAAGCCATCGAGGCGATAAACGTATATTCCGAGTCGGACGGTCAGCTGCTCTGGTCTGTCAGCCGCTATAAGCACGCATTTCCCAGGAGCGGCGACGGTATCAGCGCAACAGACGGAATACTGCGCTACACTGTAAACGGCTCTGACCGTTATTTCGATGTAAAAAGCGGAAAAGAGCTATCTGCGGAAGAAGTATCCGACAAACAATTCCCCGCTCCGAATGAGCTTCGGGATATAAATTTCGAATTTCACCCGTTGTATGTAAGAAAGCAGCTTTCGGACGGATCATACCGCTACATAGTAAACCATCCGATGGCTTACGTTCTTTTCGTTCCTTCCGTAGCATGGGGCATATTACTTGCTGCCTCCATCGCTCTTTATCTGCTCCGCGCTATAGCGAGCCGACGGGCTGATGCTGCGGTTGCAGTTGAAGCTGTCTTCCACACTCCAACGGTATTAAGCAACGGTGAAGAAACAGAGAACCACGGGGAAGAAAACGCAAAAAATGAGGAGGATGGAGATTATCACCCGAAGGATACCCAAATAAAAGCCATCTGAACGTAAACATCAGCAAAAACAGGGCTGAGCCTTAGCTTTTTCAAGCTTTGACTCAACCCTGTTTTTAATATGGCTCTGTTATCTCCTCTTACGGTGACAGAGCGCTTGATATTACCGTCAATTTCCCCAAAATACGCTTTCAAGCTCTGCGCAGAGCCAATGGTAGACAGGAAGAGTAAGCTCCTGAACAAGATAAGTTTCCTTTTCCGGAACTCTTATGCACACATCAGAAAGACCGAGCATTCTGCCGCCATTCTCACCGGTAACAGAAATGACCTTCATTCCTCTCGCCTTGGCAGCCATTGCCGCATAAACGCAGTTTTGGGAATTACCGGATGTGGTAAGAGTAAGCAGCACATCCCCCGCCGCGCCGTATCCGTTCACCTGTTGAGCAAAGCACATATCGGCTTGCTTATCGTTTCCGAACGCAGTGCTGAGAGCTGAATGACCAACCAGCGCAATAGCAGTAAGTGTGCCCTCAAGCTTTTCTGCCAGCTCTGCCCCCTCATCTCCGAATTCGCGCAGTCTCATAGCATATTTCCCGTCAATAGGCCGCTTCAGCTTAAAGGATTTCATCAATTCTCCCACTATATGCTCGCTGTCGGATGCGCTTCCGCCGTTTCCGCAGCACAGCAGCTTTCCCCCAACTTTAAAGCATTCAAGCAAAACGGAAAAGCAATCCTCTATCTCACCTCTGACCTCACCTAACCGAGGATAGCGCGTTATCAGCCTGTCAAGGGAGCTATTCTTTTTTTCACAAAGCATTTTCAATCATTCCTTTCAAGTCAGACTGGCACTTTTTTCAATATTCGCCGGTGGAAACCGAAAGCGCGGCATAATCCCCTACCCTTTCACCCAAACCGGCAGGTACGACCTTGCAGGGAACCAGTGCCTCTTCATTTAGCACGCGCATAAGCTCATCCTCGATCAATCCCTTACTGCGCATATATATTCCGCCAATAACCACGATCTGAGGATCGACCACGTCACAAAGGATGGCTATCGCTGCGCCCAGCCTTCTTGCAGATACTTTGTATATCTCACGGCAGAGCTCATCTCCCGACTCGGCAAGATCCCCTATCATCTTGGCAGTTATCCGTTCCGGATCTCCGCCGCAAGCTGAGAAAAGCACCTTTCCTTCATCGGTATCTGCGCAACGCTTCAACGCCGCCATCCCCAACTGACGGATACCTCCTCCCGAACAGAATCCCTCGGCAGACCCACGTTTACCGTAACCCCATGGACCGTCGGCATCAAGACGCACATGCCCTATCTCCCCAGCCATATCGTTTGCGCCGCGGTGAAGCCTGCCGCCGAGAATAAGTCCTGCACCAAGCCCTGTTCCAAAGGTAAGGAAGGCCATATTATCGTATCCCCTGCCGGCGCCGTACTTCCATTCGGCAATCGCGCAGGCGTTGGCGTCGTTTTGCAAATGACATTTTATTCCGGTTCGCTCTTCAAAATACTCGCAGATATGTATCCTGTCCCAAGCCGGAAGATTGGGCGGAGAAAGCACTATACCTCTTTCGGCATCCAGCGGACCTCCGCAGCTGATACCTATACCGCGTATATCTGCGTATGCAAGCCCCTCTCCTGCGAGAACACCGTCTACCCCGCGCATGAATTCCTCAAGTGTGGAATACGGCTTCCCTTGCTCCGTGGGAAATTTAAGCTTTCCGAGTATCTCAGGAGGCTGCCCCTGTACAGACCGAGCAAGTGTCACTGCGCATTTCGTTCCGCCTACGTCAACTCCAATCAGGTATTCATTGTTCTTCATCCTTTTTCAAAGCCTTCCCATTCCTCGTATCCGCAGTCCCTGATATAACCGATATACGTAACATAATCAATATCCTTTATATTGGTCATAAAGTGATTGCTTCCATTTTCATTTCCGCACGACCATTCGATAAAGTAAAACTTCTTTTCGTTTTCTGCTATCGGAATGTCAGCTATTCGCTCGGATGCGTCGGGGGACACAGTGTACTTTCCCGAAGCCACTACTTCACCGCTTGCAATCTCGATGACCTTATAGGTAAACGTCTTAGCCTTGTCTCCGTCGTTTACCGCATAAAGCGGCAGTTTTCCGTTATCCGGCTCATCGCACATAAGGCAAAGCGGCATTTGAGAACGCTTTATATAGCCATAAGCAAGCTTTTTTACATAATAATAGTCAACTATCGCATCCGAGATCTGCGGCCAACCGTCGATAAGATTCCACCAGATAATACCTGTGCGTCTCCACTTCGACAAGCGGAATCTCTCAATAAAATATTTTTTCGCCTCTGCCTGAGATATCTGACTCGCCTTTGCGAAATCCTCAAGAGTGCACGGCACAGATGCTCCGAACAGAGTCGTGACCTGATCCGCCATCAGCCTGATACGGTAAACGTAGTCCGCCTTCGGATCTGTTTCCTGAGCGGTGGCGTGGCATAACCACTCATCGTTGTTTATTCCACTCCAGTCCACGGAATTTTCTGCGGTCCAGAGCTTTTGAGGTGAAATATATCTCTTAAGTGAATTTGGGGAGGGACAGCCGTGATAGCCGGTCTCTGAAGCAAAATGACAGACGGTATTGCGGTAATAATCTCCCTTGAAATAGTCGCGCGGTCCCCACAGATGATCCTCTGATATGTTTTTCCAGCCGTTGGCGATTGCCACGTCGTCAACGTAAGGAGAAGACGGAAGATATGGTCTGCTGAAATCAAGTCTTTCCAGAACTTCCGGAATAACCCTGCGTGTCAGAATATTGACCTTATTGGGATCGCGTGTAACTCCGAACCATCTGTACGCCAGGTCGTTTTCGTTATCTCCCGCCCAAAGAACGATTGAGCAATGATTTCTGAGCCGCTTTACAGCCGCCTCCGCCTCCTTTTCAAAACGGGATACAAATTCTCGGTTCTGGGGGTAATTTGCGCACCCCATAATAAAGTCCTGCCATACCATTATACCGTCACGGTCGCAGTAGTCGTAAAGCTTTTCATCCTCATAAACGTTACCGCCCCATATTCTGATGATATTACAACCAAGGTCTGAAAGCATCGGCACTATCTCGGGAATGCGCTCTGCATCCCTGGAATGAAAGGCGTCCACCGGAACCCAGTTAGTTCCCATGGCGAATATCGGTTTTCCGTTCACAATAAATCTGAAATCGCCGTTTCCATCTGCATCGGTCACAGAGGTACGCTTAAGCTCCACTGTACGTATACCAATCTTCTTTTCCCAGGTATCTATCGCCTCTCCGTTTCTGTAAAGCGTCAAGGTAAAGTCATACAAATTCGGCTCTCCCGCATTTCTCGGCCACCAGAATTTCGCGTTATCCACCCATATGCGCTGGTTTTTCCCCGTATACTGCAGTCTTTTCCTCCAACTTATCTCCGAATCTCCACAGACAGCGTAAGCGCCCAGCTCATATTCGGAAATGTCGTCTGCGGATACCTCAACGTTATAATTGAGCACTATCTCAGCAGTCCTGTTTTTCACATCTGCCCTTGAGGTAAAAACAAATACGTCATCCGCAAGAATACGGTCAGTCTTCCTTTCGCAAAGATATACCGGCCGCCATATTCCGCCCGATACAAATCTCGGCATTATATCCCAGGAGTACATATGAGGGGCTTTTCTTATGTACAGCGACTCCGTATTATACCCCAGCGAATTGTCATTAGGTGTTATACGGTACCGTCTCGCCTCTATTACTGCGGGCTTTATATGGACGATCAGCTCGTTTTTGCCCACCTTCAACGCAGATCCCAGGGGAACGGTATGGGGTATCAGCATATTATCGGTGCTTGCGACAGGCTGACCGTTCAAATAAATATCCGCTATCGTATCTATTCCTTCGAAATGCAGCTCGGGAGACTGATAACCGCCATCATAACGGAAGGATGTAACGTAATACATATGCAGATATTCGCATTCTCTGTTCCATTGATTCAGCCCGAAAAAGGGATCCGGTATCTTTCCCGCGCGGAAAAGATCAAGCTCTAAATTTCCGGGAACAGTAGCGGGAACGCAGTCATATCCCCGCTTTGCAAGTTGAGTCTGATCGGTAGGCTCAAAGCCCATTACCCGATTGTCACGGCAAAAAAGCTCGTTTTTCACGTAATAAAGATGCCACTTCGAACCGCATAACGACATTTTCTTCATTCCTGTAAACCCTCCATAAAATCAACAGCTTCAAATAGAGCCTTCCACTGTCTGAATACATACTTTGTAATTAGATTATAATCCAAATTCACTTATCCGTCAACAAAACGGTACAGTTATATACACAGTATTTTCGGAAAACGGTTGACTTTGCGAATAATCTATGATAAAATGAGTCAAATAAAAATAAAGGATAACGCCGAAAATGAAGAACATTATTCCGAAAAGGAACGAACGGCTCACCTTCAGAGATACCGTGGTAAAGGGGCATATACGATCTGACCGTCGAAGCATAACCGATGATTATGAGCCACATTGGCACGATTATTTTGAAATCGAGATACTTACCGAGGGCGAGCTGATCCACACATTGAACGGCGTACCCAGAGAGTTGAGCGCGAAAAGCGCATATATAGTCACACCGACGGATTTTCATTTAGTCAGACCGAAAACGAAAGCCGAGCTGTGGAACATCTCATTCAGCGAGGATGCCATATCCGAAAAACGGTTCTGTTCCCTGATGTCCGTCGACAGACCGTCTCATTTTCAGCTCGACGGAGAAACGGCTACCCGTGTTTCCACTCTCGCGGAGCTGATATCTGCGGAAGCAGAACGAGAGGACGGCGGCTGCTCCAAGGAGCTGCTTGAATGTCTGCTCACCGTTATTTTCCGAAGCGGGGACACGCAGCTTCCGCAAAATCCCTCCTCCGACCAATTAAGCGGAATAAAAAAAGCGATACTGTACCTCGAGTTGCATTTCCGGGAATCACCCAGCCTTAACCAGGTAGCGGAGCAAGCGGGCTTTCATCCCCACTATTTAAGCGAGCTTTTCAAAAAGGTAACCGGGCAAAGCTATACAGAGCGACTGAACGCATTGCGGATAGGATGCGCCAAAACTATGCTTTCAAGCGGTTTTTCCGTAACTGAAAGCTGCTACCGCTCCGGATTCGGCTCACTGTCAAATTTTCTTTTGGTATTCAAAAAGCAAACAGGAGTATCTCCGGATGAGTATAAAAAAAGAAAGCTGTAAAAATATTGACATTGCGAGTAATTACGGTATAATATAAAATGAAATGGATTCTAAAAAAGAAAGGGATATAAAAATGCCGGATAAGGTAAACAGGATACAAAGCTTCACTGTAAATCACAATACTCTCACAGAGGGTATCTACATATCAAGAACCGACCGGGGAATAGTAACCTACGACCTCCGCACGCGCAAGCCGAACGCGGGAGATTATATGGATAATATCACCATGCATACCTTTGAGCATATGTTCGCGACCTATGTAAGAAATTCATGCATATCCGACAGTGTTCTGTATTTCGGGCCTAT
>JAFVTO010000050.1 GCA_017503165.1 Clostridia bacterium | reverse complement strand
CTCATTCCGTATTCTGTGCTCACGGAGCGGGCTTTACGGTCAATTGGCGAGATGTGGACTCGTATAAGCATCTTGAGGCGGATATAGACTTACAGGGATCGAACGGTACTCTTATCCCTAAGGTCAACGGGCTTGCGAGGCGTTATTCCCTTAGTGATTCGGAGCTTGAAGCCATCATGCTCCGCGAGTTCGGACCGATAAAACGGCGCAAGTACGTTGAACCCAAAACCATAACGGCATCAGACGGCGGCGCGGTCAAAAAGCCGATCAGAAAAAAGACCGCACCCACCAAACGCATGCTTTTGATCGACGGATATAACGTCATATACTCCTGGAAAGAACTTCGTTCTACTGCAGAACTCAGTCTTGATAAGGCTCGCGAGGAGCTTATGGACATAATGAGTAACTACGTTGCCTTTACCAAAACAGAGCTTATTCTTGTATTCGATGCTTATCAGGTAAAGGACGGTGTTGGTTCTGAATTTGTCCGCGACGGTTACCGTGTGGTTTTCACCAAACGGGAGCAGACTGCGGATGCGTATATTGAAAGGGTGATGCGTGAGCTTGGCCCGGACTATAACATAAAGGTGGTTACAGGTGACCGACTCCTGCAGTATTCAGCGGTCCATTCGGGAATTCTTCGCATGACTGCCGCCGAGCTTGAGGACGAGATCGCTTCCGTTGGAAATATGATCTCGGAATTTGCAAGAAAGCTTGCGGAGAAAAAATAGCCCGGATGTGAATGAGTCGGTCAGCGCTGCCGAACAGCGGCTCAAAACAAAAAGGAGATTTGTAAGCTTCGGACAGAGTAAAGGCTCCGAAGAATGCAGATCTCCTGTTTTTATTTACGGTAGCATGGGTTCATGAGGGACTGTTTTGGGGGTTACGCGCGGCAAAACTCCAAAATATCACTTTTTACGGTGTCGTAGGTGCTGTCGTTGAGTATTTCGTGTCGAGCCTCAGGATAAAGTATGAGCTTGGCGGGAACCCCCTGCTGCTCCAGCTTTCTGTGAACCTCGGTCACTCCCTTGCCGTAGTTGCCAACGGGATCCTCCGCGCCGGATACAAGTAATATCGGAAGGGCGGTGGATAGGGAACCGTACCAATCCGGAAGATTTGACCTTCGCATTACGTTGATAAGATCGCCCATTGCGCTGACGGTGAATTTAAAGGTACAGTATTTATCGGCGTAATATTTCTTTCTGTGTTCTGTATCTCTTGTGAGCCATGGGCAGGGATCCTCTGCGCTTCCGCCTCCGAATCGCTTGTTATAGCTTCCGAACGCCAGCTTCTCTACCAAAGGAGAAACGTGACGCTGCCCCTTTATTGTCTTGATAATACCGATAAGAGCAAGTCCTGCCCCCGCCGCAGGATTTGCGCCACCGGTGCCCATTATGATAAGCTTATCAGGGCAAACACATTCTGTCGCCGCCATCCTGGCGATAAACGAACCCATACTGTGCCCCATAAGAACGTAAGGTTTTTCCACGCCGACCACAGCGGAATAACGGTCAAACACCGAGTCAAAGAAGCTTCTTACGTCCTCAACCAGTAATCTCCAGCCGTCAGATGGCGCAATAAAGCCCAGCTCGGAATCGTCATTTGCGGTGTTTCCGTGTCCGAGGTGATCGTGACCGAAGCACAGCCATCCCTCCTGAGCCATATCAGTCATAAACCGTTCGTAGCGTGCGATGTGCTCTGTCATGCCGTGTACTACCTGGAAATATCCCTTTATTTCGGTTGAATCCGGGCGAATTACCACGCCGTAAAGCTTATGCTTACCGTCGCAGGATGCAACGCGTATCTCTTCCTTTATTAGGTTCATATCTTTATTCCCCCATTATTTATTCACTGAATACGCGGCATGCCTTTACCGCGCGCTGCCATCCGGATAAACGTGTTTTTCTCATCTCGTCGCTGATCCCGGGCTTATATATCATTCCGCCCGACAGCATAGTTCTCAGCTCCTCGCGGTCTTTATAGAAGCCAACGGCGAGACCTGCCAGAAATGCCGCTCCCAGGGCGGTAGCCTCGGGATTTGCCGAGCGACGGACCTCTATTCCGGATATATCACTTTGCATTTGCATCAGAAGCGCGTTTGAGGATGCTCCGCCGTCAACCTTGAGGGATGAAATGTATTTTCCGCTTTTTCCGCCCAGCCACGCCATATCCTCGTTTATGGCGGATATAACGTCCTCTGTTTGATATGCAATGGCTTCAAGCGCCGCGCGGATAATGTGGTTTTTTCCCGTTCCTGCGGTAATTCCCACGATATTTCCTCTTGCGTGCATATCCCAATACGGAGCACCCAGTCCCGCAAAGGCGGGGACTACGTAAACTCCACCGGTATCGGGAACCTTATTTGCATAATATTCACTGTCGTTTGATTCATGTATCAGCTTCATCTCATCACGCAGCCAGCGGATAACCGCGCCGCCTACGAAAACGCTTCCTTCAAGGGCATATTCTATTTCTCTGCCCTTTTCACCTGCCGCTACGGTGGTGAGCAGTCCTGCCTGACTTTCTATAGCTCTTCTGCCGGTATGCGCAAGCAAGAAACAGCCTGTGCCGT
>JAFVTO010000049.1 GCA_017503165.1 Clostridia bacterium | reverse complement strand
GGCAAAACGTATTTGAGATAGCCGTTTCAGAAAGCCCCCGCCACCTGATCTCACAAAGCATCAGCATTTGATTCTTTGCAGCAAAGCCTTAAATTATTATTTTGAGTTTGAAGAAACGGACTCAGGTATCGTGATAGGTCCGTGAACGCGGAGCACGTCAAGGCAGCCCTCACTTACTCTGCCGTAACCTACGGTCTAATACCGCGCAGAGGGGTGAATAACTCGCTTGCGACTCTGATATTTCCGTCCTTAGGTAGATCGCCTGTATGAAAATGTTGATTACGCGATCAAAGTAAATATCGGTACTGATATACCTTTGTGTATTTTATCAAGAAAAGCTAATGACGTAAATACAAAAAAGTCTTGAATATATGGATAAAACCACAGATCAAATTTTTTCCGCCACTCTAAGCTTAGCGCTTGCGGATCTTGAATTTACCGCCAGCTCCTCTGCGCTTGGAAGTATAGCCTTACCGCACAGCTTCAGCTGGGGCTTTTTACCGCAAACACATACAGGAAGCTTCGGCGGGCAGGTGCAGCCCTTGGCAAGCTCAGCATAGGTCTGCTTTACCAGCCTGTCTTCAAGGGAATGAAAGGTTATTACGGATATGCGTCCTCCCGGACGAAGAGATGCAGTTATACTACGCACAGTAGGTGGAATGATCTCGAGCTCTCCATTAACCTCTATCCTTATTGCTTGAAAAATGCGCTTTTCCGGATGCGAATCGTTTTTAGTTGCGCCCGGAATTGCTTTAACAGCTATTTTTGCAAGCTCGTGCGTAGTGCTTATCGGCTTGTTTTCCCGGTTGGAAACGATAGCTGATGCTATGCGGGAAGCAAATCTCTCTTCACCGTAGTCGCGGAATATACGCACAAGCTCCTCCCGTGAATATGAATTTACAACATCATAAGCACTGATCCCCTCTGTTTGGTTCATTCTCATATCCAGATATGCGTCACGCATATACGAAAATCCTCTTTCAGGATTGTCCAGCTGATACGACGAAACACCGAGGTCTATCAATACTCCATCGACACGTTCACCGTTAAGGACATCAATAATATCACAAAAATTGCGATTAACAAACGTTACTTTGTCATTAAATGCCCTCAACCTCTTTTTCGCGGCTTCAATCGCATCAGGATCTCGGTCAAAGCAGATCAATCTCCCGCCATCAAGCCTGGATGCAATCTCAAAGCTATGCCCACCGCCACCGGTAGTGCAATCCACATACACTCCGTCGGGACGAATGTTAAGACCGTCCACAGCCTCATGAAGCATGACCGGAACGTGTGAAAACTCAAAGCTACTCATATTTTTTCACCCTTCCTCAGCCTTTTTCCCTGAGGCGCTTAAGCACAGATTCCGGAACAAGACCACTGACGTCCTCACCGTACTTTAAAAATTCACGGACGATAGTAGAGCTTATTTGCCCCAGCTTTGGATCGGAGATCAGAAGCACCGTCTCAGCCCCCTCATAAACCTCTTTATTTCCGAAGTCAAGAGTCCTCTCATACTCGAAATCCACTGTATTTCGCGCGCCCTTTACTATAACGTCAATTCCGTTATCCCTTACGTAATGCGCCACCATCCCCGAGCAACAGTCTACTGTAACGTTATCAAGATTCGCTGATGCACACGCCTCACGAACCATATCAGCCCGCTCTTCAGCGGAAAACATATATCTTTTTTGGCTGTTGCTGAATATTCCGACCACCACATGATCAAAGATCCTCGCCGCTCTGGCTATAAGACTGAGATGTCCGTTAGTTATCGGATCGAAGCTTCCGCAAACCAAGGCTTTAACCATTTTATTCCACTTCCTTGCCATTATCAGCAATTTCTGCCGATTTCTTTTCATATATAGTGATATACGATCTTCCGTATTTATTATGCTTACGAACTGTGAGCATAGGATGCTCATAGGGCTCGGATTCTTCGCTTTCGCAAACCATTATTCCACCGTCACTTAGCAATCCGTACCGAAGCACTCTGTCCACAGTATCCGGTATAAGCTTTGCAGCATATGGCGGATCAGCAAAAATAAGCTGAAATTTCTGCCCCTCAAGTCCGCGCAATGCCAGCTTATAATCACTTGCTATCACTCTGGAATTGGAGAGCATTTTGGTTTTGACAGCATTTCTGCGGATTATAGCCGCTGCATCCTTGGATGCATCTATCATGACGGCAGACTCCGCTCCGCGGCTTAACGCCTCAAAGGAAAGCTGTCCGCTTCCGGCAAAAACATCAAGCACACGTCTTCCTTCAATTTCAAACTGTATCATGCTGAATACAGCTTCCTTTACCTTCTCTCCGGTAGGTCTGGTCTCATTTCCCTCAAGGGTCTCCAATCGAACGCCCCTTGCCGTTCCGGTTATAATTCTCATCATATTTCACTCACCACATTAAAGTCATTTATTTTAATTTCATCCGATGGTTCCGTCATTCTTTGTTGAATAATACTTTTTGATAGCCTTCGCATTCGACTCTGTTATTCCCTTCACCGCCATAAGCTGCTCGATGTCAGCGTTTTTAATCGCGGTAATCGAATGAAAATACCCCATCAATGCTTTAGCCTTCTGAGCACCTATACCGTCTATCTCCGTCAGTGATGAATGCTTTACCGTTTTTCTTTTCGCGGCGCGCATCCATGAAACAGTAAATCTGTGTACCTCTTCCTGCAATCGGTAAGCAAAGCCAAACACCGCCTGTTCTCTGGCAATACTGACCTCCTCATCCTCATGCTCGCCTGCTATCGCTCTTGTTTTGTGGTATTCATCCTTAACCAATCCGAATACCGGAATATCAATATTTTTTTCTTCTAAAAGCCGACGGATGGCTGATACGTGTCCTCTTCCTCCGTCAAGAAGCATCAGATCAGGATACGGATCCTCTGTATGAGCAAGCCGCCTTTCCACCGCTTCGCGCATCGAAGAATAATCGTCCTGTCCGTCCACGCTTTTTATTTTATAGATGCGATAGGCGCTTTTCAGGAATTTCCCATCCTTTACTGCGATCTTTCCCGCAGTAATATTATCTGCGCCGTAGTTGGAAATATCGTAAGACTCTATAAGCGAAGGAACTACCTCAAGACCCAGAAGCTGCGCCAGCCTGACAGCCACACCGTCCTGTTTTTTGGAGCTTTCGGTATGCTGTCTTGCAGACTCGGTTGCGTTTTCCAACACCATTCTGCAAAGCTTTTTCGCTTCTCCTTTTTCAGGTATACGAACTCTGATCTTAAGAAGCGGGCTCCTTTTCTTTATGCCATCCGGTGCGTCAGTATTACCATGTCCGGCAATTTCAGACGACAGTGCACAGTCATTTTCGCAATTTTTTTCCACAATTGCGTTTCTTTCCAAATCCGTAGCTTTATCATCGCCCTCATCTTCTCTTTCGGATCGGTAAAGTATATTCAGATATTCTTCAAGCTCACGGGCGTTTTCATCACCTATATCATTCTCTATCAGTACCTCGCGCGGAATATATTCACGCCTTCTGTAAAGATCGCACAGAAAGGCAACAATATCCTCGTTTTCGGTCAACTCGTCTGCGGAAAATATATAGTTTTCTCTGTCAACGATACAGCCCTCGCGAATAAAGAATACCGAAAGAGATGTGACTCCCAGGTTAGCATCAAAAGCGACAACATCCCGTTCCTCTTCAGGGGAACCCACGATCTTCTGTTTGCTTCTGCATGCATCCAACGCCTTTATACGGTCTCTGAAAATTGCCGCTGACTCAAAGTTAAGCTGCTCTGCCGCATTTTCCATCTGCTCTGTGAGCAAATGCTTCACTCCGGCAAACGAACCGTTGAGAAACGCCGCGGCGCGTCTGAACTGCTCCCGATATTCCTCTGCTGTAATGCTTGCGTCGCACGGAGCGGTGCATTGTCCGAGCTGCTTATATATACACGGTCGCTCCTTGCCGATATCCCGAGGAAAAACCCTCTTACAATCCGCCAACCCAAAGAGCCTCTGGGCGGTCTTCATCAGAGTAAGTGCCGTTGATACACCGCTATACGGACCGAAATATGCCGCTCTGCCGAAGGCTGAGGTATCTGATGCCGTCGAAAGTCTGCGTCTTGTAAAAAGTATCTCCGGATACTCTCGATTGAAGGTTATCTTTATATAAGGGTAGCTTTTCCCGTCCTTAAGTCTGATATTGAACTTGGGCATATAAAGCTTGATCAGACGGTTCTCCAGAGCCAGAGCTTCCATATTCGTATCGGTCAGAATATATTCAAAGCTCCTGACACATGAAACCATCCGCCCGGTCTTGACACTGTGTCTGTCAAGATCAGTAAAATACGAGCTCACACGGTTGCGTAACGCCTTAGATTTTCCTACATATATTATTTTGTCCGAAGCATCCTTCATTAAATAAACACCGGGGGTGAGAGGTAATGAAGCCGCCTTTTCTCGCAAGGAAGAAATAATTTTTGTATCGTACATAAGCTTTTGTCAAAAAAGCAGACAAAGGTAACGGTCTCCCCTGTCTGCTCCATAGTTTAAATTCATACTTGGTTTTTCGCCCTACTCGGAAATGCATTAAGCATTCCAGGCATCACTCACAATATGCTTATCTGGCAAATCCGTCGGCAATCAGTGCGCAGAGACCGTCCAGTGCCTGCTCCGCATCGGCGCCTTCAGCAATAAGAGTAATATTCATCCCTCTTTTGATACCGAGAGAAACAACACCGAGAAGACTCTTTGCGTTCACCTGACGCTCTTCAGTCTGAACCAAAATAGTGCTCTTATAGGAGTTGGCTTTCTGAACGAAAAGAGGCGAGTTATTAGCATTCATTCCAAGAGCATTTGTTATAGTAATATCGCGAGTCATATATATTCTCCTTAACAATCGAAATGTACACAATTCTTCCTTATAATTATATCAGATTTATTACAATAAATCAAGTCATTTTACCAAAAACTATCTTGGCATATTAACACAATTTATTCAGATTTCCTCCATTTTTTTTGGTACTAATACATACCGGGGTATCCAAACCTCAAAAAAACGGAGCTTTCGAGCTTTTTTTACAAAAAAACAGGGCTCTACACGAAAAAACTTGGGGAGCGACCTGCGGTAAGACATGTCGCCCTTCCAAGATTGCCACTACCGGCAAACAAATACAAAGGGGCTGTCTCATTCAGCGCCGAACAAAAGTCACAGGAAAGAACACTATAGAAATTTAGTGGAAATTTTATATTTTTCTCTTGAAAATGTGGAAATCCGCCGGAAAACCGGCGGATTTCTCCTTTTAATGTGACTTTT
>JAFVTO010000048.1 GCA_017503165.1 Clostridia bacterium | reverse complement strand
GGCTTTCCGGTTACGTATCTGATTGACAGCGCCGCGCCGCCTCGGGTGTCTCCGTCCAGCATGGTGAGGATAACGCCGGTAATGTCGAGCAGGTTGTTGAAGCTCTCTGCTACGTTTACGGACTCCTGTCCGATCATGGAGTTGACTACAAGAAGTATCTCTGTCGGCTCTACTGCCTCCTTGATCCTTCTGAGCTCATCCATCAGAACCTCGTCTATCTGCAGGCGTCCCGCTGTGTCCAGGAACACCATGTCGTTTCCGTTCTTCTTTGCGTGCTCTATCGCCGCCTTGGCTATTTGCACAGGAGAGATCTTGTCGCCCATGGTAAATACGGGGACTCCGATCTGCTCACCAAGAGTCTGAAGCTGAGCAATCGCCGCAGGACGGTAAACGTCGCAGGCTACCAGAAGCGGATGCTTTCCCTGCTTCTTATACATCAGAGCCAGCTTGCCGGAATGCGTGGTCTTTCCCGAGCCCTGTAGTCCGCACATCATGACGACTGTGGGGGGCTTGGATGCGATCGTGAGCTTTGCGTTTGAGCCGCCCATAAGTGCGGTCAGCTCCTCGTTTACTATCTTTACGACCTGCTGCGCCGGCATGAGGCTTTCCAGAACTGAACTTCCTACCGCTCGTTCCGTGACTGTCTTTATAAAATTGCGAACTACCTTGAAGCTTACGTCCGCTTCAAGCAATGCGAGCTTGATTTCACGCATACCCGCCTTTACGTCTGCTTCCGTGAGCTTTCCCTTGTTGCGGAATTTCTTGAATGCCTCCGCCAGCTTTTCCGTAAGAGATTGAAACGCCATTTGTATTCACTTCCTTTCCGGCAAATGATTATGCTTCGTCGTGTCTTTCGGGCTGCCCTGCGCGCGTTGGCTTACCCTCTCCTGCCTTTGATACGGCTTGACGGGAGCTATGCTCCGCGCGTATCTCCGTGCTTGTCATCTGTGCTCCGCGCGTATCTCCGTGCTTGTCATCTGTGCTCCGCGCGTATCTCACCTTAAGGGAGCAACCCTTCTGCTGTGGTTATGGCGCTGCTTGCAAGCCTTACGTTGCCCTTTTCAAGCGCCTTTTTTGCAGTTTGCAGTTGATAAAGCAGCCTTTCGCTACGGTCTACCAGCTTTAGCGCCGCCTCAAACCCCTCAAGCTGAGCTTCGGTCTTTTTTATCCAGTCTCTCACTCCCTGACGGGTTATGCCGGTGTTTTCCGCTATCTCCGCCAGCGACTCATCCTCGTTGTAGTACAGATCCATGATCTCTCTCTGACGGTCGCTGAGCAATGCCGCGTACATATCGTATAGCTTTACAAGCCGTATGTTCATAGCTGTTACCTACTGTAAAGTAATTTACTTTACAGATTATATCATAACACTTCTATTTTGTCAATAGATATTTGGTGTTTTTACATTTTCTTCACATATAACGTTACGGTTTTTTGGGGA
The DNA here is from genome assembly GCA_017503165.1 of Clostridia bacterium. Lineage (GTDB taxonomy): Bacteria > Bacillota > Clostridia > Oscillospirales > CAG-272 > SIG673. Next base: position 16,633 of record JAFVTO010000048.1, on the reverse strand, counting down.
TATACGCATTCGGTTACATAAAGCGGTTACAAGAATACCTTTTGCTATTGACAAATTCGAGATACATAGGTATAATAGGCTTAAACAATCCCGAGTATTTTAGTTGTATATCTAATAAAAAACGAAATTAAAAGCGCACAAGGTCCAGTATCTAAAGAAAGGAAAGGTTTAAAAAATGGGCAAGATCACATTTATGGGCGCGGGAAGTACAGTTTTTGCAAAAAACGTTTTGGGGGATGCCATGCTGACACCCTCGCTTTGCGAGTTTGAGATCGCTTTGTACGATATTGATGCGGAGCGTCTTGAAGAGTCTTATATTATGGTAAATCTACTGAACAGGAATATCAACGGTGGCAAGGCGAAGGTAAGCAAGTATCTGGGTGTCGAGAATCGCAAGGATGCTCTTCGCGGAGCGGATTTCGTAGTTGACGCCATTCAGGTAGGCGGCTACGAGCCGTCCACAGTTATTGACTTTGAGATTCCCAAAAAATACGGCCTCCGTCAGACTATAGCTGATACACTGGGAATTGGCGGAATTTTCCGTGCTCTCCGCACCATACCCGTGCTTGCGGATTTTGCGCGTGATATGGAGGAGGTCTGTCCCAATGCGTGGTTCCTTAATTACACCAACCCCATGGGCATGCTGACCGGCTATATGCAGAGATATACCGGGGTAAAGACGGTCGGTCTTTGCCACAGTGTTCAAGTCTGCTCAAGAGGTATTCTGAATGGGTTGGGAATACCGTTCGTTGAGCCGCTGAAGGAGAAGATCGCAGGTATCAATCATATGGCTTGGCTTCTGGAGCTGGAGAGCGGAGACGGCAGTGATCTTTACCCGGAGATCAGAAAGCGCGCGATCGCGGAGCTTGAAAAAATGCCGGAAACCAAGTGCACTGACCTTGTTAGATATGAGTATATCCGTCGCCTCGGATATTACTGCACAGAGTCAAGTGAGCACAACGCCGAATATAACAATCTATTTATCAAATCAAAATATCCGGAGCTGATAGACCGTTACAACATTCCCCTCGACGAGTATCCGCGCCGCTGTATCAATCAGATCGCCAGATGGAAGGATGCCAAAAAGGAGTATCTTGACGGAAAGATATCTCACACCCGTTCCAGGGAGTACGCTTCATATATAATGGAAGCTATGGTGACCGATAATCCGTACAAGATCGGTGGTAACGTGATCAATAACGGTTGCATTACCAACCTTCCCCGCGAGGCTTGCGTTGAGGTTCCCTGTCTTGTAAACCGCTTTGGGGTTCAGCCTACCGTTGTCGGCGCTCTTCCTCTTCAGTGCGCAGCTATGAATATGACTAATATTAATGTTCAGCTTCTTACTATCGAGGCGGCGGTTACACTCAAAAAGGATGCTATTTACCAGGCGGCAATGCTTGATCCGCATACCTCGTCTGAGCTTTCGATCGACGATATTGTAAGTATGTGCGATGATCTGATCGAGGCTCACGGTGATTACCTGCCTAAGTATAACTGATACAAAATCAGGTTTTAACGCTGAATTATTCTTTTACAATCTCTCAGACCATCCTTCCTCGCAGACGAATGTGGATAGGAAGGCTCTTAGGTTTTCATCCCCTCTCCGTCATGACAATGCCTGACACCTCCCCCAAAGATGGAGGCTTCTATAGTTGTTGAGCTCACGATATGGAAGATAAAACGTTCTTATTGATACAGATCAAGAATTACCACGCGCTATAGAAGATAAAGTATTCCTTTCGATACAGTGGGAAAGAGAACCCTCCCGCTACAAAAGCACAGCGCCGCGAGGCGGAGGGAGCCGCCGTCGGAGTTTGACGGCGGTTACCTTCACCAAGAGCAATAAAAAAGTCCGTCACCCAAATTTGGGCGTGACGGACTTTTTTATTGTGTTCCAAGCTCTGCCGCCGCGAGTTTCGTGAGAAATTCGGGGTAAGGCGGTAGAGCGGACGCGGCGCAACGGGGGAGGCTGAACAGATCAACCTCCCCAATAATAAAATCTCCAAAAGTTTTTGCGAGGTTGGCTTTGCCAACTCATGATTGTTTTCAAAAGACGGTGTATCTTCAAAAGCGACCGTTCACTTTCGTGTCCCGCTCCAATCCATCAAAATCCGTAGTACTTCAAGGATTATTTGTTCGGTTCTTCCGAGCTGTCGGTTTTTTCCGCGGAGGGGGAAGTGTTTTTTAATTCTTTAACGGCGGTCCTATGCGATTTTGAGTCTTCTTCCGGATTGAACAATCCGATAGCGGCGCTGACTGGCATGGAAAAGGCGATGCCTTGTCCGGGGGTATTGAGACCTACCGCCTTATACAGGGCGTGCAGGATATTATCCTTCAGCTCTGAGGGGATAAGGATCATTACTATTTCCTTTTCCGGCTGAACGGTAAGCTTAAAAACCTGTTCTGCCTCTCTGTTTGCTGTTCCGCGGGCGTGGATAACCGTTCCGCCCTTAGCTCCAAACTCCTTTGCCGCATCCATTACCGCATCGGAAAAGCCTGTGTTGACTATGCAGAATATAACCTCATGCTTATATGTCATGTTGGATACCAACCCTTTCTTTGTATATAACTGTGCGTATGAAAATTCAGGAAAAAGCAGTTGTCCGTCTGCTTTTTTATCTCAGATTGGCAAGAAATTGGTAGATTGCGACGCCAATTGTACTGGACACGGGAACCGTGTACGCAATTCCTTTTCCGTTTTTGATGGAGGAAAATTTTTCCTCCAGACCGTTAAGGACACGTTTTTCCATATCGTCTCGAATTACGCTTATAATAACACTTTTTTCGGAATCACTAAGACCAATGAGACTCATGATCTCGCTACTTGCGGTACCGTTAGCAGCCAGCACCATCTGCATATTGACCTCAAAATTACTCTGAATAAAGTCGGCATAGAATTCGGTTTTCTTTCGGTTTACCACGGTAAAAAGGAGCATAAGACGTTGAATATCACGGTGAACCTCAGGGGTTTCGGGTGAAGTGATCTTCCGTATCAACCGTGTTTTATATTTTGGCATGAGCTTCTCCTTTCTCCACTACATAAAGTTGATGATCTGTTCGTCGTCCGCATCAAGAATACGCTTCATAGCAATGCGACGGCGTACATTCTTTGCTACCACCGCCTTGAATCCCAAAAGCTGAATGGTTATAAGCGGAGTCATAGCGACCATGGCTACTATGCCGAAAGCATAGTCCATTACCGAGCCCACTCCCTGCGCCGCAACACAAGCGCCGACAGAGAGGGGAAGAATAAAGCCGGAGGTGAGGGGACCGCTGGCAACTCCACCGGAGTCGAATGCAATGGCTGTGTAAAGTCCAGGAACAAAGAATGACAGTCCAAGTGACAGAATGTATCCGGGGATAACGTAGTACAGAATACTGAATCCCATAACAATGCGCACCATAGAGAGTCCGATGGATATGCCGACACCGATTGACAGAGCTGTTATCATTGATCTGCGGCTGACCATTCCGTCTGTGATATGCTCGACCTGTCTGTTTAGAACGTGTACGGCAGGCTCAGCGAGAACGACTACCATTCCGATAACAAAGCCGAATATTATCAATACCGCAGGATGAAATCCCGAAAGCTCTGAGCCGATCTTATATCCAATGGGCATAAATCCTACGTTTACCGAGGTCAGGAATATTACCAGACCGAACCAGGTATACAGTATTCCTATACCTATACGCTTCAAGGTTTTGGTGGGAAGCTTAAGAACAGTTATTTGGAGAATTGCAAAGAACATCGCAATAAGCATAAGGGCTATAAATACCTCTTTTGCGGTATGCATTGCGGTTTCAAGCAGTGTCTTTCCGAGGTTTGCTCCGATGCTGTAATCCGGAATATCGTAATTCAGGTCTCCGCTTATACCTACTCCCAAAATCATTACCGCAAGGATCGGACCGATCGAGCACATTGCGATAAGTCCAAAGCTGTTTTCGTTTGCGTTTTTGCCACCTATTGCGTTGGCTATACCGACGCCGAGCGCCATTATGAAAGGGACGGTTATCGGTCCTGTCGTAACTCCGCCCGAGTCGAATGCAAGGGGAAGGAAGCCTCCGTTTCCTCGCACTGTTACCAATGCGGCGAAAGCGAAAAGCACCATGTAGAAGAATATCAACATGGAGGAGAGGGGCTTCTTGAACAGTATTTTCAGCACACTTAAAAGCAGAAACAGACCTACTCCAACGCCAACAGCTGCGATCAGCAGCGTTCCGTTCATTACCTGAGATACCTGGAGGGCGAGCACCGTAAGGTCGGGCTCCGCTATGGTTATCAGAAGCCCCATAAGAAAGCTGACTGACAGCAAGAGAGTTATACTTTTGGATTTGGACAGACCTGTGCCTATTTGCTCGCCCATAGGTGTCATGGCAATATCGGCTCCAAGGTTGAACAGGCCGATTCCGATAATGAGCAGTACCGCGCACAAAAAAAATACAAAAAATTCAGTCCGGCTCATGCTGATAAGCGGAGTAAGGTTTAACAGGAAAACTATCAATGCTACCGGCAACACCGAAATGGCAGCCTCCCGTATCTTCTCCCAAAGTACGTTTACCAAGCTCTCAACTCCTTTGTCTGATCCTATAAATGTGAAAAATTTTGCATTACATTCCTTTATAGGATATCATATCTCAGTAATATTTTCCACCGGGTATATGTAAACATTTATGAATGTTCTTATTGGTGAAAAAACAAAGAGCACCTGCGCCACCTTGACCTTACTCGGATCAAGGTGTAGCACAGAGGCTCTTTTTTGTTTTAAGTTTTTTATGCGCCGGGGGGATACACCGGTTACATCAGCAGTTTATTTACACTTCATCGTATCCGTCGGTTGCGTCGTTTGCTGCGTCGCGCTTTTTGATCTCTACGTTACGGTAGTATTCCATACCGGTTCCTGCAGGGATCAGCTTACCGATAATAACGTTCTCCTTGAGTCCCAGCAGTTTGTCGGTTTTTGCAACGATAGCCGCATCTGTGAGAACCTTGGTGGTCTCCTGGAAGGAGGCGGCGGACAGGAAGGACTCGGTCTGGAGAGATGCCTTGGTGATACCAAGAAGCACTACATCTGCGGTGGGAAGCACAAGGTCGGTCTCGCCGGCGGCGATACGCTCCTTAAGAGCCTCGCAGATAAGGCGGAATTCACTTCTGTCTACCATAGCTCCGTTCAGCAGATCGCTGGAGCCACTGTCTACGATCTTCAGCTTCTTGGTCATCTGACGCGCGATGACCTCGATATGACGGTCGTTGATGTCAACGGACTGACCGCGGTAAACCTTCTGTACTTCCTGGATGATATACTCGTAAACAGCGTCGATTCCGCTGATTCTGAGAATATCTCCGGGATACAGGCTACCCTCGGTGATGGGAGTACCCTTGAGTATGGAAGCTCCCTCGGGAACGGTAATGCGTGAGTTGTAGGGAATGGAATAGGTCTTCTTGTCGGCGGGATTATCCTCTGGAACGATATCCACGGACTTGGTACGGGTGGTCTGACCGAATACCACGGTACCGTCGATCTCGGAAAGGATCGCGCTCTTCTTGGGACGGCGAGCCTCAAACAGCTCCTCGACTCGGGGAAGACCGTTTGTAATGTTGGAGCCTGCAACACCACCGGTGTGGAAGGTTCTCATGGTAAGCTGAGTACCGGGCTCACCGATAGACTGAGCCGCTATGATACCGACAGCTTCTCCGATATTGACCGGCTTGCCGGAAGCAAGGTCGGAGCCGTAGCAATGGGCACAGACTCCGTGCAGCGCGCGGCACTCAAGCAGTGTACGGATATAGACCTTGTCGATGCCTGCCTTGGTGATCTTCTTTATCTCTGCATCGCCGAGCATGACGTTGTCGGAAACCAATATCTCTCCGGTCTCGGGATGTACCACTTCGCCGCAGGTATATCTTCCCATCAGACGCTCCTCAAGCTTCTCGATAGGCTGATTGTTCTCGTCCAGAATATCGCTTACCCAGGTACCCTTTCTGGTTCCGCAGTCCTCGCGGCGAATAATGATCTCCTGGGATACGTCAACAAGACGTCTGGTAAGGTATCCGGAGTCCGCGGTACGGAGAGCGGTATCCGAAAGGGATTTACGCGCTCCACGGGCAGCGATGAAATACTCCAGTATCTTAAGTCCTTCACGGAAGTTTGACTTGATAGGCAGCTCCATCGTTTCTCCGGATGCCTTGAACATAAGTCCGCGCATACCGGCAAGCTGACGCATCTGAGTCATGTTTCCTCGAGCTCCGGAGTCACTCATCATCTTGATCGGGTTGTAACGGTCGAATCGGTTCTTGAGGGCGGAAACAACGCTGTCTGTGGTTTTGGACCAAACGTCGATAACGTGGCTATAACGCTGGTTTTCTGTAAGAAGTCCCTCGTTATAGAAGTCACGGATCTGACCGACTCTTTCCTCCGCTTCCTGGATAAGAGTGTATTTTTCATTGGGAATAGTAACGTCTGCAATGGAAATAGAGATTCCACTCTTGGTAGAGTACTTGAAGCCCTGGGACTTGATTGCATCCAAGACGTTAGCGGTCTTGGAGGTAGGATGCTTCTTTATGCATCTGTCGACCAGCTTGCTCAATACCTTCTTGGTGACGGGCTCGTCGATCTCAAGCAGGAACTCGTTTCCGGGAACGGTTCTGTCAACGAATCCAAGATCCTGGGGAATGGGCTGGTTGAACAGCATACGTCCCAGCGTGGAGTGGATGACTCCCTGGCGAATCTCGTCGTTTACCGTCTTTTCAACGCGGACGTGGATCATTGCGTGGAGCCCCAGTGTTCCGTTTTCGTAAGCCATTACAGCCTCGTCCAGATTTCGGAACCACTTGCCCTCTCCCTTTTCTCCGGGCTTGTCGATGGTCATATAATATGAGCCGAGAACCATGTCCTGAGAGGGAACTGCAACGGCGCATCCGTCGGCGGGCTTAAGCAGGTTGTTGGCGGAAAGCATGAGGAATCTTGCCTCTGCCTGCGCCTCGGATGAAAGCGGTACGTGAACAGGCATCTGGTCACCGTCGAAGTCTGCGTTGAACGCGGTACATACCAGAGGATGAAGCTTGATAGCTCTTCCTTCTACCAGAACAGGCTCGAATGCCTGAACCGACAGACGGTGAAGGGTAGGAGCTCGGTTAAGGAGAACAGGATGCTCCTTGATGACTATCTCCAATGCATCCCAAACCTCCGGAAGACCTCTTTCTACCTTCTTGCGTGCGTCCTTTATGTTGGTGGACTTTCCTGCCTCCTCAAGGCGCTTCATAACGAAGGGCTTGAATAGCTCAAGCGCCATTTCCTTGGGAAGACCGCACTGGTAGATGCGAAGCTCGGGGCCGACAACGATAACGCTTCGTCCGGAGTAGTCAACACGCTTACCGAGCAGGTTCTGTCTGAAGCGTCCCTGCTTACCTCTCAGCATATCCGACAGAGATTTGAGCGGACGGTTGGAGGGGCCGGTAACGCCCTTTCCGTGATGTCCGTTGTCTATCAGCGCATCAACTGCCTCCTGGAGCATTCTCTTTTCGTTTCGGATAATGATCTCGGGGGCGTTGAGCTGAGCAAGCTTGGCAAGACGGTTGTTTCTGTTTATTACTCTGCGGTACAGGTCGTTGAGGTCGGAGGATGCGTATCTTCCGCCATCCAACTGTACCATGGGACGAATGTCGGGGGGGAGTACGGGGATCGCCTCCAGAATCATCCATTCAGGCTTGTTGCCGGATTTTCTGAAGGACTCTACTACTGCAAGGCGCTTGATGATCTTCGCCTTCTTCTGACCGGTGGCGGTGAGAAGCTCTTCCTTGAGCTGCTTGGAAAGCTGATCAAGGTCCAGCTTCTGGAGAAGCTTCTTGATAGCCTCAGCGCCCATGCCGACCTCAAAGTCGCCGCCGTAGCTCTTCTGGTATTCTGCGTATTCTCTGTCAGTCAGGGCCTGGTTCTGTGTAAGAGGGGTGGATACTCCGGGATCAATGACGATGTACTGAATAAAGTACAGTACCTTCTCAAGAACCTTGGGGGAGATGTCCAGCAGTGTTCCGATACGCGAGGGGTTGGCTCTTGAATACCAGATGTGGGCTACCGGAGCAGCAAGCTCGATATGTCCCATTCTCTCGCGGCGGACCTTTTTGGTGGTGACAAGCACCTCGCAACGCTCGCAGACCACGGGAACGGTATATCTGGTGCGCTTATGCTTTCCGCAAGCGCACTCGTAATCCTTGGTAGGACCAAAGATCTTTTCACAGAAAAGACCGTCCTTTTCGGGTTTCAGTGTGCGGTAATTTATGGTTTCGGGCTTCTTGACTTCACCCTTGGACCAGGATCTCATCATTTCCGGTGAAGCAAGTCCGATCTTTATTGAATCAAAAATGTTACGTTCCATCGTATTATTGCCCATGCCTTTCTGTTCGGTGTTCGATAAAGAACCGTTTGTATGAGGAATAAAAATTTATCGGGCGATTATTCTCCCGCTCCGAGGGATACACGCCGCATCCCTCGGAAAAATGGGGGGAATTATTCGTCATCGGAATCGTCGATAACGTAAACGTCGTCATCTTCGTCGTCTTCGTCATCTATATCATCCTCATACTCGGTGGGGATGAAGTTTCCGTCCTCGTCGGCTTCCTCAATATGGTATCCGTTAAGGGCGAGATCACTTGTGTCTGTTACGCCTTCGTCATCCATCATTCCGCTTGCTTCAACGCTCTTGGCAATCTCCTCGGCGGTGGGATAAGAGGGTGTGTTGGCATCCTTGGCATTTTCAAGCTCGGCAAGGGATGAAAGCTCTATCTCATCGCCGTTCTCATCCTGAACTCTTATGTTCAGTGCGAGAGCCTGCAGCTCCTTGACCAGAACCTTAAAGGACTCGGGAATTCCGGGAGTGGGAATGTTGCGGCCCTTGACGATAGCCTCAAAGGTCTTTGTACGGCCGAATACGTCGTCACTCTTGACGGTGAGTATCTCCTGAAGAGTGTATGCGGCTCCGTACGCCTCAAGTGCCCAAACCTCCATTTCTCCGAAACGCTGTCCTCCGAACTGGGCTTTTCCTCCCAGAGGCTGCTGGGTGACCAAAGAGTACGGACCGATAGAACGTGCGTGGATCTTATCGTCAACCAGGTGGTGAAGCTTGAGATAGTACATGATACCGACGGTCGCGGCATGGTCAAAGGGCAAGCCGGTGCGTCCGTCATACAGTATGGACTTACCGTCGACCAGCTTGAGCTGCTTGGTATCGCGCAGCATATCAATGGTCTCCGGTGAGCGCTTTTCGGCATCGGAGAGCTCAACTACGTCGGTCTCTCCCGTTACCTCATCGGTTATCAGCTTGTAAAGAGTTTTGGTGGTAAGTGTACGCAGACAAGCGTTCTTTTCCAATTCCTTGAGAAGCTCTGTATCTGCTCTTTCTTCCTCTGTCAGGAACTTGACGATCATGTGTCCGTCAGCATCCTTGACGATGCATCCGGTAACGGGATCCTTCTCAACTCTGTAAACGTACTCAGTTGTGGGAACGTCTGCGGCATTCTTGAACTCGCGGTAAACATCGTCCGACTCAAGCAGGTCTCTGTACATCTTTGCCTTGATCAGACACTGCATGATGTCCTTTTCCTTCGCGCCATCGAAGACGGGAGTCATTACCTTCCAGCCCAATCTCTTCGCAGCGATACCGAGGTGGACCTCAAGAACCTGTCCGATGTTCATTCGGGAAGGAACACCCATCGGGTTCAGAACTATATCAAGAGGAGTTCCGTCCTCCAGGAACGGCATATCCTCAGGTGCAAGTATTCTGGAAACGACACCCTTGTTACCGTGACGGCCTGCCATCTTGTCTCCGACGGAGATCTTACGCTTCTGGGCAACGTAAACGCGGACTACCTTGTTTACGCCGGTGGGAAGCTCATCGTCATTTTCACGGGAGAACACCTTGACGTCAACGACGATACCGGATTCACCGTGGGGCAGACGGAGAGAGGTGTCTCTGGTCTCTCTGGACTTTTCTCCGAATATCGCCCGGAGCAGTCTTTCCTCGGGGGTGAGCTCAGTGTCTCCCTTGGGAGTGATCTTACCGACGAGAATATCTCCGGCATGAACCTCCGCTCCCTTGCAGACTATTCCGTTTGCATCCAGATTCTTCTTTGCATCAGCGCCAACGTTGCTGATCTCGGAGGTGATCTCCTCGTCTCCCAGCTTGGTTCCGCGCGCCTCGCAGGTGTGTTCCTCAATATGAATTGAAGTGTATACGTCGTCGCGGACCATTCTTTCGTTGAGAAGTACCGCGTCCTCGTAGTTGTAGCCCTCCCAGGTAAGGAATCCGATAAGCGCATTCTTACCAAGAGAGATCTCTCCGTTTGATGTTGCGGCTCCGTCTGCAATGACCTCGCCCTTTTCTATGCGGTCACCAACGTTGACAATGGGGCGCTGGTTTACGCAGGTGCCCTGGTTGGAGCGCTTGAATTTGATAAGACGGTAAACGTCCTTGCGGTCGTTTTCGTTGCGTATAACTATCTCATCCGCGCATACTCTCTCGACAGTACCTGCGTTTTTAACGCAGACTACTACACCGGAGTCAACCGCTGCCTTGTACTCCATACCGGTGGCAACGATGGGGTTTTCTGTAACCATAAGCGGAACTGCCTGCTTCTGCATGTTTGATCCCATGAGAGCTCTGGAGTTGTCGTCGTTCTCCAGGAAGGGGATCATTGCGGTGGCGACCGATACCACCATCTTGGGCGATACATCCATGTAGTCCGGGGTGAGCGCGTCCATCTCAACGATCTCGGCGCGGTCGCGTCCGGTGACTCTCTTTTCCTTGAGGAAGCCGTCCTCGTCGATAGGTGTGTTTGCCTGGGCTATGATGTGATGATCCTCTACGTCGGCAGTCATGTAGTCAATACGATCGGATACACGGGCTCTGAGCTCTCCGTTCACCTCTACGTGCTCCAGCTTGCGGTATGGTGCCTCGATAAAGCCGTATTCGTTTATCCTTGCGTAGGTGGACAGATAGCAGATAAGTCCGATGTTAGGTCCTTCGGGAGTCTCGATAGGACAGATGCGTCCGTAATGGGTATAGTGAACGTCACGAACCTCGAAGGACGCACGGTCACGGGTAAGACCTCCGGGACCCAGAGCGGACAGACGGCGCTTGTGGGTAAGCTCTGCAAGCGGATTGTTCTGATCCATGAACTGGGAGAGGGGGGATGATCCGAAAAACTCTCTTACGGCGGTTACTACGGGACGGATGTTGATTACGTTCTCGGGAGTGAGTCCCTCATTATCCTGGGTTCCGTACATATTCATCTTTTCGACGATCAGCTTATCCATTCTCGAGAAGCCGATACGCATCTGGTTCTGCAGAAGCTCTCCTACGGAACGCAGACGGCGGTTGCCCAAATGGTCGATGTCATCAACAGTACCGATATCGTAGTTGAGTCCGATCATATAGTTGACCGAACAGAGTATGTCATCCTTGGTTATATGCTTCGGAACCAGCAGGGCTACTCTTTCGGATGCCAGCTTGTACGCCTCATCCAGATCTCCGCCCGCTTCCTCCATGATCTTATTCAGCTCGTCGAATCTTACCTTTCCGCTGATTCCCAGGTCGGAAAGATCAAGACCGAATACAGAGGGATATACCGCGCCGTTGGAGAAGATGCGGTACTCCTTCTCTTCATTTAATTTAACGAAGATCTCGTTTACACCGGCATTCTCAAGCTTTTCGGCTATCTCATGGTTGATATAAGTGCCTGCCTCTGCTACTACCTCTCCCATAAGGCTGACGGCGGGACGGGTAAGAGTCCTGCCCTCCGCTCTTGTTGCGATTCCGAACTTTTTATCGTACTTGTAGCGTCCGACAGGTGCGAGATCGTATCTTCTGGGGTCGAAGAAATAGTTGTTTATAAGAGTGCGTCCACTCTCTACTGTGGGAGGCTCGCCGGGACGAAGCTTGGTATATATGATCTTGACAGCCGCATCACCGTATGATATTGAAGGCTCGTTGTTGTTTCCGAGGGCAGCGGCTACAACTCCGTCCTTTGCAAGAGTTGTCATGATCTTGGGGTCGTCTCCGAAAAGCTCGATTATATCCTCGTCCTTTTCGATTCCAAGTGCACGGAGAAGCACTGTGACCGCCATCTTGCGGTTTTTGTCTATACGGACATGGAACATATCGTTCATATCCGTCTCATATTCAAGCCATGCTCCTCTGTAGGGGATAATGGTGGTGGAATACAGCTTCTTTCCGCTGCGGTCTATCTGCACGGCGTAATATGCGCCGGGAGAACGTACGATCTGAGAAACGATGACTCTTTCAGCACCGTTTATTACGAAGGTTCCATTGTCGGTCATAAGCGGGAAATCGCCCATGAATATGGATTTCTCCGTGACCTCTCCGCTCTCTGCGTTGCGCAGTCTCACCTTTACTCTGAGCGGTGCTGCGAAATTTACGTCTCTATCCTTGCACTCCTCGACCGGTCTCTTGGGGGTTTCGTCGATACTGAAGTCAACAAAATCTAAGGTGAGCTTTCCCGAGTGGTCCCTGATTGGCGAAACGTCGCGAAGCACCTCATGCATACCCTCGCGGAGGAACCATTCGTAGGATTTCTTCTGTATCTCGATCAGGTTTGGCAATTCGAGAACTTCGTTGATTTTGGAAAAACTCTTACGTGTGACCTTGTTGCTGAGCCTTTGATCCTTGACCATTTGTAAGCATCCTTTCTTTATATAAAAATGAAGAGACCACCCTCGGCGGACAGCGCTGAGACAAGCAGAAAAACAAATTTTCTTTCTTTTGTGCTACCCCTACGACAAGCTGGTTACCGTCGAATTTTAAGCTGCACCCACGCTACCCCTACGACAAGCTGGTTACTGTCGAATTTTAAGCTGCGCTGCCGAAAAAGCCGAAAAAACCTTTGTTTTACTGTTTATTTCAGTACCGTTCCAACGATGGAGGTCCAGAAAATAAGCGATTTTGCGCTTATTATATCAGCATACATGTTATCACAAAATTTTCCTTTTGTCAAGTGGGTTTTGGCGTTTTTGCGGTCAGTTCATAATTATTTTACAATATATTTTTTGTAAAAAACACTTGATTTTTTTTAGGAAGTGTGTTATCATATACGAGTGAAAATTTCCATTTTATTCGAAGGAGGATTGTTTGCAATGCCGAACATCAAATCTGCAAAGAAGCGTGTCAAGGTTATTGAGACCAAGACTATGCAGAACAAGATTGAGAAGACTATTCTCAAGACTGCAATGAAGAAGTATGAAGCCGCTCTCGCTACCGGTGACAAGGTCGCTGCTACCGAAGCATTTAAGGCGGTTGAAAAGAAGCTGGACCAGGCAGCAGCTCACGGAATCATTTCCAAGAACAAGGCTGCGAGAAAGACCAGCCGTTATGCGATCAGACTGAATGAGCTCGGTGCTTGAGCTGATTGAAGATTAAAACAAGGGCCGAAGCGCACCAGCGTTTCGGCTTTTTGTTCGGTTGCTACGGACCGCAATTAATAATGTTAAGAAGGAGGGAAAATCATGTCGCTTGTAAACGATATCCAGGAAAATTTTAAACGTGGAATTCTCGAAATGTTGATCCTCAAGCTGCTTGCAGAGCGTGATATGTATGGCTACGAGATGAAATTCGAGCTTGACGCAAGAAGCGATGCTGCGCTTACTATTAAGGACGGTTCTCTTTACGGTCCTCTTTACCGTCTTATAGGAAAAAACTACATTTCTGAGCACAAGGAGCTGGCAGGAGCTCGCCGTGTCAGAGTGTACTACCATCTTGAGCCTCTCGGCAAGGACTATCTTGATCTGCTCCTTTCCGAATACGAAAAGATCACCGTTGGAGTCCACAGAGTTATTGAGAATACCAAGACGCGCGATTGAGGTATTGGTGATCTTTAATTGGGCGCCTATGCATCCCGTGATTTGTAAAAAAAAGTTGAGCCCCGTCGGTTTTATCCGGCGGAGCTCCTTTTTTTGACTTTTTTCTTATATGTTTATATCTCGTAATCCATGCAGAGCCTTACCTCTACAGCAGGACAAACAAGTGTATTCACTATTTCAAGATGCAGAAAATGCTTCTGATATGTAGCAAGCGCAGCCTCGTTCTCGAAGGTGGAATCCAGCATCAGATCTCCGTTTGAGCTTGGCAACGGATCTATCACTACCTTCATCTCCTTAAGTCCTCTGATCTTTCCTACCAGATCCTCGAGGCGCTCCTTGATCTCGCGTTTGCGACCTTCTTTGTCCCTTACGTCCTTCTTAAAAGACCAGATAATAACGTGCTTTATCATGTTCCCAACCAATCCTTTTCATATAATTTCGCTAACGGCACACCGCATCTGCGCCGTCAGCGTTGATTTTGTTTAGCCTTACTTTATATCGCTGAAAAAAGCTACCGCTCGCCCAAGGATGCGAACTCGCTCCAATTCATCCCCGCTGAACACGATGGGGGCATAGCGACTGTTTGCCGCCTGGAGCACCAGCGATCCGGGGGAGAGATAAACCCTTTTTAGGGTAGCCTCGTCATCTATCAGCACAGCGGCGATCTGACCGTTTTCAACCGTGCTCTGCTGTCTGATATACACAATGTCCCCATCAAGGATCCTGGCATCACGCATACTGTCTCCCTTGCATCTCAGACAGAAATCCGCCTCAATGTTTTCGGGACACGCCACTGTTTTTTCAATATTCTCATCTGCTAATATCGGTATTCCACATGCAATGGTACCTACCAACGGAAGCATTTTCACATTTGGAGCGGAGATTATTTCCTCGCCTGTCATGGATACTTCGTATCCCATCAGCCAGACCTCGTTTACTCCCAATGCCTCTGCGATGATCGCTAATTTGTCCCTTCTCGGTACTACCTTACCGCTTACGTATTGGCTGATGTCGCTTTTTCTGATGGCAATTCTTCTGCGCTGGCAGAGCGGAGCGCACAAATTCAGTATATCTATCTGCTTTAGCTCTCTCAGCTTCATTATTTCGCGAAGTCTTTCAGCTGTGGTTTTCTCTTTCATTTCTGAGGCGCTCCTTTCTTTTTTTGCGAATGCTTTGCTTAAACGGAGAAAAGCTGTGGATTTGCCGCAAATTTCGCCTTACAATAGCTCATCTCGTTCTTCGCAATTATTCTATCATATTTTTTCCGTAATTGTCAAGGGATTTTGGAAATTTGATCAGCAATTTATTTGAGATTTATTCAAAAGAATCATTTTATCTCTTGACAAACGGGAGTAACGGTGTTATAATACAAATAGTTCAATTAAGTCAAACTCTTGACAGCTTATGCCGATTATCAGCCCCGAAAATCGGTTGAATGACATATCCGATCCTTCCACTCAGTCGGAAAACGCGAGAAGGTTTGATTTAAAAGAACTTAATCCCAACATTTTAAAGGAATAAGATGCGGAATGAGAGTCCGTGTCTGAAAGGAAATGTCTTATGAAAAAAGATCACATTTTAAGACCGTCGGGGGCGGACAGTCAGGATCTGCGTCGCTCCCTCGGTCCGTATTGCGCGTAACCTCAGCCTCGAAGCTTGGTTAGCGCGGAAAGGAACTGAGCGACCAATGTCTTATACCCCCAAAAACTACATAAAGCAGACCGACGACAGGTATCTTACGGTGGTGTCCTTGTGTAAGGGATATCGCCGTCGCCAGGAAAGGATAGAGAGGGCTTCGTTATTCAGCGCCCAAAGCGATCCTGTGCTGGCGAATGATATCTTTCTCAATCGGCTTATCTATTCAGCCATATCAATGAGGTGTTACGAAAGCTGGCTGATACCATATATAATCGATTCTATCGGAGATATGATAGGTTTTCGTAATTTTATCTATAATGCTATGGTAAGCAAGCACGTATTTGAGCGATGGAAGAAGGAGGCGATCTGGGAGATTGCCCGTAAGCTTTCGCTTATCTGATGAAAGCATGCGTTAGTTGCACATGAATTTGAATACTATAAAAAATCTCGGAATTGGCTTTGCTGCAGTCAATCCCGAGATTTTTTTGTTTGCGGAATGGCATTGACAAAAATATTATACTGTGATATAATGCTACACATCGTGGGAAACGATCATAGTGCAATATGCAGCACGCGGAGCGAGGTAGGGGAATGAAAAAACGTATTTTCAAAATATTCAAAATAGTTGTTTGTTTGTTTTTGTTCTTGATTATTACCCTGCCGATATGTGTACTCGGGTACGTCTATTTAGCTGTCGGGGGAATGGCTGACAAGGAAGCGGCGCTCCAAACGGCGGAAAATCATCTTCGTGATAACTATGCCGACATGGATTATGAAATAACAGAAATAACCTATGATTGGAGAATGGGCAGCTTTTATGCATCTGTCTATTCACCAAGCAATATTGATGGGGCTTTCGTAATCAGGCTTTCAGGGCGCGGAAAGCTGATTGAGGACACCTATGACTCGATGGTGGAGGGTCGCTACAATATTACGCACAGATTAATGTATGAATACGGAGACAAGGTCGATGCGGTTTTTGAAAGCGAGGATTTTCCGTATACGGTGTCTATCGGATACGGAGCATTGGAGTTTGGAGGGAATTTCGTTAAGGACAGAAATGACGGTGTTATATTAGAGTCTGATCTGATCAACAACACGCGCTACGACGTGTGGGAGCTTGG
>JAFVTO010000047.1 GCA_017503165.1 Clostridia bacterium | reverse complement strand
ATTGGTCACGGTGGAGGCAAAGCCTTCAACCTCCTCCGGAGACATTGCTAAAATTCCAAAAGCCATTCGCTCCGCGCTCTTTCTTCCGACTCCCGGCAGACGGCGGAATGCCTCGACCATTTCTTCAAGCGGTGGAATAAACTCTTCCATTTAATAGCTCCCTTTCTACGGTATCCGTTTTGGTATGTAAAAAAACGGTGCGCTGTGTAAATACAGTAAGTTAATTTTGGGGTATGTAAAAAAACGGTGCGCTGTGTAAATACAGTTAGTTAATTTTGGGGTATGTAAAGAAATGGGGACGTGCCCGACAGCACTTATGCGTGCGCCACTGAGCTGTCCCCATTGCTTTCTTTTTTCGATCAGAACAGTCCGCCGAGCCCCGAAAGACCGCCTACGCCGCCGGTCACCTTTGCCATTTCTGTGCTGGTGGTATCGCTTACTGTCTTGATGGCTTGATTTACTGCCGCGATGATAACGTCTGAAAGAGTCTCAATATCATCCGGGTCAACAATGTCGGGGCTGATGTCAAGAGCGATGATCTCGTTTTTGCCGTTTATCTTTACGGTAACTGCTCCGCCGCCTGCCTGGATCTCGTATTCCTTGGCTTCCATTTCTGCCTGAACACGAGCCATATCCTCCTGCATCTTCTGAGCCTGCTTTATCATGCTCTGCATATTCTGAGGACCTCCGCCGTATCCCTGAGGTAATCTTGCTTTCATAATCATATTCCTTCCGTATTGTTGATAAAATTTTATAAACAAATCATTTTCGGGGTTTTGCCGCATTCAGGATGCTTTTATTCGCTGTCCTCTTCACCGTTTATCTCACTCATAAGCTCGTCTAAAGCGGTAAACTTTTCTCCGTCCGAGCTGTGAATATCTATAAATTCAAAGTCAGAAGGTAAGCACATTTTGTCCGGCGCGTACCTTGCCGACAGCTCTGAGAGCGTCTGACGCATCTCCGGAGTATCCATCATCATGATCGCAAACTGACCGTCGGCGCGGATAACTATTTTGTTTCCGTCCATATACGCCCGTGAGAGTCGGAAAAACGATGCTACTGACGGATCCATGCGCTGCATTGCCTCTGCCCACCAGCTCACCGGGCGAAGTCCGCCTTTCTTTGGGGTGATAGCCGCAGGAGCTTTTTTCTGCGTGGGGGGGACGACAGGCTCGGTTGATTCTGATTTTGCGGTTTTTGCCGCGTCCTGCGCCGCTTTGGGCTCCGGGGAAACTGATTTCTGGTACATTACTGTATCTTTGGAAGCTACTGCCTCGGAAAAGCCTCCGCTCGCCAGTTTCTCTTCAAGGGCAGATACTCGCGCGGCAAGTCCCTCCGGCACGGTATCCAGCTTGTCGTCGCACATTTTTATAAGTGTCATTTCCGCGCAAAGGCGCTTTGATGCGTTTGAACGCTGCATCATAATAAACGCATCCTCGAGAAGTCCGCAATGTCGAAGCAGCTTCTGACCGCCGAAGGTGTTGGCAAGCTCGGTGAGCTGTTGGGCTTCGTCCGCGGTAAGATCAAGGTATTTAGAGGAATTCTTGGTCGTTCTAATAACAAGCATGTCCCGGTAGATATCCATAACGTCCTGCCAGAATACGGTAAGGTCGCCTGCTGACGAGCATACGGAATCAACTGCCTCGAAAATAGCATCGTAGTCCTTGCGTTGGATGCTTTCTATAAGGCTTGTCGCTATGTCTCTTCCACCTGTTCCCGCTATACTGCGCACAGTCACTGCGTCTATTCCGGATGGGCTTGTGCCATCAGCACCGTTACCTGAGCCATCGCTTCCGGCGCAAAGCTCAAGCAGACTTATGGCATCTCTCATTCCTCCGTCCGACAGCCTTGCTATGGTGTGTGCTCCATCGGGGAGCAAACGGATGCCCTCTTCTTTTGCAATGTGCAAAAGCCTTGCGGCTATGACGGATGAGGATATCCTTCTGAATTCGAATTTCTGACATCTGGAAAGAATGGTAGCGGGAATCTTCTGCTGCTCTGTGGTCGCAAGAATAAAGACTACTGATGACGGAGGCTCCTCCAATGTTTTCAGCAAAGCATTGAAGGCGCTCTGTGAAAGCATGTGGACCTCATCTATAATGTAAACCCTGCTTTTCAGCATTGAGGGCGCGTACATCACCGCCTCGCGAATGTCTCTGATATAGTCAACGCCGGTATTTGACGCTGCGTCCATTTCAAGAACGTCGGAGGTGGTTCCGTTGTCGATCGCCTGACAAGCCTCGCACTCTCCGCAGGGGCTTCCGTTAACAGGCGAGAGACAGTTTACCGCTTTTGCGAGCAGCTTTGCGCAGGTGGTCTTGCCTGTTCCGCGAGAGCCGCAAAACAGATAGGCGTGAGTGTATGAATCGGTCTGTATCTCGTGGCGGAGGACCGCGGTTATATGCTCCTGGCCGCAAACCTCGTCAAAGGTTTTCGGTCTCCATTTTCTGTATAATGCCTGTCGCATTTTTGCGGTATCCCTCCAATCTGCCTTTATGTTAACGGTGCTTTTCCGACGGATCGCGTCGGAAGATACGGTTCTCTAAATATAAAATTGGCAAGATACACAGTGAAACCATACACCAAGCTCTGAACGAAACGGTATATGCGTTAACCGTGGCTCTCGCTCGGGACAGGCTACCTTGCGGCACATCAAACATACTCCTTAATGCTGCTCGGTCTCCCGCCTGACATGGTTCGAAGCCATTGATTGCGCAAGACCAATCCGTCAACACGATCACACACGGCGCAGGCCACACACCGCCCGCCCTCGGCACGGAATCCACCCTCGCTATAGCGGATTGCGAGTTACAAGGCACCGCTGGCTCCCCGGCTGGTATGGTCTCACTCTATATCTTGCCTACGCTTTATTATATCACATTTCTTTTTGGATTTCAACCCCCTTTATTCATTCTTCAAAATTTGTTTACACGACGCGGGTAATGTGTTTTGCTCTGCAAGAGGCTTGCACCGGCAAAATGCTTACATTTGCTTTCGTGGAATTTGAAAATCCCGCTATGCGCAAAGAATTGCATTTGATCGGTCAGAGGGTTCAATGTGCTAAGCCAAAACCTATAAAAAGCAGAAAGAGCAAGCATCAAGACGGTCTGATATGATCAGTTTGATCTTGTATGCTTGCTCTTTTTAGACAGTTAAGCTTTTGCTACCGAAAAATGTAGCTGTATTATTCACAGCGAAGCTGTTCATATTGGCGGAAGGCTGTGTTATGACTGCTCAAAATCTCGCCGTCAATCGAAAGCTCACTTATGCCGTTTTCACCGGTAAGGATAATCTCATTTGCCGTCGGGGTTACTTAAAGGAATGATACGACGCGGATAACGCCGTCAACCTCGGAGATAGGATCGGTTGCGCCGATATCACCCTTAACGTCGAAGATGTAATATGCGTAGTTGCCCTTCTCGGCGGAAACGGAAGCAACGGGGGCACCGAATGCGTCCGCAACTGCTCCGTTGACCGCCTCAGCAATACCTGCCTTGGCGAGCACGCAAACACGGGCTGTGTCTGCTGTGCGAGGCAGAGAAAGGTTGGGATAGTTTACGGAGTTTTTGATGTTGCCGTTTTCAAGGTAGTCGATGGTCTGATTTACCGCCATGACTGCGCAGTTGTCCTCTGCCTCCTCGGTGGATGCTCCGAGGTGAGGAATGGCAACGATATTCTTGTTCTTGCCGATTACATCGTCGGTGGGGAAGTCTACAACATACTTTGCGATCTTTCCGCTTTCAAGGGCGGCAAGCATATCTGTGGAAACTACAAGATCAGCTCTTGCGAGGTTCAGAATGCGGACGCCGTCCTTCATTCCCTTGATGCTTTCGGCGTTTACCATACCCTTGGTGGAGGGGGTGGAGGGAACGTGGAGAGTTATGTAATCAGAAGCGGAGTAAACCTCCTCGAAGGTTGCGACAACGCCGACCTTGGGATCAAGCTCTGCTCTTGCGGCATCGGAGAGATAAGGGTCACAACCCACAACGCTCATGCCGAGAGCGACAGCCGCGTTTGCAACAAGTCTTCCGATAGCTCCCAGACCGATGATTCCCAGAGTCTTACCGAAGATCTCATATCCGCCGAATGCGGACTTTCCTTTTTCGACCTTTTTTGCTGCCTCGGGATCACCCTCAAGGGTGTTTGCCCACTGAACGCCGCCGATAATATCACGGGAAGCGAGGAACAGAGAAGCGAGAACCAGTTCTTTAACCGCGTTTGCGTTTGCACCGGGAGTGTTGAATACCACGATACCCTCGTCTGCGCAACGGTCAAGGGGAATGTTGTTTACGCCCGCGCCCGCTCTTGCGATGCATCTGAGGGGATCAGGGAAAACGGTGTCGTGAAGCACTGCGCTTCTTACTAACATTCCCTCAGGGTTCTCGATTTCCTCGCCCAACACATACTTGTTATCAAAAATCTTAGTGCCGATCTTGCTGATCTTGTTCATCAGCTGAATATTATACTTTGCCATTTTAATTACCATGCCTTTCTTGGATTTCTCGGAAACAGGTGATTCTGTTTTACGGTCTGAGCCCCTGTTATTTTTTGGGGTTCTCCTCTGCGAACTTCTTCATGAATGCCACCAGCGCGACCACGCCGTCGTAGGGCATCGCATTGTAAATGGAGGCTCTCATGCCGCCGACGCTTCTGTGTCCCTTCAGGTTCACAAGTCCCGCCTTGGCTGCATCGGAGGCGAACTTCTTGTCAAGGTCTGCATCTCCCGTAACAAAAGTTACGTTCATGAGAGAGCGACTGTCAGGCTTGACGGGGGCGATATAATAGCTCTGGCTGTCGAGATAATCGTAAAGAACCTTTGCCTTCGCAACATTCTTCTCCTGCATAACGGTAAGACCGCCCATCTCGAGAATCCAGTCGTACACCAGCTTCGCAACATAGATGGAGTAGCAGGGAGGAGTGTTGTACATGGAGCCGTTTTCTGCCATAAGCTTCCAATCAAGCATAGAGGGCATCTTGGGGTCACCGTACTCAAGCAGATCCTCGCGGACGATAACGAGAGTAACTCCTGCGGGTGCCATATTCTTCTGTGCGCCTGCGTAGATAACTCCGAACTTGCTTACGTCGATAGGCTCGGAAATGATGCAGGAGGACATATCCGCTACTAACGGAATGTCGCCGGTATCGGGAATATATCCGTACTTGGTTCCGTAAATGGTGTTGTTAAAGCAAATGTGGACGTAGCTTGCATCGGGGCTTACCATGTCGCGGGTTATGACCGGAACGTGGTCGAAATTATCGTCCTTGGTTGTGGCAATGCACTTTACGTCATAGCCCATCTTCTGCGCTTCCTTGTAAGCCTTTCCGGAGAACTGTCCGGAAACAACGTAATCAGCCTTACCGGTTCTTCCGATAAGGTTGAGCGGAACCGCGGCAAACTGTGTGGATGCTCCGCCCTGAAGGAAAAGCACCTTGTAGTTGTCCGGGATATCCATCAGCTTGCGGAGGTTTGCCTCTGCCGCATTGATTATCTCCTCGTACACCGAAGATCGATGACTCATCTCCATGACGGACATTCCTGATCCGTTGTAGTCAAGCATCTCGGATGCGGCGCGCTCAAGCACCGGTACGGGAAGCATAGAAGGTCCGGCTGAGAAATTGAATACTCTGTTCATTTTACATACCTCCAAAAGTATATATGTTTTTATTTGACTTGTTTATATTGGGTAAATACCGACTGAGTACACTACCCATCTACATATGATACCATAAGGCGTTCAATAAATCAATGCGCATGTGTGTAGAAATGTAAAGAAAAATTAATAAGCAAAGGAGAACCGATACTGTTTTGTCGGAAATAACGCCGCGCTTTTGACCTTTGGCTGAAGGGATTATTTTTCAAGTCAGCTCCTTTCGCGGTTGGATCGACAGCCTCTGATACATAAGCGTGCGCCATTAGCGGCGCGCCGTACAAGCACGGTAGCCGACACATAAAAGCTTGCGGTGAGCAGCAGTGCGGGAATGACCGGCAGGGCAGCAATACCGAGGAATGACATCAGTGCCACGGATAAGGCGGCGGTGAGAGCGGGAAGAATGGCGGTATCCAATAGGTTGGGGAAAAAACCGAGCACGCTCATCAGCTTTCCCATACTGAAAAGACAGTTCACGAATTCGCAGAGATACAGAGAAATGATGTAACCGCCGACTCCGAGCATCGGAACCAGGGTTGCGGTGCAGAGAAGACCGAGAGCCGAGTCGGCTATGTTTATTTTCATGACATACCCCTGGCAGTCTAATCCCTTCAGCATTGAGTCTACGATGTGATCCAGATAAGCAAGAGCGGCATATGCGGAGAGGGCGGCGATATATTCGCCTGCGTTTTCGTTTGGAAAGATAGCGTTACTTAACGGGTATGCAAAGGCGCGGAGAAGAGCTGAGCATCCAATGCCGTAGACGAGAGCAAAGGAAATACCTCGTGAAACGCGGTCCAGAATCTCCCGCTTGCTCTCTCCCGCTGAGACGCGGGCGGCTATATCTACCGTGTTGAGTTGGGCAAATGCGTTCATCAGCGCCATTGGATACAGTATGACCGGTATTGCCATCCCACCTACGATACCGTATTCCGCAAGCGCGTTTTCGCTTCCGAAGCGTCTGAGTCCTGCCGGGAGCAACAGATGCTCCGCGCTTGAGAGCCCGGAGCGAAGCAATGCGCTTACTGCCATGGGCGCGGTAATATGTAGGAACTTCGGTGTCAATGACTGTCGGGTGCCGTGGGATAAGGCAGGGTGCTTGGGGTAACGCTTGCTATCGAAGCAGTAAAGAGTGAGCAGTAAGAGAAAAGAAAACGCCTCTGCGCATACACTGCCGAAAACCACTGTAAGACAGGCTGCGCCCATGGGCGATTGCTCGGCAATTCCAGGCGAAAAAATGCTTTGCAGCCTTAAAAGAGCTTCGGTCGAGCGATTGACGAACACCGTAAGAGAATGTGGCATGGGAGAATGTCCTCCGGATAATCCGTACAGCCCCGAAAGAGTAAGGGAGATCCTTACCGTTTGCTCCGTTACGTTAACCGCCGCGCTTTTATAGACCCGCCGCACTCCGTTGAAATAGCCGTGAAAAGCTCCGGATGCCGAAATGCAAGGAATTGCCACGGCGAGCACCCTGAGGGGGAGGATAGCCTCCGGATTCCCGATCAGCCTTGTTGCAAGAAGCGGTGATAGAACAAATAAAACAAGGGCGGTGAATAAGCCGGTCACGGCGCAGTATCTTAAAGCGCACCTTACTCCGCTTCTTATCTCGTCGCTGCGTCCCGCGCCTCTGCTCTCGGAGGTCAGTCTCATTGCTCCAAGATGGACGCCTGCCGCAGCGGCGGTCACCGCAAAGCTGTATACCGACATTATTTGCGAGCTTAATCCCATTGCTTCTGCACCTGCCGCGGCGGCAAGACGTGCGGAAAACATTACCCCAGCTGTTTTTAGCGCCAGTGTGGTGAGGGTGAGTAATATCCCGTCTCCGATCAGCTTTTTGTCTTTATTCATGTTGTATACAGTGTCCTTTCAGGTTTGATCGCGGCGTTTGAGATCCGAGGCTTGACAGTGTTTCCTTATCGCATGAACTGCTACGTTCGTGTAATTCGAATCAGGATTGATTGAAACAGATTTTAAGCTCGAGTCTGCATACATTTTATTCTGCGCGTACGCGTGATATGACGGCTTGAACGAGCTGATATACACATTGCGTTCAGAAAAATTTATGTGATTTTCAGTCCGTCTTCAAAAAACTGTCACATTGAGAGCGTAAAATATGATCACAAGGTCAGATAAGGGCTTATTATTACGAAAGGAGCAGATGAGATGTACGGCGAAGAAAATGAAAGATATGAAAGAAACGAAGGAAACGGCAGCGAAGAGCGCGGCGCTGAATTCGGTAGATACGCTTCTCCGGAAAACGGAGACGGGTACATCCGTCCCGATTTCGGCACTGTTCACATAGGCGAAAAAAAGACCGATCCTGCCGACGGTGAAAGGAGCAACTCGGGTTTGAAAACGGAGGAAGGTCACGGCGAAGCTACGTCGAAAGGAGATTCGGTCGCAGGTACTCGGGACGGTAGCGAGGTCAGATACGGCGGCGCGGGATACGTAAATAACGGCAATGGATACAGCGGAAATCCGTATGCAAATAACGGCAATGCATACGGTGCTGATGGGTATTCCAATAACGGATACGGAGGCAACGGCTACGGCGGCTCCCGTGGGTACTACGGAAACGGTGCTGATAGATACGGATCCCCGGATACACGCGGCAATTATCAGCAAAACCGTCAGTACAGTTATTCTCAGCCCATCAATCCCCGTCCCCGTAGGATGTGGGTGCTTCCACTGGCGGTGTTGCTATGTCTTGCCATGTGTCTCGGTTGTTTTTTTGCAGGTCTGTCAATGGTCAGGGATAATGGGAATGATAACGGTGGATCTCAGGGAGAGAATAACGGCGGTAACGTAAACAATGGCGGTAGCGGCGGTAACAGCGGTTCGGAATCGGAGAAATCCCCTTTTCTGACCAACGGAGAGCTGGAGCTTGAGCAATTGCCAGCGGATTCGGTGTATTATACCATTCCGTCCGTGGTTTCAGCCACGCAGAACACAGTTGTGGAGATAACCACAGAAACAATGACCACCGGAAGCTATTGGGGACAGTACGTTACCACCGGTGCGGGAAGCGGCGTTATCATTAAATCCTATTCCCAGAAAGGTGACAGCGGCGCCTGCGGCACTTATATTATCACGAATAACCACGTCATCGAGGGTGCGTACAGTATAAAGGCTAAGCTGACTAACGGAGCGGAATACGAGGCGGTGCTTGTCGCCGCAGATCCGCAGACGGATATGGCGGTGATCCATATAGACGAAATCAATCTCCCGGCGGCAAAGCTTGGAAGATCTGATCAGCTTGTGGCGGGGCAAACGGTAGTCGTTATAGGAAATCCTCTTGGCTCCCTTGGCGGCTCTGTGTCCAGCGGAATTATTTCATGTACTGAACGGAATATCGAGATAGACAACAACGTAATGAAGCTCATACAGACGACAGCTGCGGTAAATCCCGGTAATTCAGGTGGAGCAATGTTTGATCTGGAGGGAAAGCTTGTGGGGGTTGTAAACGCAAAATACTCCGACGAGCAGATAGAGGGTATCGGCTTTGCTATACCTATTGATATTGCGTATGCTGTGGCAAAGGACCTTATTGATTACGGATACGTAAAGGGACGTCCCAACCACGGTATTACCGCGATATACGGATATTGCAATTATCGCAATATAAAGATCTACTACGACAACACCTATATTCAGGGAGTATGGGCATCGCAGGTAGCGGAAAATTCAGATGCGGCAAGGGCAGGGCTGAAGGCTTACGATCAGATAGTGTCTGTGGTTGGAACGGACGGAAGAGCATACAGCTTTTCATCCGCCGCTGAGGTAACGGCTTTTCTGGATGCGTTGAAGGTGGGGGATATAATAACGGTAAATGCCTACCGATACACTCCAAAGGATTCATTTATGGGGACTTCGTTTGATCGCGCGGAGCTCAGCTTCACCTTCACGGTGACCGAGTATGAGGAATAAGCGCAAAAATTAAATATGTGATATAGAAGCAGCGTTCATTGGTCTTTTGTGAACGCTGCTTTTTGAATAATTTATGTATATAATTTTAAAAGTATATAAGTGTATTGACTTTTTGAACGAAGACGAGTATAATAATTTCGAAGAATTGCAGTGAGGTTCAGCAGTGTTATAAGCTTTAATATTTGGGAAGAGAACGTCTCTGAAAGTGCTGAACGGAAATAACTTGGGAAAGGGGGAGGCTTTTATGGACGAGGTAAAGGGTGTAGATACGGAAAAGAGCAAGGCGCCGAAAAAAAGCGCAGTTAAGAAAAAAAACGCGGCAACAAAAAAGCCCGAAGCAGCGGAAAAGTCCGAAGCAGCGGAAAAGTCCGAGGCAGCGGAAAAGTCCGAGGCAGCGGAAAAGTCCGAAGCAGCGGAAAAGCCCGAAGCAGCGGAAAAGTCCGAAGCAACGGAAAAGCCCGAGGCGGCGGAAAAGCCCGAAGCAGCGGAAAAGCCCGAAGCAGCGGAAAAGCCCGAAGCAGCGGAAAAGTCCGAAGCAGCGGAAAAGTCCGCGGCGGCGGAAAAGCCCGAAGCAGCGGAAAAGTCCGAAGCAGCGGAAAAGTCCGAGGTAGCGGAAAAGTCCGAGGCAGCGGAAAAGCCCGAGGTAGCGGAAAAGCCCGAAGCAGCGGAAAAGCCCGCGGCAGCGGAAAAGTCCGAAGCAGCGGAAAAGTTCGAAGTAGCGGAAAAGCCCGCGGCGGCGGAAAAGTCCGAAGCAGCGGAAAAGCCCGCGGCGGCGGAAAAGCCCGCGGCGGCGGAAAAGTCCGAGAGAGTGAAAAAAACTGAATCCAAAAAATTTAAGAAGCAGGTTGTCGAAGCCGAAGAGCCCCCGGAGCAAGTGAGATTTGACATAGTGTTGGATGATATCGAGGCGGATGCGGCGGAAGAAACAGATGCCGTCAATGAAGAGGCGTCGCCGGAGCTGGCGGTAACGCCGGATGATATTACCGTAAACGAAGGTGGGGCCGAGGAGGAATACGACGAGGATCAGGTCGGTAAAGATACAGATGCTGAGCGTGCGGAGAATGCCGGGGACGGAGCAGATGATACAACGGTCGCTCCCAAACGCAGAAAGACGTTTGCCGAGCGCACGAGGGAAAGTATTTTCCTGTCATTATTCAGGGCGATATTAGTTTGGGTGCTCGCGACCTTCAATTCCTGTGCGATCGTGCATTTTTTTACCCATAACGAGGGAATGAAAAAGAAATTTGAGGGATCGCGTATCCTCGGCTTTTTCAAGTCTCCCGCAATCGAAGCGAGGATATTCGGGTTAAAACGTAGATTCGCAAGGAGCATGCAGAGAAGTATCATTCTTTCGGGAAGAGCCGGATTTGGTGAGTTGGTTCTCAGAACGCCGGTGAGAAGAGTGGGACAGTTTCTGTTTTCCGCGGGTTTCGGAACAGTCGCTGTGTATTACGCGAATATTTTTGTATTTCAAGCCTTTGATATTTCGCCGTATCAGCTTTATATCGGTATATTGATCTGTATTCCCGGGCTGGTTTCCATTTTGTTCGGCGGAACAGTGCTTGAGCTCATAAGAAAGAGCAATATTCTTCGCACTGTAATATTCAGGTTTTTTAACTCTACTGTCAAATTCAAAGATGAAAGCGCTGTAAGCAGTTCTATGAGCGCCACAATATTAGCGGGACTGTGTATAGCCGCCCTTTCGATATTTGTGCCGCTTTATAAGCTGATCATACTGCTTGTTGTGCTGTTGGCGGCTGTAATAGTACTAAAAAGTCCTGAAGCCGGAGTGGTCGGGCTGCTCCTTTTTATTCCGTTTCTTGATTTCAGATACCTCTGCCTGCTTCTCGGAGTTATATGGCTGTCATTCGGACTGAAGGTAGCCAGCGGAAAGCGAGTCGTAAGATTTGCCCCGATAGATATTTTTCCGTTTATGTTTTTTGCGGTTCTGGTAACGGCGAGCGCTGTTTCCTTTGGCGGAATCGGTCTCCGGATGGGAATGGTCGCCGCGTTGGCATCGGTTTATTTTCTGGTTGTGGCGATCATCCGTGATCAGGTGTGGGCAGAAAGATGCAGTGACGTGCTCACGGTAGATGCAACGATAATGACTGCTTTTGCGTTGCTTCGCAGAATTCCCGGTAATCCTCTCGGGATCGATTTTGTATCCTACGGATGCACAGACGGTGGCGCTGTTACTGATACGGCGTTGATGAATTCAGGAGTTTTTGTGTTGCTGCTTGCGGTTTTTTCCATACAGCAGATCGCAACCATGCTATGCTGTGCCCGCATGAGATATAAGATCTGGTACGGGTTCCTTGCGCTGGCGTCAGCCGTAGCGGTCTATCTTAATTCAAACACGTATACCGCATTGGTGTTCACTGCTGTAGTGCTGGTATTTCTCATTGTGGTTAATAGGAAATTCTGGTATCTTGGATGCGGTGCTCTGATGTTCATGCTGTTTATGCCGATAGTTGGACTTCCGGGAATAAGAGATATAGCGGCTGATGTATCCGCATACCTGTATGAGAGAAGTCATCTGTGGAGAGAGTGTGTTCCGCTGATCGAGGAGCATCTGATTTCCGGAATAGGTGTGCGCCCGGATGCATTTACATCACTGTACGACGGTGTTTATGACGTGACGGATCCGCGAAATCTGGCGATATTTCTGCTACTCTCGGTTGGAGTGGTGGGAACGGTGTTTTTTGTGGTCTGCGCGGTGATGCTTATCCAGCACTGTCTGGCGTACGGTCGTCGTTGCTCGGATAAGCATACAAGACCGAGAATAGAAACCTATGCTGCTATGTTTGCGTTCGTGTTTATGCTGGGGGTCGGCTGTGTGGAGAATGTTTGGCATAACTATCGGGCACAGCTTGTTTTCTGGCTTATGATGGGGCTTGCATCTGCTATCCAGAGATTTTATAACGACGAGTCGGAAAAAGACTTTATGTACGACCCGGTTATAATCCCTGAAATATAAAGATCTTCTGTAGGGCAGTGGATCCGATGGTAAGGTGCGGAAGAAAAGCAATCATATTGAGCAATCTGAACAGAGAATAATACAGAAGGATGGTGAGGCATGTGCAGGGCGAAAAGAAGTCCCGTGAATACCGCTTTAACATTTTTGACGTTATACTTATCGTTATATTTATGGCGGTCATCGTCAGTGTCGCTATGCTCGTTATAAGGTCGCTTCCCGATGACGGTACACTTACCGGAAACGTCAGGGTAAGTTACGTTATAAGTGTAAACGACATTCCGGAGGAGGTCGGTGATGAGGTGGCGGTAGGACAAAAGGTGTATGATGCGTCTACGGGTGAGATAATAGGCACCGTGTCATCAGTAATAGTTAACGGACACATAATCAAGGGAGTCAACCAGGAGACCGGAGAGAATATCGCGAATACTGTTCCCGGGCGTTGCGATCTGAATGTTACGGTTGAGGCCGCGGCAAAGTACGATGGCAACAGATATGAGATAAACGGAAAAAGAATAGCTTGCGGAGAGATGTTTGAGTTTCGTACGTCAACCGCTTCGTTGAGCGGTATCTGCATTTCCATGAACGACAGATAAAGCTGAAAGGAATACTTTGTGATGAGGGAGAAAAAAACCTTTAATATCATAGACGTGCTTATTATCGTCTGTGTAGCCCTTCTGGTGCTTGCGACTGTGTTCCGCGCTCAGGTTATAAGTTTTTTCAGTGATAGGGAAAATCTATCTGAATTCGTGGTGTCCTTCCGTTCGGAGCCGCTGGAAAACAGCTATGTGGGATATGTGAAGGCAGGACGCAATATTGAATGGGTGGAGAATAAGCTGGAGATAGGCGAAATACGCGCCGTTACCCAAAGCTACCCGGCTAAGGTATATACAGTCGGAACCGACGGAACGCTCATTATAACGGAGGATGACAGCACAAGCGTGCTGGAGGGAACACTTCTTGTACGCGCGGCTGCCAAGGATGGGTGCTTTATATCCGGTACAGAGTTTATCGGCGCCGGAACCAAGATGACTCTTAGGACTCAGAATGTGTTGTTTGAGGTCACAGTACTGGCGGTCACTCGGGAGGAGTAACGAAGAAAAGCGGTATACCCGGTAAATACCACGGGTTGATAGGATAGGCTCCGGAATACAGTGTTTTGAAGGGATGTCTGAAAAGAACGGGAGGAGTCTTGGTATGATTTTCACGCGCTGTGGCTCGGGTTCTTCAAAAAATGATAAAAAACAAAATACTGTTGACAATCGGGGCAAATTGGTGTAAAATAAACGGGCAGGCAGATCAGGCGGTTTTCAGACTGATGATGTGTTGGCGGTTATTGTTTATAAGACCTGAAATAAAGAGGTGAGCTGAAACGCGTTGTTCCGGAGACGGAGCGCTGTGGCGTTTTTAGATCCTTGTCTCGTCGGGGGAGTAGCAAGCGCGCGTTGTATGCGCGGAGTAAATCAACATTCATGGCGGCATTCAAGCCGGTGGCTTTGACCGAGCCGGCTTGTTTATGGCTGTCTGGTTTGCTTTAAAATGCGAGACTCGTGTATGTGTATACGGCTATACATGAGCTCGATCATATTATTATCGACAAACGGTATGGCGGAGCGTGATTCGGCATACCGTGTTTTTTGTGCTAAGCTTACATAGGCAGGCTTTATTTGTGTATTGCCGTGCCACAGTCGGTAGCCCATCGGCGCTACAACGGCTGGAAGGACAGAAACAAACTTCACGCAGGAGAATATAAATCCATTGAGTGGAGTAATAATAGTAACACAAATTCCCAAAGGAGCAAAGAGAATGAAGCATTATTGCGAAGAAAAGGAAGCGGTGCTCAGAGAGGTCGGCTCGTCAAGAGAGAGCGGGCTGACACAGAGCGAGGCGGAAACAAGACTTGCGGCAAACGGCAGAAATAAGCTTGCGGCGGCAAAGGGAAAGTCATTGATACGGAAGTTCCTTGAACAGCTTTCCGATCCGATGATTATCATACTGCTTGCAGCGGCGCTTATAAGCGGACTCCTTGCCGTGTACGAATCGGCAAACGGAGCCGAAGGAGAGGGCTTTGCTGATGTTATAATTATACTTGCCGTCGTTATTATAAACGCGGTTCTCGGAGTATTCCAGGAGAGCAAGGCGGAAAAGGCGATAGAGGCTTTGCAGAAAATGTCAGCGGCTACCTCAAAGGTGTTGCGCGACGGTAAATTAACGGTATTGCCCAGCGAGGAGCTGGTGGTAGGTGATGTGGTATATCTTGAAGCGGGAGATGCTGTTCCCGCAGATGGACGTATCCTGGAATGCGCCAGCCTCAAGATAGAGGAGGCGGCTCTTACCGGAGAGTCACTGCCGGTGACCAAGGAGGTAGACATGATCCGGCTTAAAGAGGGGGAGAAGGACGTTCCCCTCGGTGACAGAAAGAATATGGTATACATGGGAAGCACAGTGGTGTACGGACGCGGTGTGGCGGTTATCACTGCTACCGGCATGGATACCGAGATGGGAAAGATCGCAGGCGCCCTGGTTATGGCTCAGGAGGGAAAGACTCCGTTGCAGATAAAGCTTTCTCAGCTTTCGAGAATCCTTACATGGCTCGTGCTGGGTATATGCGCGGTGATATTTGCAGTCCAGCTTATTCGCCCGGGAGAGGGAGCGATTATTCACAAGGTGCTTGACTCCTTTATGGTATCGGTATCTCTTGCGGTTGCTGCTATTCCCGAGGGGCTTGCCGCCGTGGTTACGGTGGTGCTTTCCATCGGCGTTACCAATATGTCCAAGCGGAACGCGATCATAAGAAAGCTTACTGCGGTTGAAACATTGGGATGCGCTCAGATAATCTGCTCGGATAAGACGGGAACTCTTACTCAGAATAAAATGACCGTACTGGATCATTTCGGTGAAAATGAGGACCGTATTGCCGCCGGTATGGCGCTTTGCTCGGATGCTGAGATCGACGGAGCGGGCAACGTTACCGGAGAGCCGACCGAGGCGGCGTTGGTTGCCTGGGCGTTCAAGCGGGAGATGTCAAAAAATTCATTGAAGGAAAAATATCCGCGAGTTGCCGAGGCGCCATTCGATTCAAACCGAAAGATGATGTCAACCGTTCACCGCGCTGACGGCAGCTTTATACAGTACACCAAGGGCGCGCCTGATGTAATAATCGACAGATGCGCCTATTATCTGCTTGACGGTAAGCCTGTGGCAATGACCGAGGAGTACAGGGCTAAGATAGCCGAGGCTAACAAGGGCATGGCGGATCGGGCTCTCAGAGTGCTTGCCTGCGCGGAAAGAGTATGGGATGTGATCCCTGGAAGCAGTGAGCCTGAGTTTCTTGAAAAGGATCTGATCTTCAGTGGTCTTTGCGGAATGATAGACCCTGTTCGTCCCGAGGTGAAGAGCGCTATAGTTGAGTGCCGCAATGCGGGTATTCGTCCCATTATGATCACGGGCGACCACGTTGATACTGCGGTAGCTATCGCAAATGAGCTGGGTATTCTGGGAGATGGGCATAAGGCAGTGACCGGCGCTCAGCTGAGCGAAATGAGCGACGAGGAATTCGCGGGTGAGTTTATGAATATCAGTGTTTACGCCCGTGTTCAGCCTGAACACAAGACTCGCATAGTAAACGCCTGGAGAAATGCTGGATACGTTACCGCTATGACCGGAGACGGAGTAAATGACGCGCCGTCTATAAAGGCGGCTGATATCGGAGTCGGTATGGGTATTACCGGAACTGACGTTACCAAAAACGTGGCAGATATGGTTCTGACTGACGATAACTTCGCTACCATCGTGGGCGCGGTGGAGGAGGGAAGACGGATATATACCAATATCCGTAAGTCGATACAGTTCCTGCTCGCCTCAAACATGAGCGAGGTTATAAGTATATTTGTGGCAACGCTTCTGGGATTTACCGTGTTGAAGCCGGTCCACCTGCTGTGGATCAACCTGGTCACAGATACCTTCCCGGCTCTTGCGCTGGGAATGGAGCATTCCGAGCCGGATATTATGAAGCAGAAGCCCCGTGACCCGAAGACCGGAATCTTTTCCGAGGGACTTGGATTTGATATTCTCTATCAGGGCTTTATGGTCGCAGCTCTGGTGTTGATCTCGTATTTTGTCGGAGTGTATATTGAAAACGGCAGAATAGCATTGCTTGGCAGCAAGCACGGTGTTACGATGGCGTTCCTTACCATGTCTATGGCTGAGATCTTCCACAGCCTGAATATGCGCTCTCAGCGCGGCAGTCTTTTCACTCTCAAAAAGCAGAACGCGGTCCTGTGGTTAGCGGCACTTGTTTCATTGGTCGCAACCACGCTTGTCTGTGAGGTGGCACCTCTCGCTAATGCATTCAGCCTTACGGCAGTTTCTTTAAGAGAGTACTTTATCGCTATCGGTATTGGACTGTGCGTTATCCCGATAGTCGAGATAGTAAAGCTTGTTCAGAGAAAAATGGCGAAATGATCCTAAGAAAGATAGCAGACGGTTGATGGGAGGCGGTACTGTTTTGCGGACAGAGCGTTTTCTGAACCCGTAACAGTCGGGGAGAGCTTGTTTTTCAGAGCTTCTCCCCGATTGCATTTTGTGAAGAGGTACTGATATGACGCGCCTACTTTGAGCTGAGCTAAATCGGGGCAAAAAAGCAGTTTTTGTTCCTGCTTGGCGAAAAAACATGAAAGTGCAAAAAAATATTTTTATTTTTCCAAAACCTCTTGACAAACCCAAAGTAATCTGCTATAATATACAACGTTGACGGAAACAGGCTCTACCACGTCAGCATTTAAGTAAGCTGCTATAGCTCAGTTGGTAGAGCGCATCCTTGGTAAGGATGAGGTCTCCGGTCCGAATCCGGATAGCAGCTCCAATAAAAAACGCACCTTTGTCTACCGACAAAGGTGCGTTTTTGAATGCTGTGTGCCCCGGTTAGCAAAGCTAACTCCTCGGCAAAATGATGACGGCTTTGCCTAATGACGTTTGCTACGCGAACGATGTGTGCCTGACGGCACATTGGGCAAACATCGCATCATTGCGGAACGAAATGGAGCAACATCATTTTGATCGAAACTAAAAACATCATATCGCCGTAGTGCGATACATCATTGACATACTGACGTTCTTATGATGGGGGCGGACGCTCGATACCTTTCGGTAAAAAAGCATCCGCTTTTTCTTTTTTTTAGGCTAAGTTAATGACTCAGCCACTCCGCGACCGGATCTAACCCACTGAGCCGTCCGGGCAGAAAGCTTTAACCGTATTCTTTGAAAAGCGACCGTAGCCTGAAAAACCTCGTTAATCCTCAAACAGGGGAGTAGAGAAATATCTTTCGGCTGTGTCTGGAAGAACGGTAACGACGGTTTTGCCTTTACCGAGCTTTTTGGCGAGCTTGATAGCGGCGGCAACGTTAGTGCCGCTGGAGATACCGCACATGATACCTTCCTTGCTGGCGAGCTCCTTGCTGGCGAGTATAGCTTCCTCGTCTTTGATGATGCAGATGTCATTAAAAATCGACTGATTGAGAATGACCGGGATAACTCCGTCGCCAATACCCATCTGAAGGTGGGTGCCGATGGAGCCACCGGAAAGAATGGCGGCGTGCTCCGGTTCAACCGCCCAGATCTCCATATCAGGGTTCTGAGCCTT
The DNA here is from genome assembly GCA_017503165.1 of Clostridia bacterium. Taxonomy (GTDB): domain Bacteria; phylum Bacillota; class Clostridia; order Oscillospirales; family CAG-272; genus SIG673. Next base: position 10,998 of record JAFVTO010000047.1, on the reverse strand, counting down.
GAGCCCCTCTCCGATTCCTGTTATAGTGCCTCCGGTTCCGATACCCGAGCAGAATCCGTGTATGGGACCGTCCACCTGCTCGAGGATCTCTTGAGCGGTTACACTTCTCTGAACCTCGGGATTGGCGGGGTTTTCAAACTGCTGAGGCACGAAGACGTTCTTGTTTTCCTCTTTCATTCTGAGAGCAAGCTGAACGCATTCTTCTATGCAGAGACCGATATTTCCCGCATCGTGAACCAGGATCACCTCTGCTCCGTAGTGACGGACGAGCTTTCTTCTTTCCTCGCTTACAGAGTCCGGCATGATGATCTTGGTTTTATATCCTCTCACCGCCCCAACTAAAGCCAAGCCTATACCTTGATTTCCGCTGGTAGGCTCAACGATCACGGTGTCCTTATCAATGAGCCCCTGCTTTTCCGCGGCTCTGATCATATTGTATGCGGTACGTGTCTTTATCGAACCGCCTACGTTCAGTCCCTCGAATTTTATCAGTATCTGCGCAGAGTCACTGTCCACCATCCGGTTGAGTCTTATCAAGGGAGTATTTCCCATTGCTTGTAAAATGTTATCGCATATCATCGGTTGTATCCGCGCTTTCGTATTAGTGATTTTGCGCTATTGAGTTATTGCGCTCTATATATTGTAGTATATATGCTTGAAAAAAGCAAGAGGTTTTTAATAATTTTTTTGCTAAAGTGTAAAAAAATGTAAAAAGTGCGCGAAAAGCAAAAAAAGATAAATTACCACTTGCAATTTCTAAAATTATATGATATAATATAAATAATGCTGAAAAAACAGCGATATGTTTAGGAGGATATGTAAAATGGCACTTACAACAGAACAGATAGCCGCTAAGACAGAAGAACTCAAAGCATTTATAGCGGAACATAAGGATACCCCCGGCGCCCTTATGCCCATAATGCAGCATGCTCAGGAGTCTTTCGGATATTTGTCACTCGAAAATCAGATACTAATTGCTGATTCACTCGGAATACCCGTAACAGAGGTTTACGGCGTTGCAACATTCTATTCCCAGTTCTCGCTCGTACCGAAGGGAGACAACATAATCAGTGTTTGCCAGGGAACGGCTTGCTATGTAAAGGGTGGCGCTCAGGTGCTTGCGAAGGTTGAGGAGATGCTTAATATTACCTCAAACGAAACCACTGAGGACGGAGTATTCACCATTCAGGACACCCGTTGTCTCGGATGCTGCGGACTTGCTCCCGTTATGACCATCAACGAGGATGTTTACGGTAAGGTTACTCCGGATATGATTCCGGGTATTCTCGCGAAATATCGCTGATCCGTAATTTGATTTTGCGGAGATATATTCGTTGCGTATCGGAGAAAAAATATGAAGATCAGTGAGATAAGGGACCTTCTGGATGCAAAGGTCAAGGCCGGAGAGGAGCTGCTCGATCACGAGGTTGCCTCGGCATGCTGCAGTGATATGATGAGCGATGTTCTGGCTTACGTTAAGGATCAGGGGGTTCTTATTACAGGGCTTGTAAATCCTCAGGTAATCCGTACCGCCAATATGATGGATATGGTTTGCGTGGTTTTTGCAAGAAGCAAGACGCCGACAGAGGAGATGATAGAGCTTGCCAAGGAGAGCGATATTGCGGTAATGTGTACCGCCAAGCGCGCTTTTGAGGCCAGCGGAATCCTCTATATGGCAGGACTTTCGAGAAATATCGAGGACTGATATGTCTGAAATACTGAAATTCCATTTTGATATTGACGGCTCGGATTTTTCAAGTGCCGGAGCGGCATCGGTAATGGTCAAGAAAAAGTTGCGTCAGCTATCATACGATCCGGAGATCATCCGTAAGGTTTCCATCGCGATGTACGAGGGAGAGATAAATATGGTGATCCATGCAAACGGTGGAACGGCTGACGTAGAGATCCATGACGAGGAGATAATAATAATTCTCAGCGATAACGGCCCCGGCATCGCAGATGTTGAATTGGCGATGCAGGAGGGTTATTCAACCGCTCGCGACAGCATTCGAAATCTTGGGTTCGGTGCGGGAATGGGATTCCCGAACATGAAAAAGTATACGGATCATCTGCAAGTCGATACCGCGCTGGGAGTCGGAACAACCGTAACCATGAAGGTAAAGCTGTGACTGCTTCCGAGGCTTTGGGTAAAGCTATCTGTGTGATGACCCGGAAATGGTGCTTTGTGCCTCTCTGTTTCGCTGTTCCGGTATCAGATTTCTCCGCCAAAAGGGAGTTATCCTTTTTGCTGCTTACGTAATATAGCGTTCGGCGTTACCGAACGGGAAATCATTTAACTGTATTTGCGCCGCCATTGGCGGCATGGGGGGGAAGATGTCGGTTTACAACCATTCGGTATCTCTTGACGTTGAAAAATGCAAGGGCTGTACGGCTTGCCTTAAGCGGTGCCCAACCGAAGCTATTCGTATCCACGACGGACACGCTGTGATAAATCCCGTCAGATGTATAGATTGCGGTGAGTGCATAAGAGTTTGCCCCTCAAAGGCGAAAAAAGCAACTCACGACAGTCTTTCTGTTCTGAATGATTACAAATACACTATTGCGCTTCCCGCGCCGTCGTTTTACGGACAGTTTGATAATCTTGACAACATTGGATATATAATCAAAGGGCTGCGCGATCTTGGCTTCGACGATGTTTATGAGGTGGCTTGTGCCGCCGAGCTTGTGAGCGCTTACACTCGCAAATACATTGAGCGTAAGGACATCAAAAAGCCGGTGATCAGCTCTGCGTGTCCCGCGATTACCAGAATAATCAGTACGAATTATCCTTATCTATGCGAAAATATAATGCCGATCCTTCCGCCCATCGACATTGCGGCTATGCTGGCAAGAGAGAAGGCGATGCGCGAGCATCCGGAGCTAAGGGACGAGGATATCGGTATAATCTTTATCTCACCCTGTCCAGCCAAGGTGAGTTACATTAAAAATAATTTTGCCGGTGAACGGAATTACATCTCCGCGACGGTTTCCGTCAGAGATGTGTACTTTGCTATACTTGACATAATGAATAAGTACAGAGAGGAACCGACTGAGGCAACCGAATCCGGCATCATCGGTATCGGATGGGCTTCAACCGGCGGAGAATCCACGGCAATACTCAATCACCGTTACCTTGCGGCAGACGGTATCGAAAACTGTATAAGAGTTCTCGACAGCATCGACAGCTCCGATATTACACAGCTTGATTTCGTAGAGCTGAACGCCTGCAACGGCGGCTGTGTCGGAGGAGCGATGACGGTGGCGAATCCGTATATTGCGCAGGCGAGGCTTCATGAGCTGAGGAGGTTTTTGCCCGTGTCTCCCAACAGACCGGCAAGCGACTGGATACCGGACAGATATTTCAGGGAAAAGCTGGTGGAATATAATCCGTACAGCGCGCTGTCATCAGACAGAAAAACAGCTATACGTATGATGCAGGATATAGAGGACCTTACGAATAAGCTTCCGGGGCTTGATTGCGGCTCCTGCGGCGCGCCAACATGTATGGCGTTTGCAGAGGATGTTGTGAAAAAAGAGATCTGCGCGGAGGAATGCACGGTCCTGCTTAAAAAGCTGGTCAAGGAGAAGGAGATCCCGAAGGAGCTGCTCTATGCGGAGCTGGGCCTGAGGGAGCGCGACTGCTCCGGGGGCGGCAATGGGGAGAAAGACGATGACGGTGAGTGAGATTTGTCAAAGCATCGACGCCACTCTTGTTTGCGGAGAAGCCGAAAGGGATTTCAGCGGCGTGTACGTCGGTGATCTACTGAGCAGAGCGATGAGCCATGTAAGGGCGGACAACATCTGGATTACGATAATGTCAAACGTAAACGTAGTGGCAGTCGCGACACTTACTGAGCCTGCTGCTATAGTTCTTGCGGAGAATGTTTCGCTCCAGGAGGATGCGCTGGCGAGCGCAATTGACAATGGCGTCACCGTGTTGCGTTCTCCGCTTTCCGCATACGAGATCTGCGGGATACTGTATCGTCCCACAGGTGAGACATGAGCCTTTACCGTTGCGATCTGCACATTCATTCCTGTCTTTCCCCGTGTGGCGACGATGATATGACGCCTGCGAATATTGTTGGAATGGCAATGCTGAACGGGCTTCAGGTGATCGCTCTTACCGACCATAATACCACAAAGAACTGTCCTGCGTTTTTTAAGCTGGCGAAGGGCTACGGGCTTATCCCGGTTGCCGGAGTAGAGCTTACCACAAACGAGGATGTTCATGCAGTCTGTCTGTTCAGGGATCTGGAAACGGCGATGGAGTTCGGTCGGTTTATCGAAGGCAGAAGGGTGCAGATAAAAAACAACCCCGATATTTTCGGCAGACAGATCATCATGGATGAAAATGATGAAAAGAGCGGAGAGGAAGAATTCCTGCTGATAAACGCGGTGAACATCTCGCTCGATGAAGCTCATGAGGAGGTAGCGCGGCGCGGAGGAGTATGCTTTCCCGCCCATATCGACAGAAGCTCAAACGGTATTATAGCTATGCTGGGAGATTTTCCTCCGGAGCCGAGATTTACCGCTTTCGAGCTTAACGATATAGCGTCTCTTGAGGATTGCCTTTCACGCTTTCCGATTATTGGCGAGCGGGGGCTTGTCCACGTTGCTTCATCCGATGCCCATTATTTAACTGATATTTCGGAGACGGGCTTCGGGATAGAACTTGATGACGAGCCGTATTCCTCGGACAGGGTAAGAAATGCCCTTATAGACTATCTGCTTGGAAAAGGGAATTGTAACAATGGAAGAGCTTTCGCTTTACGTGCTTGATATTACTATGAATTCCGTGAGAGCGGGCGCGACCGAGATATCGGTTGAGCTGCGAGAGCACGGTAGGTGGCTTGATTTTACCGTCAGTGATAACGGATGCGGAATGACGGAAGAACAGCTATCCAGGCTTGAAAATCCGTTTTTCACTACAAGAAAGACGCGAAAGGTCGGGCTTGGAATACCGTTTCTCAAAATGCTTGCGGAAATGACCGAGGGGTATGTAAAAATAAGCTCTGTGCACGAGTCGGTAAGCGCTGACCACGGCACTGTGACCATGGCGAGGTTCGGTAAGGATCATATTGATTTTATACCGCTCGGAGATATGGTCGAAACAGTAAAAACTCTGATTCAAGGATCTCCGGATATAAACTTTGTTTTCCGTCACATAACGGAACGCGGTGAGGTAATGCTCTCCTGCGCGGAAATAAGGGCTGTTCTCGGAGATATACCGTTGAATCAACCGGAAATACTTCTCTGGATAGGCGAGAACCTGAAGGAGCAGTATGAGGCAATTAATAACGCATAAAAAATATTATATACAAAACGAAAGGATTTTTACCATGAAGTCACTTGAAGAACTTATGGCTATAAAAGCCAAAATGCAGGACAAGGTTGCTCTGCGTACTTCCAGCGGCACGACTCGTATCGTAGTCGGTATGGCTACTTGCGGAATCGCGGCAGGCGCGCGTCCCGTTCTCAATGCGTTCGTTGAAGGCATTTCTGAGGCAGGACTCAGCGACAGCGTGATGGTAACACAGACAGGCTGTATCGGAATTTGCCAGTACGAGCCGGTCGTCGAGGTTTACACCAAGGATGCCGAAAAGGTCACTTATGTAAAGATGACTGCGGACCGTGCAAAGGAGATTATCGAGAAGCACATCAAGGGCGGCAAAGTAGTTACCGAGTACACAATTGGTGCGGCTAAGAAGTAATTTAGGAGGAATAAACACATATGATTCGTTCACACGTACTTATTTGCGGCGGTACCGGTTGTACTTCTTCCGGCAGCATGAAGATCTATGACAAGCTCGCAGATGAAATTAAGGCTAAAGGTCTTGAAGACGAGATAAAGATAGTAAAGACCGGTTGTTTCGGACTTTGCGCTCTCGGTCCGATCATGATAATCTATCCTGAGGGAACATTTTACAGCAAGGTGACAATCGAGGACGTTCCGGAGATAGTTGAGGAGCATCTTCTGAAGGGCCGTGTGGTTGACCGCCTTGTATATACCGATGACGACCAGGCTAAGAGCGAGGGAGAGAAGGTTACTGCTTCCCTCAGCGACACCATGTTCTACAAGAAGCAGAACAGACTTGCTCTCCGTAACTGCGGTGTTATCAACCCCGAGAATATCGAGGAATATATCGCTATGGACGGCTACTTTGCTCTGCAGAAGGTTCTTACCCAGATGACTCCCGACGACGTAATTCAGACCATCCTTGATTCCGGACTTCGCGGACGTGGAGGAGCAGACTTCCCCACCGGCATGAAGTGGAAGTTCGCATCCGGAAACCGCGGACAGGTCAAGAAGTACGTTGCATGTAATGCAGACGAGGGTGACCCGGGTGCATTCATGGACCGTTCCATTCTTGAGGGTGACCCACACGCGCTTATCGAGGCTATGGCGATCGCCGCTTATGCTATCGGAGCTGACGAGGGTTACGTTTACGTCCGCGCGGAGTATCCGATCGCCGTTAAGCGTCTTTCCATCGCTATTGCACAGGCAAGAGAGGCAGGACTGCTCGGAAAGGATATTTTCGGAACCGGCTTCAACTTTGATATGCAGGTCCGTCTCGGCGCAGGCGCATTCGTTTGCGGTGAGGAAACCGCTCTTATGACCTCTATCGAGGGTCACAGAGGTGAGCCCAGACCCCGTCCTCCGTTCCCTGCTGTTAAGGGACTGTTCGGAAAGCCCACTGTACTCAACAACGTTGAGACCTATGCAAACATTCCTCAGATCATACTCAAGGGAGCAGATTGGTTCTCATCTATCGGTACCGAAAAGTCCAAGGGTACAAAGGTATTCGCTCTCGGCGGAAAGGTAGTTAATACCGGACTTGTTGAGGTTCCCATGGGAACGACTGTTCGCGAGATCATATTTGATATCGGTGGCGGTATCCCCAACGGTAAGAAGTTCAAGGCAGCCCAGACCGGAGGTCCTTCCGGAGGATGTATTCCCGCATCCCTGCTTGATACCTCTGTTGACTACGATTCGCTTATCGCCATCGGCTCGATGATGGGCTCCGGCGGACTTATCGTTATGGACGAGGACAACTGTATGGTTGACATCGCCAAGTTCTTCCTTGAGTTCACTGTTGACGAATCCTGCGGTAAGTGCGCGCCCTGCCGTGAGGGAACCAAGAGAATGCTTGAGCTTCTTACTAAGATTACCGACGGTAAGGGCGAGGATGGAGATATAGAAAAGCTGGAGGAGCTTGCAGAGACCATCAGGACCACCTCTCTGTGCGGACTTGGTCAGACTGCTCCTAACCCCGTACTTTCCACGCTCCGTTACTTCCGCGATGAGTATGAGGCTCACGTTTATGAGAAGCGTTGTCCCGCGGGCTGCTGCAAGAACCTGCTCAAGGTCGTTATTGATCCGGATAAGTGCAAGGGTTGCTCCCTCTGCTCGAGAAAGTGCCCTGTCGGCGCTATCAGCGGAGAAATCAAGAAGCCCTTTGTTATCGATCAGAGCAAGTGCATAAAGTGCGGCGTATGTATCGAGTCCTGTAAGTTTGGCGCAATCTCAAAGAAGTAATAAAGGAGTATCGAGAAATGGAAAACATGATCAACTTAACAATCGACGGCGTTGCAGTCTCCGTTCCCGAAGGCTCCACCGTTCTTGAAGCGGCAAGAGCCGCGAATATAAACATCCCTACCCTTTGCTATCTTAAGGATGTTCAGCAGATCGGCGCTTGCCGTATTTGCCTGGTTGAGATAGAAAAGGCAAGAGGACTGTCCGCAGCTTGCGTAATGCCGGTTTCTGAGGGCATGGTGGTTCACACCAACACTCCTAAGCTGCGCAAGCACAGAAAGGTTATTCTTGAGCTTCTGCTCGCATCCCATAACCGTGAATGCACCTCTTGCGTGCGCTCCGGTAACTGCGAGCTTCAGGCCCTTTGCCGTGAATATGGCGTTGATGCTTATCCCTTTGACGGAGCGAAGAAGGAGTGCGTTGTAGACGAGCTTTCCCCCTCCATAGTACGTGACAATTCCAAGTGCATCAGCTGCCGCCGTTGCATTGCCGCATGTACCTCTATTCAGGATATCGGCGCTATCGGAGTTTCAAAGAGAGGCTTCAAGACTAAGATCGGTGCTATTTACGACCGTTCTATCATTGACACTCCCTGCGTAAACTGCGGTCAGTGTATCGTTGCATGTCCTGTCGGTGCTCTCCATGAGAAGGAGAATATTGACGATGTCTGGGCAGCTATCGGAGATCCCAATAAGTACGTTGTTGTACAGCCCGCTCCCGCGGTCCGCGCCTCTATCGGCGAGGAGTTCGGTATGCCCATGGGTGTTGCACAGACCGGAAAGCTTGCCGCTTCCCTTCGCCGTCTTGGCTTTGATAAGGTTTTTGATACCAACTTCGGTGCAGACCTTACCATTATGGAAGAAGGAACTGAGCTTATCCACCGTCTGACCACCGAGGGATCTGTACTCCCCATGATCACCTCCTGCTCTCCCGGATGGGTTACCTACTGCGAGAAGTTCTATCCCGAATTCCTTCCCAACCTTTCTACCTGCAAGTCTCCTCATGAGATGACCGGTGCTATGGTCAAGTCATACTACGCTGAAAAGATGGGCATTGATCCCAAGTCTATCGTTGTAGTTTCCGTTATGCCCTGTACCGCTAAGAAGTATGAGGCAGCTCGTCATGAACTGGGAAATGACGGCATGAAGGACGTTGATTACGTTATTACCGTTCGTGAGCTTGCAAGAATGATCAAGCAGGCAGGTATTGACTTTGCTCATCTTCCCGAAGAGAAGTTCGATCACGTTCTCGGTGAGTCCACCGGAGCTGCGGACATCTTCGGAGCTACCGGCGGAGTTATGGAGGCTGCTCTCCGTACAGTTTACGAGCTGGTTACCAAGAAGACTCTTGAAAACGTAGATTTCACTGAGGTCCGCGGAATCGAGGGGGTTAAGGAAGCCACTATTGATCTTGGAATCAAGAAGGTCAACGTTGCTGTTGCTCACGGAACCGCAAATGCAAAGAAGGTTCTCGAGGCAATCAAGAGCGGAGAGAAGAGCTATGACTTTATCGAGGTAATGTGTTGCCCCGGTGGATGCGTAACCGGTGGCGGACAGCCTATCGTTCCTGCTAAGGAGCTTCAGTATATCGACCTCAAGAGTGTTCGCGCTAAGGCTCTGTATGCTGAGGACGGTAGCAAGAAGATGCGTAAGTCCCATGAGAACCCCGAAATCATTGCGATCTATAAGGAGTTCCTGGGTGAGCCTTGCGGACATAAGTCTCATGAGCTCCTGCATACCACCTACACCGCAAAGAAGAAGTATTGATCTTCAGAACCGTGACAGATATAGATTGACTGTTTGAAGATGCTCCCCCGGATGCTTCGGACTAAGCTGAAGTATCCGGGGGAGTTTTATATTAAAACAAGAATATTATACCAAATAATGGTTATGTATAGAGAGCAATTGTGATTATATGAAAAAATAGGTTGAATTAACACATCGTTAACAAACGATATGTGTTGTTGTGATATAATGTATGTGGCTGTAAAATATGTGCAGTTAATAAAGAATTGAAAGGTAAGATAAGACTATGGCATGGGGTAGAAACAGCGGTCCCGCTAAAGGCACGTTTGAGTACTACGACCGTAATTACAAGCTGGGAAGGCATGAGATTCTATTGGTTGTACTGCTTAGTGTTATAAGTATAGCATTGCTTCTTATAGACGGAACATATTTCACATTCTCGATAACCTTCTCTGTCGATATGCTTTTCTTTGGGTATTTGTATATCAGCGGTGATTATGTGGATATGGAGGGAGCGGAGGAGCTGGCAGATTTTTCTGCAGAGGAGATTGCCTTAAGTGGATATATAGACGTATTTATAGGCTTGATCCCACTTATTGTACTGGTTATGTGCTGGGCTTTTGCGAAGAAGCATCATATCTGGATGATAATTGCAGCAGTGATAATGGGCTTGGATACGATCTATACACTTACAAACTTTGATTTTTTAGGACTGTTCTTCCATGTGATAATGATGTATTATATTATTCAGGGAATAAGGGCGGCAATCAGTCTTAAAAACGCAGAGGCATACGGAATGGCGGGAGCTCAGCCATTCGGTCAGCAGCAGAATGACCCTTATGCGCCTAACGTTCCCTATGGGCAGAACAATCCATATCCGCAGAACAATCCATATCCGCAGAACAATCCATATCCGCAGAACAATCCATATCCGCAGAACAATCCATATCCGCAGAACAACCCATATCCGCAGAACAACCCATATCCGCAGAACAACCCATATCCGCAGAACAACCCATATCCGCAGAACGACCCATATCCGCAGAACAATCCTTATGAGCCCGATAACGCTCCTGTGTCCGAGCAGAACGAAGCACCTGCGGAGGCGGTTGGCGATCACCCGGGAAATAAGAATGGAGAAAACAACGGCTGATGCTTTGGCGTGATACTCTTAACGGCGTATCACGCCTTTTTTATTTGCCCACGTCGTTTGCTTTGTATAATACCGCGCCAGTATCATTTTGGAATTGCTGTGTGCGCATACGTAATTTTTCCGGCAACAGAGGATCAGGAGATTACTGAGTAAAGTATTATAACTGTGTCGAATTGCCACGTTAAGGACAAAAAAACAGTTATCACCTCACCGACGGTCGGGGATGATAACTGTTTTTTATATTTGCAATTTTTATAGAAGCTTACTTATGAGGTCAAGGTAGGGTGTCAGCCTATAATGTCCTTAAGGAACTGAACCGCTCTCTGAATATCACCGGCGGGGTTGTCGCCTACCTCGCGCTCAATGGTAAGGAAGCCTTTGAAGCCAATGTCGTCAAGGGCGGCGAGATATGCGGGAAAGTCGACTCCGCCCTCCCCGAGAGCAACCTCCTTGAAAGCGGGAGAGGTGACAATCGCGTTTCCGGGCTTGAGTCCGTAAATGACCTCGGGATCGCGGTCGTCAAGCTTGATTCCGTCCTTGGCATGAGTGTGAACGATATAGTCCTT